>NZ_CBCSDH010000010.1:0-99929 GCF_965138825.1 Avibacterium endocarditidis
TCAATTTCCCCCTCAAAAATCTCGTTAACTTCAAGGGATAAATGATAGCCAATCACAAGCCTGATTTTATGGTAGAACAAAGCGGCTGTATTCGGTTGAATATCTAGCAAATTTGCTGCCGTTCTTGCAGTAACTTCTGCGATAAAAAACTCCAGCAGTTTTTTCTGTATAGATTTCTTTAATTTACAATATGTTATCTTCATTTTTGTAGTATAGCATTGTTGCTAATCTACTACAGCCCCTAACTCATTATTTGTCGCATCATCAAACATCAAGCTGTTATACCCTTCGCCTTTATAGGTCTTGGATTTGATATGCATTTGTGTACGGCTAACCGGTAAATTGCCCAGTGGAACTTGCAGTTCGTTATACACTCGCCCAATAATCAGCGGTTGGTCTGGGTCGCCTTCAAGAAAACTCACCACTACTTCTTGTCCAACACGCGGAATCGCAAGCATTCCCCAATCTTGCCCTGCCCAAGGTTGGGCAACCCTCACCCAGCACGAGCTTCTTTTGATAAAAAAACTTCCCAGCTATCTTTTTTACCTTAGAAATATAAGAGAATACCATTATTAAACTAATTGCGAATATGATATAATTTACTATGAATCTCCAAGGAAATAATAAACAAATAAGAAAATAAATATTTTTAATAATAATTAAGAATAAATTTCCAAGAATACTTGCTAATATTAATATACTAGGGTTTTTAACCTCAGATGCCATACCATCAATTGAATATCTAAATATTACTGATAAGCCTATTCAACATACTAAGGAAATTATAAAAATCAATGTCAAACAAGTTTTTCTCATTAACTAAACCCACTCACTGATCTATACCATTCTTTAACTGGGTAATACCTATATCCTCTTATATTAAGGATACAAGCTTCTATAGTTTTAGTATATTATTTTACAATTTTATTCTTATTTAAAATCAGTTAATCAAGATATTCCTCTATTTGGCTAAACTCAAAAAATTTAGTTTCTGATTTCTTTAATGTATCACATACTATAGTATTGCAATTTAAAGATAACAATTTATATTCGCCTATTATTCTTCTGTTTATAGATAAAATTTTCTCAGTTCCTCGGGTAGGCATTTCATCACTTGAATGCAAAATAGAATCAAATCCCTAAATAACCTCCATAAATAAAATACGATAATATGTATAAAATAAAGTTTACGATTTATTTCATAAACTATTTATCAACTTTCTTATATCTAGCTTTATTCCTTTGGAAGCCCATCCACAAACCTATGTAAATCTAGATTTCCGCTATTAATATAGTCTAGCATATTTTCTCTTATGGTCTCTTCATCTGTATATTCAGGAGAATTGATATCTTCATCTATATAGTTAATATCTTTAGATATAAAGTCTAAGTATTGTTTTTTTATGTTAGGTGATGAATATAATTTTAAACATGCGTTAATGTCATTGTGGAAATATTTATCCAGCATAACTCCTTTTTTCGGGAAGGCGGATTTTTTTCAATGATGATATATTGATCCAATAATTTATTGCTTTTAATTAACCTAGGAAAAGGATAAAGATTATTATAAAGATGTATATATTCATTAGTGAATAATGAGTTATTTTTCATTTTTATTCTTACATCAAGACAATGTAGTGTCCCTAGATATTTGAATTGTTCCAGAGCCAACTTATCATTAGAAAGTTTTTCTTTTACTTGAGTGAGTAGGTTAGCCGCATTACTATTATTTATAATAAAAAATAAAAGTGTTAATAAAAGTTTTTTCCTTGTTTGGTACATTATTTTAACTCCCAAAAATAAATTTCTTTAGCAAGAGGCTGTCCAGCCTGATTTAATATATAATGATGGTTTCCAATAGCATTACCATTATGCCATAGAGTAACATGTCCTGAAGCTTGCCAAGCAATAGGATCAATTGGAATCATCGCATAAATTCCTCTTTTAATGCCTCAATTTCGAGTAACGATAAGTAGTTTAGTGAAGAATTGGAAATTAATTTCCAAGCGAGTGTTCCATCTAGTAATGGATGCAGTGGCATAGATGGACGAGTGATATTTTTAAATTCAACAATTGCTGGGTTTGTTTCTGTGCCAATGCAAATATCACCAACTTTTAAGTTGGTTGGTATTTCACGGTTAGTGCAAGTCACATTGATCGAGATGGATTCGGTTTTTCCTAAACTTATTACCTCATCGCCTCTTACAAAAGAAATATAATGATCAAATCCTTTTTCAAATAAGGCATCTTTAGCCCTTACTTTATAATAAAGTTCGGTTCGTCCTTTAGCATATTCAATTTGATGCTCAAAGCTTTCAAAAGGTAAGTAATGACGTGTGGAAGAATGACTAGGCCCTCTAGCTTTATTGTTCGTATTTTCAACATAGCTTGATACTTGATCTACTGAGAATATTTCATACCATTCAGGATGAGAATGACTTCCTTTTAGCAAATATTCATCTTTATCTCCATCGAATCTGAGCGGTTCACAACTATGCTTAAATAAATTTATTGCAGGTGTGCAATGTAGTCTAAAAGTTGATTTTCTAATTTGAACATCTGAAGACAATGGTTCAGAGAAATAGAGGTTTAATATAAATTGATTTGATTCATCAAGAGTATTTGGTAGTGGAGCGATACCATTTACGTCAAAGAACATGAAGCTTTCGGGAAAGCAGAAATATTCTTGTAAGATCCGATAACCACTGTAAGCATTTTTAGGGTAAGGTAAGAGAGCGTCTTCTTTATTAAATCCTGCAGGTGAAAAATTAAACTCAGGTAATGTTATTTTCTGGTCGTTGACAACAATCTCTGCACCTGTCAAGTAATAGCTAAACCATAGATATAGTTGCTGATTAGTGTAATCATCTGCCCCTAGATAAAAACGCAACTTATTTAAATCTAGTTCAGAGAATTTTAGTGGCGATTCACTAGAAAATACTAAGCTAATAATAGCTTGCTCGTTACTATTTAATACACTTGCATCTGAAAGAGAGAAGGGATTGAGCCAAACATCACGGCAAGTCTGAAATTGACATTGTAGTTTTTTGTCGGAGTTACCAGATGTTATAGGACGGCTTAATAACGTGGTACCTTTATTTACGACATCAAAACCTTTTGCGACTTTAGGGTTGGGAAAAAATTCAACGATAGTCATACTTGGTGTTGGGCGCAGATAATTTGGCCAGAGCATATTAATTAAACTATGAGTGAACTCTGGAAATTGATCTTCAATTTTAGCTCTTAAACTACCAGATAAAAAGGCAAAGCCTTCTAGTAATCGTTCAACATCGGGATCGGCACTTTTTTCAGATAAAAAATTAGCCAAATGAGGCTTTTCATTAGCAATTTTTTTACCTAATTCACGCAGATAATCTAATTCTTGTCTAAAATATTTTTCAAGAGACATAATCACATCTTAAGTAATGTTGCTCATATCTAGATAATAACGATGATCGTTATCTAGGTGTAAATTAAAGGCAATGTCTTTGGTGTAGTCTTCAAAGGATACTGTTGCCGTGACGTAAAAAAATAGGGTTAGAGGTTGCTCTTCATTAGGAAATGGTGTCACATTTACCGCGATGATTCGAGGCTCAAAATTCAAAATGCATTCTTGAATGATTTGGGATATTTTTTGATAGATATCTCCTGTATTACTCGTGGCATCATTTAAGTCCATAATACCTAATTGGACCGCACTTTGTGATGTGCCTGGATGGGTATTAAGGATATTGTTAAGATTATGTTTTATTGACTCGATAAAAGTTTTGAGACCAGAATGGGAGAGAGGAGAAGGATTTACCTCCTTCCCCTGTATACGCTCAAATAAGCTAGCTGTACTATCTCGTTGCCAACTTAATAATGCCATTTTTCTATTCCTTGTCTAGACGACCAACAAGCGATAGTTCAAAGTTAGATCCCATATATTTAAAGTGTGGTCTTAATTTGATGGAAGACAAGAACCAACCTGGATCTCCCTCTACATCTGATACAGAAATAGATGCCGCTCTGAATGGACGACGACTACGAACATCTGCAGGTGGGTTTTCTTGATCAGCGACATATTGCTTGAGCCATTTATTTAACTCGGTTTGTAAATCAGTTGCTTCTTTCCAGCTACCAATTTGCTCACGTTGTAACACTTTTAAGAAATGAGCTACTCGAGTGATCATAAATGTATATGGTAATTGAGTACCTAATTTGTAGTTGGTTTCTGCTATTTTACCCTCTTTTGTATTTGGGAAAATTTTTGGTTTTTGAACAGAATTAGCAGAAAAGAATGCAGCATTATCACTACCTTTACGCATAGTTAATGCGATAAATCCTTCTTCCGCTAATTCAAATTCTCTTCTATCTGTAATAAGCACTTCTGTTGGGATCTTTGACTGAATTTGTCCCATCGCTTCATAAATATGAACTGGTAAATCATAGACCGCACCGCCACTTTGTGGGCCAATAATATTTGCACACCAACGATATTTAGCAAAACTATCCGTCAAGCAAGAAGCTAGTAAAAATGCGCTATTACCCCATAGATAGTGTTCGTGGTCTTTACTTACATCCTCTTCATAGCCAAAAGTTTTTACCGGATTGTCTGACACAGAGTAAGGTAAACGAACTAAGAAACGAGAGGCAGTTAATCCTAAACTACGAGAGTCTTCAGATTCTCGTAATGAACGCCACTTAGCATACATTGGTCCTTCAAACACTGATTTTAGATCTTTAATTGCAGGTAATTCAGTATAACTTTGAATACCAAAGAAAGCGGGGGATACGGAAGATATAAATGGGGCGTGAGCCATAGAACCTACAGCGCTCACATATTGCAAGAGTTTCATATCTGGGGATTTAGGGGTAAATTCATAGTTCCCAATCACGGCACCAATAGGTTCTCCACCAAATTGACCATAGCCAGAAGAATAAACGTGTTTATAAAAACCAGATTGAACAATTTCAGGTGCAAATTCGAAGTCATCGAGTAATTCTTCTTTTGTTGCATGAAAAACGTTAATCTTAATATTTTCTCTAAAGTCTGTTTTATCAACTAATAATTTTAATGAGCGCCAAGATGATTCTAAATTACGAAATTCATTGTGATGTAGAATCTCATCTACTTGGGCGCTTAATTTCCGATCAATCTCATTGATCATTTTATCTATTAATAACTTGTTTACTGGCTCTTCTTTAGAGCCTGTTTCTAAAATGTTACTAATAAAAGCAGCGACACCTTGTTTAGCAATATCATAGCCTTCACTATCTTCAGAAAGCCTTGTTTGAGCCATGATTTCATCAAGTAATGAGCCCGAGGTAGTGGTATTTTGTTCGATTTGTTCTGTTTGGATTTTATCAGCCATATCTAAAGTCCTCTGGTATGATCAACTATTTTTTATCCACTAAATTTAATTCTGCAAGTAATTGAGCTCGGGATTGCTCATCTTCGAGTAGTTCTGCGATTCTAGCTCGAAAAGCCGGAACATTCCCAAGTGGTCCTTTGACGGCAGTTAATGCTTCTCTTAATTCAAGCAATTTACGTAATTCTGGAACGGATTTAACAATGTTATCTGGAGAGAAGTCATTAAGAGATTTGATGTCTAATTGCACATTAATTTCATCATCTGGTGATGCGTTATCGGATAATTTGTTTGCAACATTAATATTCAAACCAATTTCCATTTCTTCCATAACTGAAGAAAAATTGTTTTTATCAATAGAAATCATTGATCGCTCTTCTATAGATGAGTCTTCTGCTTTTCCCTTCATATCACCAACAACTAAGAGATTTAATGGTAATTCAACTATCACAGCTGGTGCGTTTACGGCTGATTCTGTGGGAAATATTTTTGTTGAAGGTCATGAAGATCAAATGTTGGTTCAGCAGGTTAAACACCAAGTGACCGTACCAACGGATCCACAATCAGGTCAACCATCAGGTCAACGTGCACATAAACCATTAATTTTAACGGTAGCCCTAAATAAAGCAGTTCCATTACTTTATAATGCGTTAGCTTCAGGAGAAATGCTACCGAAAGTAGAATTAAAATGGTATCGCACATCAGTTGAAGGCAAACAAGAGCATTACTTCACAACTACATTAGAAGATGCAACTATTGTTAATATGGATCTTTTAATGCCACATGCACAGGATCCTTCTCAAAAAGAGTTTACTCAATTACTTGATGTCTTTTTAGCTTACCGAAAAATCACTTGGGAGCATACTGTAGCAGGTACATCAGGTTCAGATGACTGGCGTACACCAATTGAAGCTTAATTAACTAGATTAGCTACGAGTATGGTGTGTCAAGCACACCATACTTTATTATAGCTACTATATTAAAGGTCCATCACCTAACTTAATTTAAATACTCAATGTTTGGGATTGAGTATAAGGATGGCTTTTATCGACCTTTGCATGATTTTATGCCACACGATAATCTAAAGTTTTCTGTTCAGCTTCTTTTATTAAGGCCTCATTCAATTATTTAATTCGAGTGGGAAGTCTCTTTCTTTTATAATTCTATTTGATCTTAAAGTTCCTGCGTCAATATTGATTTTTTCTTTGTCATTGATTATTCTTACTTTTAAGCTGTAAAAGATAAGAAAATGTAGCAGAGATGAATAGATTAAATCTTTTTCAAATGCTATATAATATTACGAATATCTATTTACTATTTTTTTTCTTGTTTGCTTTGTCTTTTATAATACATGGTTCCTGAAATATCAAATAATGTATATAGGTGTTATTTATAACTAATTGGAATCCTACCTATAGCCATGTAATGAGTTACTCCCTTAAAGATCGAGTATGCTCTCGCATTTATTATCTGAAAAAATGAAATAAAAATTGATTGCTTAGTATATTTTGGATAGATATATTACGAGCTAGTCAACGTTTTATCTAGAATAGGGATGTATATGTATATTGGTCATCGTTTAAAAGAAGAAAGACAGAGAATGGGGTTAACTCAAAGAGCATTTGCAAAATTAGGAGGTGTTAGATCACAAGCTCAGTTCAAATATGAGCATAATCGAATTATGCCTAGAGCCGACTATTTAATGAAGCTAGGATTAGAGGGTGTTGATATTAATTATATACTTTTTGGTGAGAGGGGGGTTATAGCAATAAATAAAGAAGAGAAGTGTTTGCTGGATTTATTACGAAACTCAAAGGATATAAGAGATTTTATCCTGCATGGAGTAAATTATTTTAAATCGATAGAAATTTAGTATATTAGAAATTTTTTAATTAGAATATTAAAGGAACCTTAATTATGGCGGTAGGTAATATTACATTTGAAGAGTTATTACAAAATTTTTTTATATAAGTATCTCCGAGGA
Source organism: Avibacterium endocarditidis (assembly GCF_965138825.1). Lineage (NCBI taxonomy): Bacteria > Pseudomonadati > Pseudomonadota > Gammaproteobacteria > Pasteurellales > Pasteurellaceae > Avibacterium > Avibacterium endocarditidis. The sequence goes on from NZ_CBCSDH010000010.1 coordinate 7,336, forward strand.
GATACAATTAAGAGTTATCAGAAAGCTATTAGACTCTTACAGAGAAATTGCAATGTTATGTATCCAAATGAAATCTCTAGTTTATTGCTTTTAGATTGGAGAAGAACCGCGGTTGGGAGTAATATTAAACCAATCACATGGAATAGCTATTTGCGCCACATCAAAGCAATCTATAAATTTGGAATTGAACAAAATTTATTAGATTATCAAGATAATCCTTGTAATAAATTATTTTTAAGAGAGGGAAAAGCTAAGCGGAAAATTTTGTCTAGTACAGAACTAGCAAAGTTAGATTTTTTTCTGCAAGGTGCACATAATTTGCCAGGTATCTTGAATCCTGTATGGTTTGTTGAAACGTTAATAAAGACATTCAGATATACAGCAATTCGCCGAGCTCAATTAATAAAATTAAAGGTTGGTGATATAGATTTAGTGAGTAGAATTATTCATATATCTCCCGAAATAAATAAAAATCATCATTCACACACAATTCCTATTTCAGATAAGTTGTTTCCTTATCTTCAGAACCTTATCCTTGAATTAAAGCGAGCAAATCAAACTAATGATTGTCAGTTATTTAACTTTAATCTCTTTTGCCCTTTGTCCAGGAATAGAGCTAAAAATACCAGTGAACATCAAATAAGCCATATATTTAAAGTTATATCTCGTTCTGTTGGGTTCAATGTATCTCCACATAGATTTAGGCACACAGTTGCAACAAATTTAATGAAGAATCCTAATAATCTTTACGTAGCCAAGCAGTTATTGGGGCACAGGGATATTAAGGTAACACTAACTTACATAGAAGACGATGTGGAAATGATTAGAGACACTGTAAATTCAGCATTATTATAAAAAGTTAATGTCCAGCCTTTACAAGCCTTGGAATTTGTGTAAGATCAAGTTATCTATTTAGCAATAGATCTTGTGGTAGTATTGGCTGGATCTTCCACTTGAAGAGCTATTAGAGTTAATGGGCTATACAAGGGATTTTACATCTCTTGACTTTCGAGTCATGGCGGCTCAAGTCTGTTCTCGGCACCATCTAAAAATAGAAATAAATCAATAAGATAGTCGCTAAGAGCGGCTTTTTTATATCTGAAAATCAAAGTTGGGACTTTCCCTATGTTGAAACTCACCCCTTTTCAATGGTCATCATTTAATTTTTTCGGTTTTTACTGTGCTTATGGTGTCATTGTGCCGTTTTTACCGATTTGGTTAGCACAGTATGGCTATGATGTGGAATTAATTGGCACATTGATTTCCCTTAGTTATTTATGTCGTTTTGCCGGTGCTATTTTTTTCACTAAAAATATTAGGCATCTTAATCAGTTGATTCCATTAAGTCGCATTCTAACTTGGTTAAGTGTGTTGGTGCTGATAGCGGTGAATTGGGCAGTGCAATCATTGTGGTGGCTTATTCCTATTTTAGTGCTGTTTCATATGTTGAATGGCGGAATTATGCCTGTTTGCGATACCATTGCTACGAGTTGGCATCAGCAGTTAGGAATGGATTATGGCAAAAGCCGTTTATTTGGTTCATTAGCTTTTATTGTTGGCTCAATTACTGCAGGCTATTTGCTTGGTTGGTTAGGAAAAAGTGCAATTATCGGCATTATTATTGGTTATTTAGTTTTTTGGGGGCTGGGGATTAGTTTAAATCCTACACAAAGATTTAATCAGCAGGAAAAACAAGAGGCTGCGGTAACAGCAAGTTATCGTGAATTATTGCGAAATCCAACGACAATCAGAATGATTATTGCCACCGCCCTTATTCAGGGTTCACACGCGGCTTGTTATGCGTATGGCACGATTTATTGGTCTGCAAACGGTCTTAGCACTTCACAAATTAGTTGGCTGTGGAGTTTGGGTGTGGTTGCTGAAGTGGTATTTTTCTTCTTTTCTAAACATTTCTTTAGAACTTGGCAAATACATTATTTGACCTTGTTTTCAGCATTAGCTGCGATCATTCGCTGGACAACTATTGCTTACACAACAGATTTTACGCTGCTAATCTTCGTCCAAATGTTACACGCATTCACTTATGCAATGGGGCATTTTGCGATGATTCGTTATATCACTTCTCAGCCAAGCGAAACGATTCCAAAATTACAAGGGCTATATTTTGCAAGCTCTAGCTGTATTATGATGGCGCTTTTCACCTTTATTTCGGGATTGGTTTACCCAACTTCCGCACAAATGAGTTTTGTGCTGATGGCGATTTTTGTTCTACCTGCAATCTTCCTTGTACCGAAGAAATTTTCAAACCACCTAGAGGTGATTGAATAAAAAATAAGGCGATTTTCCATCGCCTTTAAAAATTCCTAAAATTTTCACCGCACTTTAGTTTTTATCTCTCACCACATTCAACGCCGAGAAACTTTGTGCTACGGGCATTATTTCAATGCTGTTGATATTAACGTGGGCGGGTTGTTGGTAGATCCATAGCACGGTGTTGGCGATGTCTATTGGCTCAATAGGGTGTACGTTGGCATAGACGCTGGCCGCTTTTCTGTCATCGCCTTTAAAACGTACATTAGAAAATTCAGTGCCGCCGCATAACCCTGGTTCTACATTGGTTACACGCACCTTAGTCCCAGCTAGATCAGCGCGTAAATTCAAGCTAAATTGTTCCACAAACGCCTTGGTTGCGCCGTAAACGTTGCCACCTGGGTAAGGATATGTGCCTGCGATTGAGCCTAAATTGATAATATGCCCTTGTTGGCGTTCCACCATTTGCGGTAGCACTTTGCGGGTGATATAGGTTAAGCCCACAATGTTGGTGTTGATCATTGTTAGCCAATCGTCAAAATTGGCTTGATGTGCAGGCTCTAAACCTAGCGCTAAACCTGCGTTATTCACGAGCAAATCAATTTGTTGGAATGCTTCAGGAAGTTTGGAAAGTGCGCGATCAATTTCGCTTAAATTATTCATATCCATTTGTAATGGAAAGAAATTTTCGCCTAACTCTGCTTGCAACTTTTCCAGTTTTTCTAAACGGCGAGCCGCGCCAATCACTTTGTATCCTGCTTTAATAAACACTTCGCACATTGCTTTACCAAAGCCTGCCGATGCGCCTGTAATTAAAATCGCCATAATTCCCCCTATCTAGTTTAGTTTAGTTGAGTTAAATATCCCTTACCTAAGGCATTCATTTGTCGCATAATCCAACGTTGTTTTTTCTGCACAAACGCGCTGGGTTTATTTGCTTTAAATATGATTGGATTAGGCAGCACCGCAGCTAATAACGCCGCTTCTTGCTGATTAAGCTGTTTCGCCGATTTTTTAAAATAGGCTTGGCTAGCGGCTTCAACGCCAAAAATGCCATTACCAAATTCAGCAATGTTTAAATAGACTTCTAAAATCCGTTTTTTTGACCAAAGCAGTTCTACCATTAAGGTGGTCGGTAATTCAATGCCCTTGCGTAGCCAGCTTTGTCCGTGCCATAGGTATAAATTTTTTATGGTTTGCTGTGAGATAGTCGAGCCGCCCCGCACTTTTGTCGATTTTTTATTGTATTTCAATGCCTTATCGATAGCGTCCCAATCAATCCCGTGATGCTGAGCAAATTTTTGATCTTCGGCGGCGATAACGGCTAATTGCATTTGCCACGAAATTTTATCCAAGCTCACCCATTGATATTTAATGGGGTAACTTTCACCGTTTAAAAGATGACTCACTTTCTGCTGTGCCATATAGGAAGAAAATGGCACAGGCACAACACGAAATAGCAAAGTTATGCCTAAAAAAGCCGCGAACGCATAGAAAGAATAACGCAAGATTCTTTGTTTAATGCGCTGCAACCATTTTGGCTTTTTATTCTTTCTGCCCATCAAGCTGTTCTTTTACCCATTGCATAAACTCAGGTGGCATTGTTTTGATCATATTTGATCCCCTTGTAATGGTTGCCGCGCTGGTGTTCAGATTTTGTTGAATTTCGCGTTGTGAGCAACGCTTATCTAATAACTGTGCTACAATTTGTAAACGCAAGCCCACCGCATCTCGTTCATCTGCGGTGAGTAGCAGCGTGAGTAATTCTTGTTCTTTATTTTGTGCAAACGCAGTGCGTAAAATCTCGATAAATGCCTGCCATTGATCCATATTTTTGCTCACATACATAGCTTTCTCCTAGGATTAAAACGTTTCACTGTGCTATTAAACTACTTCACTAGTATAATCTATTCTGTTCGGCTTGGGTAAATTTTTCTGCCTTTTCTCCTTGCAACAGTTGGTAATAATAATCGTACGCTAGCACATTTTGCACATATCCACGGGTTTCATAAAAGGGAATGGTGGCGATAAATTCTGCCATTGTGAGCTTGCCATTGGATTTTGCCAGCCAGCTATCAACACGCCGTGCGCCTGCGTTGTAAGCCGCAGCAATTAAAATGCGATTATTGCCATATTTTTCTGCAAGCTGATTAAGATGGGTTGTGCCAAGCATAATATTATCAATAGGATCAAACAGTTGGCTCTCTTTTTTATAAGGGAGTTGATCTTGCTCTGCGGTGAGTTTCGCCGTGCTTGGCAACAGTTGCATCAATCCACGTGCATTAGCAGAAGAAGTTACATTTGCGCGCCACGCACTTTCTTGTCGAGCGATTGCCATAGCAAAAGTGCGGTGAATTTTTGCGTTATTTTTGTTATTGATGAACAAATCAAACCACGTTTGGTAAGCGTTAGGTAAACGTAAGGCGATATAATCCCACGCTTTCGCCTGAATCGTGGCTTCCACTTGTAAATCAGCCCACTGATTTTGCTCGGCATATTGGGCTAAGGCAAGTTTGCCCGCAAAATCCGAGCTATCTAACAATGCTCGCCATTCACGCTGAATATTGGCACGATCATTGAGCGTCTGTAACTCATTAATGCGTGCAAATTGCTGAGCATAGCGCTGTAAAGGTTGTTCATTTGACGAGAAAGTTTTCATCGTTGGCTGATAATCCCCCCCCAAACGCTGTGCTGCAAGCATAGGGTAAAATCCCCGTGCATTTTGCTGCATTTGCTGCCAAATCTGTGTGGCTTGCGCAGTTTTGCCTTGCTGAAATAACACTTCACCTTGCCAATATCGCCATTCATCTTTCTGTTTACCTTGTTCCGAAAGCAAATTTAACCAAGGTTGAATATCCGCTTTTTCACGCAATGCCACACGAATGCGGCGTTCAGTTTGTTTATCTTCTTTTAAGGTTTTCAGGGTTACATCACGCCATTGCTGAATAGACGGATTTTCGCTATCAAAAAGCTGGCTCAGCAAGGCAGATTGCCAGCCTTGGGTTTGCGCGGGCGATAAGTTAAAGCGAGCCGCCCATTGTTGTAATTGGGAAAAAGGCACACTGACATTGAGTTGATTTTCCGTAATGGTTTTAATAAAGCGAGGCATTACGGCAAGCAAAATCTGTTTATTTTCATCATTGGCAGGCAAATTTTCTATATAAAAAGTGTTGCTTGGAGAAAGCAATAAACGTGGTGATTTCAATAAGTTAGCCAGATTGGTAAGCCAAGTTTTTAATTCGGCATCTCGCGTAAGCGCTGCCAATTCGCTAATTAAGGCACGATTATTTTTTTCTACGGCAAGCAAGGCACGCTGTTTAATTAAATCTTCCGTAATCACGCTGTGATCGTAGGCTTGCTGGAAAATAGCTTGGCATTGCGTGGGTGAGCTGTTTCCTGTGAGCCATAACTCTTTGGTTTTTATCGAAAGTGCGGTGTTTTTTTCTATAATTTTGTCCGCTGTCGCTTCAGGTTCTGTTTGCGATGAAGGTTGTTTTTCTTGCTGTTGTGCTGTCATCACAATGCAAGAGGCGGTGTTATCTTTGGGTAAATCGTTCACATTGGCTAAAATCCCCTGCCAATTTTGTGTATCGTATTGTTGTTGCAACCAATAATTAGGCAAATTCTTGAGCGGAAAATCAGGATATTTCTTTACAAAATCAATAACTTCATCAAAAGATAAGGCGGCTTTTTTCGCGGTTAGAAATTGATGTTCCGCATAAGGTAAGAGCGGATAATCTTGCAGCTGAACCAATAATGCTTTGGCGATACCTAATGTGGTTTCACTTTGGGAAAGAGCTAAATATTGTTGCAGCTTGCGATAAATTTCGCGTTCGCGCGCCAGTTTTTGTTGGCTTACTAACAATGCTTTTGCAGCATCATTATTTTCAGGGCTAGCATTAGCTTTATTTACATTTTGCCCCTCTGTGATATTTTGCTTTTCCGTTACATTTTGCGCTTGCTTTACATTTTCTGCCGCTTTTATTTCTGTATTTTGTGCGGTTGAATTCACTGCACGAGCTGGCGGCGCCGAATTTCCCCATACGAAAAGGGAAAGCGAAGATAAACTTAAGGCAAGCAAGGTTTGGGTAAATTTCATAATATTCCTTTTTACGGCACTTTTTAGATAGGATAAAAATTGGGTAAAAACCACCGCACTTTTGTGCTGTTGTAATGGATATTTCATAACTACATTTATAAACAAAAGCCCGAATAAATCGGGCTTAAAATCTAACTGGTTATTAGACCGCACTTGGTTAAAAAAGTGCGGTGAAATTTTTCAACCTTTTTATGGCAGTTCGTCAATATCGTCTTTATTCACTTTTTGAATCACCATATGTTCACGTCTTAAGCCGAGATCATAGGCGATACTAATAGCAATATAAATGGTTGAGTAAGTACCAAAGCCGATACCGATTAAAAGCGCCAATGAGAAACTATGGATCGTAGGCCCACCAAACACAAACAGCGCGATCACCACAAAAAGCGTTGTGATCGATGTCATCAAGGTTCTTGATAGGGTTTGGGTGAGAGAAATATCAATAATATCCACAGTGTCAATACGGCGAATTTTGCGGAAGTTTTCACGCACACGGTCAAATACCACGATACTATCGTTCAGTGAGTATCCCACCACCGATAAAATGGCTGCCACAAAGGTGAGATCCATTTCGATTTGGAAATAAGAAAAGATCCCAAGAGTTACAATCACATCGTGCGCAAGGGCAACGATCCCCCCTGCCGCCAAACGCCATTCAAAGCGGAATGCAATGTAGGCAAGCAACATTAATAAGGTGATTAATGTCGCATAAATCGCGCCTTGGGTAAGTTCTTCACCCACATTTGGGCCAACAAATTCTACGCTGCGAATTTGGATATCATTATCCAATTTACTTAGCATTCCTTTGATTTGCGTGCCAATATCCGCGCCTCCTGCCGAAGCTGAAAGACGGATCATTACATCACGCACGCCACCTGTGGTTTGCACTAATGGGCTTTCGATACCATTTTCTTTTAAGGTGGCACGGATTTTTTCTAAATCAGCGGGTTGGGAAAAATGCGTATCCACCACTGTACCGCCAGTGAAATCCAAGCCCCAGTTAAAGCCTTTGGTTACAATGCTTGTAATACAAAGTGCGGTAACAATTAATGAGAAAATATAACCCACAAGGCGGTAGCGCATAAATGGGATAAGCTTGAATGGCAAGATTACCCCTTTATATTCATTCACTTTTTTATCTTTTGTAAATAAGCTCATCGTAACCACCTTAAATAGATAATTTCTCAACGCGTTTGCCGCCGTAAAGTAAATTTACCAGCATTCGAGTTCCTGTAATCGCAGTAAACATTGAGATCGCAACCCCTAATGAAAGGGTGATCGCAAAGCCTTTAATTGGCCCTGTTCCCACCGCATAAAGCACGATAGAAGTTAAAATTGTGGTTAAGTTAGCATCAAAAATACTGCTAAATGCCCCGCTATAGCCTTCGTTAATGGCTTGTTGAATGCTTCGTCCGTTACGAATTTCTTCTTTAATCCGCTCAAAAATCAACACGTTCGCGTCCACAGACATTCCCACCGAAAGAATAATCCCTGCAATCCCCGGCATTGTGAGCGTTGCTCCCGGAATTAACGACATCAAACCAACAAGTAAAACCATATTGGCAAGCAGTGCCATACTTGCAAATAAGCCGAACACTTTATAATAAATCAGCATAAAGACCACAGTAATGGCTAAGCCCCAAAGCCCTGCTTGCAAGCCTTGTTCCACATTTTGCGCACCGAGTGATGGCCCGACTGTACGTTCTTCCACAATTTGGATTGGTGCTGTTAATGCGCCAGAACGTAATAACACAGAAAGATTAAGCGCTTCATTTGGGCTATCAATCCCAGTAATTTGGAATTGGCTACCAAAACGTCCTTGAATGGTTGCAATATTGATCACTTCTTCGTGTTTAGCGAGAACTGTTTTGCCATTTTCATCTTTTTTGCCGCTGTCTTTATATTCAACATATAAAGTTGCCATCGGCTTTTTCAGATTCATTTTGGTGGTTTGCGACATCATATCGCCACCTTCGCTATCCAAGGTTACACTTACTTGTGGCGTACCTGAATTTTGATCAACCCCTGATGACGCATTGACAATATGTTCCCCCCCTAATACCGCACGTTTGTACAACACCACAGGGCGACCATTACGATCAAATTTCACTTCAGAATCTGAAGGCACCATTCCACGCATTGCCGCATCAACATTGGCGTTTTGATTCACTAAACGAAACTCAAGAGTGGCTGTTGCACCTAAAATTTCTTTTGCACGCGCAGTATCTTGAACGCCCGGCAATTCCACCACAATACGCTCTGCGCCTTGGCGTTGAATCACTGGTTCAGAAACACCTAATTCTTCCACACGGCGGCGTAAAATACTCAAGTTTTGCTCAATGGCGTGATCGCGCGCTTCATTTAACGCAGCATCAGATAAGGTTAAAGAAAGCGTGTTATTAGAAATTTCACGAATATCTAAATTGGGGTGCGCTTGACGCAATAAGCGCTGAACAGCTGAAAGCTGATCTGGATTTTTTAGGGTAACCACAGTGCTATGATTTTCCCCTGCGCGAATATTGGTATATTGATATTTCGCTTTACGCAATTCGCCTAATAAACTGTCTTGCAACTGCTCTTGACGTTTCGCCAGCGCAGTATTCATATCCACTTCCATTAAAAAGCGTACACCACCACGCAAGTCCAAGCCCCATTTCATTGGCGAACCACCAATATCAGAAAGCCATTTTGGCGTAGCAGGCGCAAGGTTAAGCGCGACCGAATAGCCATTGCCTAATTTTTCGCTGATTTTATCTTTGGCAAGCAGCTGATCATCAGTGTTATTAAAACGAGCAAGAATTGAACCGTTTTCTAATTTAATGGATTTTGTAGTGAGATGATTTTCGTTAAGAAGCGTTTGCACATTGCTAAGAGTCGTTGTGTTGGCTTCTTGTCCACGAGTTCCTGAAATTTGAACGGCAGGATCTTCACCGTAAAGATTTGGGAGAGAATATAAAACACCAATGGCGACCACAAGGGTCACCATTATATTCTTCCATAAAGGGTAACGATTTAACATAACTTTCCAGTTCCCTTGCGGAAATAGTTAATAATTAAAGGCTTTTTAATGAACCTTTTGGTAACACAGAAACAATGAAATCACGTTTAATGGTAATTTCTGTGCTGTCATTTAAGGCAAGAACAACGTAATCGCTTTCTGCCCCAATTTTGGTGATTTTACCGATAATACCACCTGAAGTAAGAACTTCCGTGCCTTTCGCTAACTCAGCCATTAATTGCTTATGCGCTTTATTGCGTTTTGCTTGTGGACGATAAATCATAAAATAGAAAATCAATCCGAACAGAACGAAAATAAATAACATTGACATTGGGCTACCTTGTTGAGCTTCCATCTTTAATCCTTTTTGTTAGTTAATGAAAATGTAGGACGTTAAAATAGCACAAAAACCCTTTATTGACAAAGCGCTTTTGCAAAAGTGCGGTGATTTATGTCAAGGTTTTCACAACAAAAATTTGAGCAAAAAGCACCTCACTTTCTCTTTCTTAGAAAAGATAAAACCTGCCAAAATGCAGGTTTTATTTTATGCGTTAATTTAGTTTTTTCGGCGCGCTGCCATCACTTTTCCCATCGCACTTAATTCTTCTTGTGGGATATGGATTTTGCCAAGTTCAAATAAAGGTTCTTCAATGGCAATATGGCTGTCGTAACCAGCAATAAATTGTGCAATAAGCGGTGTGGGAATTTGTGTAATTTCGCCTTTTAGCAAGGCTTCCAACTGCACAGACAAAGCTGCCCAATTTTGATGCAAAGTTTCGTGTTGGCTTTCTAAGCGTTCCACATCGGCTTTGGCTTGTGGGCAGTATTTTAGCAATGCTGGGAAAAAATCCTTTTCTTCATCATCGTGGTGCAATGGCGCGGCAATATTGAAATAATTCAAAATTTGCTGCACATCTTTTTGCACCGCTTGAATGTTGCCATTTTTCTCCAAATAGCTAGGCAAAATATTCAGCTGACGGCAGAACATTTTCACTTTGCCGTGGCAGGCGTAAAGCATTTCAATCGGCTCATTCCAGCTGGCAAATTGTTGCGGTTGAAGATTAAGCATTTTGTTCACCTTGTGGATTAGAAGATTGTGCATTAGCAGCTTGTGCGTTTTGTTGCACTTCACTTTGCAATGGCGGAACAGGCTTGCCAATGCGTGCATAGAAATCTTGCACAAATTGTTCAAAGCTATCGTTCTCAATGGCTTCACGAATTTGAGCCATTAAGCGTTGATAATAACGTAAATTGTGAATGGTGTTTAACCTTGCGCCTAAAATTTCACCGCACTTATCTAAATGATAAAGGTAGGCTTTGGTGTAATTTTTACAGGTGTAACAATCACATTCTGGATCAAGCGGGCTGGTATCATCACGGTATTTCGCATTACGAATTTTCACAATGCCGTCTGTAACAAATAAATGCCCGTTGCGTGCGTTACGCGTTGGCATTACGCAATCGAACATATCAATTCCACGGCGCACGCCTTCCACCAAATCTTCAGGCTTGCCTACGCCCATTAAATAACGCGGTTTATCCGCTGGCAGTTGTGGGCAAACATATTCTAAAATACGGTGCATATCTTCTTTTGGCTCACCCACGGCTAGCCCTCCTACGGCATAGCCGTCAAAGCCGATATTCACCAAGCCCTCAAGGGAAACTTTACGCAACTCTTCATAAACGCCCCCTTGCACAATGCCAAACAAGGCATTTTTATTGCCCAGTTCATCAAAACGATCACGGCTGCGCTTGGCCCAACGGAGCGACATTTCCATTGATTTTTTCGCATAATCAAAGGTGGCTGGATAAGGCGTACATTCATCAAAGATCATCACGATGTCAGAACCCAGATCATATTGAATTTCCATTGATTTTTCAGGGGAAAGGAAAATACGTTCGCCATTAATAGGATTTTGGAATTTCACCCCTTCTTCAGTAATTTTGCGTAATTTACCTAGGCTGAACACTTGGAAGCCGCCACTATCCGTTAAAATTGGGCGATGCCAGTTCATAAAATCGTGTAAATCGCCGTGTTTACGCATAATTTCTTGCCCAGGGCGTAACCAAAGGTGAAAGGTGTTGCCAAGCAAAATTTCTGCCCCAGTGGCACGCACTTCTTCTGGTGTCATTCCTTTTACCGTGCCGTAAGTGCCGACAGGCATAAAGGCCGGGGTTTGCACTTCAAATTCCCCTTGTGGGCGTTGGAAAGTCATTGTGCCACGGCGTGCCGTGCCATCAGTTTTATGAAGTTTAAATTTCATTGTCATTATGTTTCCTTTTCGAATAAACAGTTCGAGGGTTAATTAATAGGCATTAGCGATTAATCTAAGCCCGTTACATTAGGATTTTTCGTAATAAACATCGCATCGCCATAACTGAAAAAACGGTAGCCATTTTGCACCGCACTTTCATAGGCTTGCATCGTGTGCTTGTATCCTGCAAAGGCAGAAACTAGCATAATCAGCGTACTTTCTGGTAAATGGAAATTGGTGATTAAGGCGTCCACCACAAGGAATTTTTTACCTGGGTAAAGAAAGATGGACGTATCAGAAAAATACGGCGCAAGTAGTTGCCCACTCTGGTTTTCTTGGCTAAATAACGCCGCACTTTCAATGGAGCGCACGGAGGTTGTTCCCACGGCAATCACACGCTTGCCGTTGGCTTTGGTGCGCAAAATGGCGTCCACCGTTTCCTGCGGCACTTCCACATATTCCGCGTGCATTTTGTGATCTTCAATATTTTCTACCCGCACAGGCTGGAATGTACCCGCGCCAACGTGCAAAGTAACAAAGGCAAAATTCACGCCTTTTGCTTTCAGCTTTTCCAATAATTCATTATCAAAATGCAAGCCCGCAGTGGGTGCCGCCACCGCGCCCGGTACTTTGTTATAGACCGTTTGATAGCGTTCTTTGTCAGCATCTTCATCGGGGCGATCAATATAAGGTGGCAGTGGCATATGGCCGATTTGTTGCAGCACGTCTAAAAGTGCAGTGCTTTTTTCTGCCATTTCTAGCTCAAATAAAGTATCGTGGCGAGCTTTCATAATCATTTTTATGCCCTTGCCTTCGCCTAATTTATCTTCGCCGAGAAACAGCTCCGCCCCTTCTTTCGGCGCTTTGGAAGAACGAATATGCGCAAGAAAACGATCTTCCGACAAAATTCGTTCCACCAACACCTCAACCTTACCGCCGCTAGCTTTGCGTCCGTACATTCTTGCTGGGATCACTCGGGTGTTATTAAAAATCAATAGATCCCCCTCGTTGATCAAATCCACCACATCGGCAAAAGTGCGGTGAAAAAGTTCACCATTTTCACCGTTAAGCTGTAATAAACGGCTGGCGCTGCGATCCGCTTTGGGATAGCGTGCGATCAACGCATCGGGTAAATCAAAATAAAAATCTGAAACACGCATAATTCTTTTTATTAAAATAAGGGTAAACTGGGATTAGTTGGCGTAGTCTATTGAGATTTTGTGGATTGTACAAGGAAAATGTGAGAGTAGGGCATTTTTAGAAAACCAAAGGGCTGATTATTCAGCCCTTGGATTTAAATTTATTATCGTTGTTGATTGTAGCTTTTCTCTGCCTCATCAAATTTTTCAGCTACATCTTTGGCAACTGGTGAGAAAATTGATGAGGTTAGGGTAACGAAAGAACAAGCTAAGAAGCCTGGGATAATTTCGTATAAGTTGGCGATGTCTTTCCAGTTTAGTGCGGTCATTAGCGGTTTCCACGCCACAACTGTTACGGCACCGGCTAACATTCCCCATAACGCGGCGTTGGAGGTGATGTTTCGGTTAAATAGGGAAAGGATCACCAATGGCCCAAATGATGCGCCAAAGCCAGCCCAAGCGTAGGATACCAAGCCCATTACTTTAGAATTCGGATCTTGTGCGATAGCAATGGCAACAATGGCGATAAGTAATACCATCACGCGGCCAACCCAAACTAATTCCGTGCTTGAGGCATTTTTGCGTAAGAAACCGTGGTAGAAATCTTCGGTAATGGCAGCAGAACACATTAAGAATTGTGCCGATAGGGTACTCATAATCGCCGCTAAAATGGCAGATAGCACAATACCCACGATCCAAGGATTAAAAATCGCTTTGGAAATTTCAATGAACACCGATTCGGCGGAATCCAAAGCAATGCCTTTTACTTCAAAATAAGCCAAACCGAAATAGCCCACGGCACAAGCACCGCCTAAGCAGAGGATCATCCAAGTGATCCCGATTGTGCGGGCTTTATCTAAGGCTTGTACTGAACTGGCTGCCATAAAACGGGCTAAAATATGCGGTTGTCCGAAGTAGCCTAATCCCCAAGAAAGGGCCGAAATCACGCCAATACCTGATACGTTGTAAAGCCAGTTAGAATAAGGAATTCCCGTTTGTTGTGATTTAGCTTCTAGGGCAAGGGTAATTTCTTCCCAGCTAATGTTAAGCAGCACAATAACAGGGGCGAGCAATAAAGCAAAAATCATCAATGAGGCTTGAATAGTATCGCTCCAAGAAATCGCTAAATAGCCACCAATAAAGGTGTAAGCAATGGTTGCCACCGCACCAAAAATCAAGGCGGTAGTGTAATCAATGCCTAATAAGCTTTGGAATAATTTTGCCCCAGCTACCACACCAGATGCACAATAAATAGTGAAGAAAAACAAGATCACTGAAGAAGAAAGAATTTTCAGCGATTTTGCTCGTTTTGGAAATCGCATAGCAAAATATTCAGGCAAGGTGAGTGCATTGCCATAATGTTCCGTGAAAACCCGTAAACGCCCTGCCACAATGCGGTAATTTAGATATGCCCCGACAGTTAAGCCCACGGCAATCCAGGCTTCTGACAAGCCGGTAAGGAAAATCGCACCGGGCAAGCCAAGTAGCAACCAACCAGACATATCTGATGCGCCCGCCGACATTGCGGTAACAAAGCTCCCCATTTTTCGGCCGCCTAAAATGTAATCGTTAAAATTTTTGGTGGAAATATAGGCGTAAATCCCAATCCCTAAAATGATAACAAGATACAGTCCAAAAGCTGTGTAGATTTGATAATTCTGCATACTTTCTCCCTATAAAATTATTGTTCTTCAATGGCCATTAGGGTGGCGTTGCCCCCTGCGGCAGAAATATTCTCACTGCGTGAAAATTCGTTATATAGCAAGGTCAAATCCTGATTGACTGTCCAATCGTATAAACAGAAAATCGCAGGATTATTCTGCGCAAAGCGCTGACGTGTTTGGGTATCGATCGGCGATACAAACACCGCTTTTTGCAAATGCTGTCCTTCTTTTAGGATTTGTAGATGTGGTAATTGATAGCTCAGCAGCGGATTATCTTTTTCTACAACAACATTAAATCCTGCTTGTTGTAACCGCTGATAAGCCGCAGTTAAACGAGCGTGATCTTGACCGAGTAATAAAACAGAAGTGGTTTTATAATCAATGCTATTTAATTCCCCTGTAATACTAGGCAATACTTTGTTTTTTGCAAGTATAGATGAATAATATTGTGATGTTTTGGTTAAACGTTGAACATAAAGCTCGCCGCCTGCTTTCGGCCCTGTGCCAGATAAACCGTGTCCACCGAACGGTTGCACGCCAACTACCGCGCCCACAATATTACGGTTAATGTAGAAATTGCCACATTCTAAATGCTGTTGCACAAAGGCAACATTTTTGCTGATGCGGCTATGACAGCCCCCTGTTAAGGCATAGCCTTTGGCATTGATTTTTTGCAGATAATCCCCCAATTCCGCTTTTTTATAGCGAACAAAGTGCAGAATCGGCCCGAATACTTCACGATTAATTTGATCTAAAGAATCCACTTCATAAATGGCTGGCGCGACAAAATGCCCTGAAGTTGGCGAATCCAATTCAAAATATCGGCGAGAAAACGACCGCACTTGTGTTTGGTAATTGATTAAATTAGCTTTTGCTTCTTCATCGATCACGGGCCCAATATCCGTATTGAGCAGCTCTGGATTGCCAATCACTAATTCTTTCATTGCTTCGGTGATCATTTGGTATAAACGATCCGCAATGTCTTCTTGCACTAATAAAATACGCAAGGCAGAACAGCGTTGGCCTGCGGAATCAAAGGCGGAACTTAGTACATCGGTAATCACTTGTTCTAATAAAGCGGAAGAATCTACCACCATTGTGTTTAAACCGCCGGTTTCAGCAATCAGCACTGGCTGATCTTCTCGTTGTACAAGCTGTTTATTGATTAAATGTGCCACTTCCGTTGAGCCTGTGAACATTACTGCATTAAAGGGTTGAGCCACTAACGCTGCACCTAAATCCCCAGCCCCTAAGGTGAGTTGCAAGGCTTCTTGCGGCACGCCTGCTTGATGTAATAATTTCACCGCATAATAAGCAATGAGCGAGGTTTGCTCAGCAGGTTTTGCAATCACATTATTGCCCGCTGCCAAGGCTGCGGCAATTTGCCCAGTGAAAATTGCCAGTGGGAAATTCCAAGGAGAAATACACAGCACGTTGCCTAGTGGTGGTGCGAGGGCTTTTTTGCTGTCTAATAAGCGGATTTGTTCCGCGTAATAACGCAAGAAATCCACCGCTTCACGCAGTTCCCCAATGGCATTGGGTAAGGTTTTTCCTGCTTCTTCAATGGCAAGACGTAGCAACAAGCCAGTATTTTCTTGATAAAAATCTGCCGCTCTTTCTAAAATTGCTGCACGCTCTTCCACAGATTTTTCTTGCCAAGCACTTGATTGGGTTGCATTAAATACCACAGGCACATCATCTGGCGACATAAAAGTGGAAGTTGGCAGAGGTTGTGCCGTATCTGCTGGTTTGCGACCTTGATAACGTTGTGCTGCTTGCACAGGCACAGCACAAAGGGATTGCACGTCCGCATATTCTGCTTGATTTAATTGCTGTTGCAATTCCGCCAGTTGGATTTCATCACTTAAATTAAAGCCTTGGGAATTACGGCGATGGGGGAAAAGATCCGCCGGTAATTTAATGGCTTTATTTGGCGCACCGTTAAAACGAGCAAATTTTTTCCACGGTGCTTCAATCAGTTCATTAACAGAAATATTGTTATCCACTAATTGATGCACGAAAGAGGAGTTTGCGCCGTTTTCTAGCAATCGGCGTACAAGGTAGGCGAGTAGGGTTTCATAGGTTCCCACCGGCGCATATACCCGCACACGGCGATTAAATTGATGTTCACCAACCACGTTATCGTAAAGGGTTTCGCCCATTCCGTGCAGACATTGAAACTCAAATTCTTTGCCTTTACCCAGTTCCGCAATGGTGGCTAGGGTTTGCACATTATGCGTTGCAAATTGCGGATAAATGGCATCTTGCGCATCTAATAATTTTTTCGCACAGCTAATATAAGAAATATCCGTATGCACTTTGCGTGTATAAACAGGGAAGCCTTGCACGCCTTCGGTTTGCGCCCATTTAATTTCGCTATCCCAATACGCGCCTTTCACCAAACGTACCATCATTTTGCGCTGATAACGGCGATTTAACGCAATAATATAATCCAATACATAAGGACAGCGTTTTGAATAGGCCTGCACCACAAAGCCGATACCATTAAAGCCAGCAAGATCAGGATCTTGTAATAATTTTTCGAGCAGATCTAAAGAAATTTCAAGGCGTGCCATTTCTTCTGCATCAATGTTCAAACTAATGTTATATTGTTTTGCCAAAACAAAAAGCTGTTTTAAACGCGGATAGATTTCGCTCATTAAACGATCTTGTTGTGAACGAGAATAACGCGGGTGGATAGCCGATAATTTCACTGATACGCCATTTGCATCATATAAGGCTCGCCCTGCGGATTGTTTACCCACGGCGTGAATGGCGTCCACATAATCCTGTAAATATCTGTCGGCATCTTCCATTGTCATTGCGGCTTCGCCGAGCATATCAAAGGAAAAACAATAGCCCATTTTTTCTCTTGCCGTAATATTTTTTAGGGCTTTTTCCATTGTTTCGCCAGTAACAAATTGCTCGCCTAAAATCCCCATTGCTTTTTCAATGGCTTTTTTCATCACTGGTGCGGAAAGGCGAGAGAAACTTTTCATCAACGCAGAAGAAAGCGCTTCTTCATCTAAACTGGCGCTGATTTTATTGCCGAGCATTAAGCCTAGGCTTGCGGCGTTGGTAAATAGCGAGCCTGATTTTTTCAAATGGGATTGCCAGTTACCCTGTTGAAGCTTATCGTTGATTAAATCATAACGGGTTTGCGCATCGGGAATACGCAACAAGGCTTCCGCCAAGCACATCAAGGCAATGCCTTCATCACAGCCTAAAGAAAACTCGTGCATCAAGGCATCAACGCTATAATGTTTCTGTTTTTTACTACGGATTTTGCCGATTAATTCTCGGGCGACTTGTTCAATGGAAGATTCTTGCTGTGGTGTGAAATCTAAGGTTTGGACTAATTGACTTACTGCGGCTTGTTCAGGGCAATCATAATGCTCGCTGATAATTTTACGAAGTTCGGGTTCTACACTGGGGAGAGGAGAGTATTGATAGTTCATAAGATGCTCCATATAAAATTTTGCTTTATTTGTTAATGGAATGTTAAGGATTGTAATGAAATTTTGAAAAGAGAAAATATGAAATGTTGAGAAATGTGATGAAGTTCAAAAAATAGCCTTTAACATAGCAATATTATTTGCCCAGAAACACCATAAAACAAAAGTGCGGTGCTTTTTTGGCGAGTTTTTATGGAAATTAGGTGAAAAAAAAAGCCCTTCAAGGAAGGGCTGAAAATATTTGGAGTCATACTTTTTAGGGTATGGCGGTATTATACAAGGAAAAATGTAATTTGCAACATTTTATTAACAAATATGTAATAATTCATTAAAGTTTAAATCAAGCCAAGAAAAAGGCGAGCTAACTCGCTCGCCAACTGAAGTGATTATTTGCTTTCTGCGTGCGGATTGCGCGTGTTGGCGTTCACCAAGTTTCGCATTAGCAAGGCATAATCTAAATCCAAATCTTCTGGTACATCTAAGAAAACAAAATGCCCGTCCCCTAGCGCCGCTTCTACTTCTTCCCCTTTGCGATTTAGCATACGCTCAATTTTGAACACGATATTGCCTTTTGGTGTCATTAATTCCACTTCGTCACCAAGTAAGAATTTATTTTTTACCGCCACTTCGGCCAAGCCATCTTTACGCACACCAGTAAATTCACCGACAAATTGCTGACGCTCAGAAATGCTATAACCATAGTCATAGTTTTGGTATTCATCGTGCGTATGGCGGCGTAAAAAGCCCTCGGTATAGCCACGGTGCGCAAGGCTTTCAAGGGTATCCATTAAGCTTTCATCAAATGGTTTACCTGCGGCGGCATCATCAATGGCCTTGCGGTAAACCTGTGCGGTTCTTGCACAATAGTAGAAAGATTTGGTGCGCCCTTCAATTTTTAGTGAATGAACCCCAATTTGTGTAAGTTTTTCAACGTGTTGCACGGCGCGTAGATCTTTTGAGTTCATAATATAAGTGCCGTGTTCGTCTTCAAAGGCAGACATTTTTTCTTCTGGACGCTGGCTTTCTGCAAGTAAGAAGACTTTGTCCGTAGTTTGCCCCTCGCCCAAGGTTGGCGCTGGCGCGACATTCTTCACAGGAATTTCATTGCCAACAATGTTGCCCACGTCGTCTTCCTTGCCTTCTTCCACTGAATATTCCCAACGGCACGCATTGGTGCAAGTGCCTTGGTTTGGATCGCGCTTGTTGATGTAACCTGAAAGCAAGCAACGCCCCGAATAGGCCATACATAATGCACCGTGGACGAAAATTTCAATTTCCATATCTGGCACTTGTTGGCGAATTTCAGCAATTTCATCAATAGAAAGTTCGCGGGATAAAATCACGCGGGTTAGCCCCATTTGTTTCCAAAACTTCACCGTTGCCCAGTTCACGGCATTGGCTTGCACAGAAAGGTGAATATCAATATCAGGGAAATGTTCACGCACAAGCATAATCAACCCTGGGTCAGACATAATTAAGGCATCGGGCTTCATTTCCACCACAGGCTGAAGATCTTTAATAAAGGTTTTTAATTTGGAATTGTGCGGTGCAATATTCACCACCACATAGAATTTTTTGCCTAGCGCGTGCGCTTCATCAATCCCAATTTTCAAATTAGCGTGGTTAAATTCATTGTTGCGCACACGCAAGCTATAACGTGGCTGCCCTGCATAAACAGCATCAGCGCCATAAGCAAAGGCATAGCGCATATTTTTTAACGAACCTGCGGGTGAAAGCAGTTCGGGTTTGAATGTGGTTGTCATAAATTTCTCTTTGTGTCTGATTACAAGTCAGGCATTCACTCAAGGTAAATGCGTAAAGGCGGTTATTGTAGGGGGATTTTGCGATTTGTAAAGTAAAGAGAGAAAAAGTGCGGTGGAAATTTTGTTAATTTTTTCACCGCACTTAATAAGAGCAATTATTGTTGTTCTGGGGCTAAATTTTCCCCATTGGTTGGAGGGAATATTTCGCCATTAATCCAAGTTTGCTCCCCTTCTTTTTTTATTTCAATGGTGTAATTATCGCCATTTTCTTTTAAATAAGGATTAAGTTGCCCTTCAGGATTGACCCAATCATTAATTAATAACCACGAAGTTGAGTTTTTACCTTTCAATAAATTCTCTTTAAATAATTTATTGGCAAAGGCGAAAGAAAGCTCAATGTTTGTATTTTTCCATTTTTCTAATAATAAAGCGAAAGATCTTTTATCTTTTTGATCTTCTAATATCCCTGATTTTAAGCTGAGTTTTCCTTCAAATGGGGTTGGCGATGTAGAAGGGTAGGTATCTATTTCACCATTTATTGTTGCCTGTTCAATATTAATAGCGATATTTTTAATCGGCTGATAAATGATTAAGTCAGTATAATCATTGACACTAAGATATTTAGTGCAAGCTGCTTGATAGATAAGGTTATTACAAATATTTAAAGGAATAATTGAACCTACATTTGTTGCTGTAAATGGAAGGCTGATTTTCCCATTTTTTAATTGGAACTGATCTTTTTTATTCACATAGCTTGCTAGGGTAAGCTCAATGTTCTCATTATCTTGCTTATCTTCAGAAATAGCGCCACTTGCTCCAATTTCTATTCCTTTAAGTTCGGTATTATCACCTAAAGTCAATTCATCTATTTTAAATAGCATCTCTTGGGATTGATTATAATCCTGTGAAAGCGTTTTTAAGTGGGTAATAAAGGTATTTTTCTCTTTTTCTAATGAGGCATTTTCTTGCTCTTTTTCTGATGGTTTGATTTTCGAAAAAATCTGAATATTTGATTTTAACAATTCAAGTTGCGTGGCAAGATTCACATTTTTATTATTACCTTCAAATTGTATCCCTTTGATTTGAAAAGGTGTGTCTTCTCCTTTGCTTTGACTAGATTTTAATGCGAAAGCATAGCTACTTTGTACTTGTGATAAGTCAGAAAAATTTCCTTTGAAGGAAGAAGAGAAGTTATCAAAAGAAACCTCTTTATCTCTTTCTTTATGTGCTAAGGTTAATTTTTCAAAATTAAAGCTAACTTCACTTTCTTTATTTTTAAATAGTAAGTCCAAAGACTGATTGATAATTTCCGCCGTGTTTAGCTCATTTTTATTGTTGAGCAGGTGAAATAATTTTGCATAGCTAAGTTGATTTGGAATGTCTTTTTGAGCAATTTGGAATGCTACATTTTTTAACTGAATTGCAGCGTGTTTAGGATTTTTATCTTTAATAGTTATCCCATCAGTGTTTATTTTTGTGCTTAAGTTGTAATTGCTGCCAGATAAAGATTTATCTAAATTATAATCTAATTTTTGTAGTTTGATATTTGTATTATCCCCATTTAAGAAATAAATATCACCGTCTTTAAGTTGAACGGATACATTTTCAATATCATATTGATTATCATCAATAGGGATAAGTATGGCATTTGCCGTTAAATCGTTAATTTTTGAGTTTGCATCATAATTAAAGCCAGATAAATGGCTTTGAATTTCCATTAGATGACTTTTAGGTTCAAAATTTAGCTCTATTACTAAAGATTGTGATTTGTTAGCGAGATCGCGAAATTGGGTATCAATATTTGATTGGAAATAATCCCCAATAACAGAAAATTTACTGGTGATATTATTTTTATCAATAGTAACTTTAAAATTTTTATTTAATTCTTTTACAAAACTTGGGATAAGGGCAGAATCTGCAAGCACCGCAAAAGGAAGTGCAGTGAGTTTTGTTTGAATAATTTCGCTAGATGTATTGGATTCATCATTAGAAAGTTTGAGAATGAGCTCGCGACTGAAGAAATTTTTCTTTTGCTCAACCACGTCCAACTGAAATTTATTTTGCAGGGAATAAGGGAATTTTTGCAGAATTTGATCAATTTTATGATTGGTGTAAATTTGTGCGCCTAAAGCTAATGTGGCAGCAATCAAGGATAGTGAACCAACAATTTTTACTTTTTTATTCATAGACTTTCCTAACTTTAGGGATTGATTTTTCAGAAGTATAGCGGATTTATAAGCGAGCGATAAGAGCTTTGCTATGAATTTGTTTCATAAAATAATGAAATTTTTTGAAATTGACACAGCTCCCTTTTATCTTTAATGTTATAGCCGTACAGCAGTCTAAACGGATAAAAATACAGAGGAAGAAGCCTATGAGCTATGCAAAAGAAATTGATACATTAAACAACCACTTATCAGGCATTAACGGCAACATCAACGTGTCTTTTGAGTTTTTCCCACCAAAAAATGAAAATATGGAAAAAATTCTGTGGGATTCCATTCATCGTTTAAAAGTGCTAAAACCGAAATTCGTTTCCGTCACCTATGGGGCAAATTCAGGGGAGCGTGATCGCACCCACAGCGTGGTGAAACATATTAAGCAAGAAACAGGCTTGGAAGCAGCTCCACACTTAACAGGAATTGACGCCACGCCAGAAGAACTGAAAAAAATTGCCCAAGATTATTGGGATAGCGGTATTCGCCGCATTGTGGCATTGCGCGGTGATGAGCCTGCTGGATATGACAAAAAACCTTTCTATGCGTCAGATTTAGTGGAATTATTACGTTCTGTGGCTGATTTTGATATTTCCGTGGCGGCATACCCTGAAGTACACCCCGAAGCAAAATCTGCTCAAGCGGATTTAATCAATTTAAAACGTAAAATTGATGCCGGTGCAAATCATGTTATTACTCAATTTTTCTTTGATATTGACAGCTATTTACGCTTCCGAGATCGTTGCGCTTCTATCGGTATTGATGCCGAGATTGTGCCGGGGATCTTGCCTGTTACTAATTTCAAACAGTTGCAAAAAATGGCTGAGATTACCAATGTGAAAATTCCAGCGTGGATGGCAAAAATGTATGAAGGATTGGAGAATGACCAAACCACTAGAAACCTTGTTGCGGCGAGCATCGCAATGGATATGGTGCGCGTGCTTTCTCGTGAAGGGGTGAAGGATTTCCATTTCTATACGCTCAACCGCAGCGAACTCACTTACGCCATTTGCCACACACTTGGCGTGCGTCCAGAATAATTCATTAAACAAAAATGGGGGAGAGCCCCATTTTTTGCTTTCGATATAAAATTTTCTAAAAAAGCACCGCACTTTA
Organism: Avibacterium endocarditidis; assembly: GCF_965138825.1. Lineage (NCBI taxonomy): Bacteria > Pseudomonadati > Pseudomonadota > Gammaproteobacteria > Pasteurellales > Pasteurellaceae > Avibacterium > Avibacterium endocarditidis. The sequence goes on from NZ_CBCSDH010000010.1 coordinate 30,312, forward strand.
TTTTCCTACTATCTTTTGCGATTTACGGCTAATTATGCTATTTTTCTGCAAATTTTATTTAAAAGGAAACGTAATGAAAAAATCAGCTTTATCAATCGGATTAATTGCCATTCTGGGCGGCGCTTGGTGCGGTGGTGCGTGGTACACAGGAAAAATCGCCGAACAAAAATATATCGACTACATTCAATTAAGCAATCAGCATTTACAACAATCTTTCGCTGATACTGGCTATTCCGTACAAATTAAAGATGCGATTTTAGATCGTGGTTTTTTTAGTTCTGATGTACGTTATCAGCTTGAAATAAAAGGCGAAGAATTAAACGGAACGATTCCTTTTGTGGGGAAAATTCACCACGGACCTATCACTTTAAATGACTTTTCTTTTGCGCTATTTTCTGCGGATACAGAAGTAGAAAAAACGCAAGATACCCAAGCCTATTTCGCTGCCAATGGCAAAAATCCATTAAGAACCGTAACAACAATGAGCTATGGGCAAGAGATTAAAGGGAAAGTTTATTCCGATGTAGCTCATAAAACAGATGATCAAATTGAAATGGCTTGGAATTTAGACGGAAAATTTGACGTTGATCAGCAGGGCTATGGAAAATCTGAAATTGATGTAAGTAAGTTTTCTTTAATTATTAATGATAAGGATCGTTTACTTATAGAAAATTTAAAAGGTAAAGGATACATTTTACCAACGCAATGGAAAAATATTTATCAAGGTGATACAGATGTTTCAATTGAAAAAATATCCTTGCACAAAGCTGAAAATAATCTCGATCTTGTGTTAGATAACATTGATATTGAAAATAAAATCAATGAGAAAAATGGCTTTATTGATACGAACTTTGATTATACTGTCAAAAATATCTTAGTTGATAATAAAGTGCTTACGGGATTAAAATTCAAAGGTGCAGTAAATCATATTTTAGGCGATGCGGTAAATCGCTTAAATGAACTTGATGAAAGTGATTTCAATAATGATAAGGTTCTTAGCCAAATACAAAAAGAAATTTTAGCCAACCAACCTGTGCTAGATATTGATAAACTTGAGCTTTTCAATGATAAAGGCAAAGCTTTTGATGCTGAAGTAAAAATTGCTTTAAGCCAAGCGTTTCAGAGTGCATTAGAAAATGAAAAAGTTTTCGATGCCTTCGATAGCTTTAAAATCAGTGCGGAATCAGAGAAAAAAGCGTTAGTTCAATTCGTTAAAAATATATTTGCAATAAACCCAAGAACGCAACAGGTATCAGAGCAAGAAGTTGAAAATATAGTTGAGCAATATCTCACAGAAATGGGAAGCAATAATTTCCTTATGTTAAAAGATGATAAAGCTAACTTTAAAATCTTGTTGGATAAAGATAAGCAAAAATTAATTTTTAACAATCAAGAAATGTCAGAAAATGATATGAAAATGGCAATTATGCTATTGATGATGGCTTACTAATATCATTTTAATTAACTTTCAAGCCACTTAACGAATAATTAAGTGGCTTTATTTTCGGCAAAAATAACTTATCAAATTTGAATAAATTCTATTTTAAGAAAAATTCTTAATTTTTCCCTTGACAGTATGTTGAAATAACGTTAGAAAAATAACATCTCATTAACAAACGAGGGTTATGTATGCTAACTTTTTCCTTAACCAGTGAACGCTCTCTTCTTTGTTCTTTACCGCCGCCTGCAGAGCTACCAAAGCAACAACGTATTTGGCTTGTTGCAGAGCAAATGCGTCAGCAGCCCAATGTGCAAGAAGTGGTGGTGGGAATGAATAATTTCACCCTGTTTTATCATTTTGACACAAATCCCACCGCACTTGAGCAACAAGTCTTACATTATTGGCAACAAAGCGAACAGCAAACAGAAACACGCCAAAGCCGATTAATTGAAATCCCTGTGCATTATGGCGGTGAATTTGGCGAAGATTTATTTGATGTAGCGAAATTTCATCACACCACGCCCGAAGAAATTATCCGCCGCCACACCGCCCCCACTTACACCGTTTTTATGATGGGCTTTCAACCGGGTTTTCCTTATTTAGGCGGTTTACCTGAAAATTTACACACACCAAGACGAGAACAGCCCAGAACCAAAGTTCCCGCAGGTTCAGTGGGCATTGGTGGCAGCCAAACTGGCGTTTATCCATTCACCTCCCCAGGGGGCTGGCAATTACTTGGCAGAACGGAAATGCCATTATTTGATATTCGCCAAGAGCCGCCGGTGTTGTTAATGGCTGGCGATAACGTAAAATTTGTGGCGGAGAGTATAACCCTATGATTTATATTGAAAATATGTATGGCTTCGCCCATATCCAAGATTTAGGACGTTTTGGCTTTCGCAATTTTGGCATTGGACACGCAGGGGCAATGGACGCCTTAGCATTACAGGCGGGTAACCTTTTATTGGCAAACGAGCCTGATACCCCAGCCATTGAAGCGACGCTAGGCGGTTTTAGCCTAACTTTCGATTGTGATACGCCTTTTTGTTTCACCGGTGGATTATGTGAAGCCTACCTTGATGACCAACCAATTTATGCTTATTGGCGATACACGGCAAAAGCACGCCAACGTTTAACGGTTAAACGGATCACAATGGGAAATTACCTTTATCTTTGTGTAGCAGGCGGTTTTAATGTACCGAAAGTGCTAGGTTCTTGCAGCACCGATCTCAAAGCAGGATTTGGTGGTTATCAAGGGCGATTATTGCGTGCTGGAGATAACATAGCCACAGGCAAACGCGACACATTCCTTTCTACGATCAGCATTGAACCTATTGATTTTACCAATAAAATTCATCTCGTGCCGTCCTCCGAATTTGACCATTTCACCGCACAAAGTCAGCAAGTTTTCCAAAACCAGCCTTGGCGATTAGAAAAAAATAGCAGTCGAATGGGCTATCGTTTTAGCGGAGAACAAAAACTTAATCTCACTCAACCATTGGAAATGCTTTCTTACGCCGCACCAATGGGAACGGTGCAAGTGCCACCAGACGGAATGCCGATTATTTTAATGGCGGACACGCAAACTACGGGCGGTTATCCAAAAATAGCTTGTGTGATCGAAGCGGATCTCGGACGTTTAGCACAAAATGCGTTAGAAAGTGCGGTACATTTTTCTGTGATTTCTCATCATGAAGCACGTGAACGTTATCAACAAAACCAAGATTATTTAGCTCGCATAAGGAGAAAAGTAAATGAAACACGTTGATTTAAATGTGGATTTAGCAGAGGGCTGCGGTAATGATCAACGCTTATTGCAACTTGTCACTTCAGCAAATGTCGCTTGCGGTTTACACGCAGGGGCTTTCAACGAAATGCGAAAAGCCATTCGTTGGGCAAAAGAGAACCAAGTACAAGTGGGCGCACACCCAAGTTTTCCTGATCGCGAAAATTTTGGTCGCACCAATATGCAACTGCCTGATGAAGAATTGAAAGCCTGCCTGCTCTATCAACTCGGTGCAATCAAAGCCCTTTGCGAAGCGGAAGCTGTGCCACTGGCTTATGTGAAACCACACGGTGCGTTATATAACCAAGCGGCAAAAGATGAAGCACTTGCCACACTGATCGCACAAACCCTAAAAGCCTTTGATCCTAAACTGAAATTAATGGGCTTATCGGGCAGTTTAATGTTGCAAGTGGCGGAACAACAGGGCTTAGGGGTGATTTCAGAAGTCTTCGCTGATCGCCATTATCTTGCAGACGGCTCATTAGTGCCGCGTACCCGCCCTGATGCAATGGTAGAAAATGATGATGAAGCCATCAGCCAAGTACTGCAAATGGTGCTACAAGGCACTGTGCCAAGCGTTGATGGCGTAGAAGTGCCAATTAAAGCGGATAGCATTTGTTTACACGGTGATGGTGAACACGCGATTTCTTTTGCTGAAAAAATTCGTCAGGCTTTGATGGAACATAATATTCAACTGAAATCAAATTAAACATAACATCAATTAATAACAAAAAATATACAGGAGTATTTTATGATTAAAAACCGCAGTGCATTACTGGGGGCGGCGTTCTTAATGGCAACGTCAGCCATTGGCCCGGGCTTTTTAACGCAAACCGCTACGTTCACTCAAACTTTATTCGCCAGCTTTGGCTTTGTGATTTTACTTTCCATTTTGTTGGATATTGGTGCACAGCTAAATATTTGGCGAATTGTCGCCGTATCGGAAAAAAAGGCACAAGACATTGCAAATGCGGTTTTACCCGGAGCGGGCTATTTTCTTGCCGTATTGATCGTTATGGGCGGGCTTGCTTTTAATATTGGTAATGTTGGCGGTGCGGGGTTAGGGCTAAATATCCTAACCGGCTTGCCAGCAGAAACGGGGGCGATTATCAGTGGTGCGATTGCTGTTGGTATTTTCTTGTTTAAAGAAGCAGGAAAAATAATGGATCGCTTTGCACAAGTGATGGGCTTTGTGATGATCGCACTGACCATTTATGTGGCAGTGAATGCGAATCCGCCCGTTGCTGATGCGGTGGTACATACTTTTGTGCCAGAAAAATTAGATGTGATTGCGATTGTGACCCTTGTTGGTGGAACCGTTGGGGGGTACATCACCTTTGCTGGGGCGCATCGTCTATTAGATGCCGGAATTACAGGAAAAGATTCGTTGAAAGAGGTGAGTAAAAGCTCTATTTCAGCCATTCTTATCGCCTCAATTATGCGTGTCGTGCTGTTCCTTGCCGTGCTTGGTGTGGTTTCTCAAGGGGTAAAACTTGATCCTGCCAACCCAGCAGCAACGCCATTTTCTCACGTTGCAGGAAATATCGGGTTGATTATTTTTGGAATTGTGATTTGGGCGGCATCAATTACTTCTGTGATCGGCGCGGCTTACACCTCTGTGTCTTTCTTAACTACCTTCTCCCCATTTATTGCTAAGCATAGAAATTGCTGGATTATTGTATTTATTGTGATTTCCACTGCCGTGCTTGCAACCATTGGAAAACCTGCACAAGTGCTTGTTTTTGTAGGAACATTAAATGGATTAATTCTTCCAATTTCACTGGGATTAATTTTACTTGCGGCACATCGTAGTAAAATTGTTGGGGACTACAAACACCCTGCTTGGATGACTGCGGCGGGGGCATTGGTGGTCATTTTAATGGCGGTGTTAAGCATTATGACTTTATCAAAATATATTGGTAATTTAATGGCTTAATCATTTTTATTCATAGAAAAAGTGCGGTGATTTTTCACCGCACTTTTTTTGTTGCTGTATTTTTGTTTTCACTGTTTTCGCTTTTTCATTATTTTTCGTTTTTAGAATTTCTCTTTCCAATAACCAATCCATTCTTTCAGCGCTTGCATATTAGCGGGCATTGCACTGGCTTGTGGGATAAAGTGCATTGGCGTTAAGCCATAACTTTCAGGCGTAACGCCATTGCCTACGCTTGCAGGAAGAACGCTAAATCCTTGTTTTTCAAATAAGAATTTTGCGCGTTGCATATGCCATTGGTTGGTGACCAAAATAATACGCTGGATATGCTCTTTTTCTAATAACGCCTTAGTAAATTGGGCATTTTCAATGGTGGTTTTCGCTTTTTCTTCTAGCCATTGAGTTGGCGTATGGAAAAACTCTTGCAGCTCTTTTGCCATTATTTTGGCTTCAGAATTGCCATTAGGCGTTCCACCAGTAATCAAAATCGGCAGCTGAGTTTCTCTATGTAAATAAGCCGCATAACGCAAACGTTCAAGGGGGATTGCAGGCACAGCAAGGCTACCAAATAATTCGTTACTATCACGCAAACCGCCACCTAGCACCACAATTGCCTGCGCCGTTTTATAATCGGCAAGGCTGAGCGGTGTTTGTTTTGCTAGGCTATCTTGCAATTTTTGTGCAGTGTAAGGAATGCTGAACACATACAAAATGACAACGCCTAAAAGACCGCAAGCAAAACTCAGTTTTTTATATTGTTTCTTCGCAAAAAATAAAGAAAAAATCCATAAAATCAAGACATTAAATGGCGGAAGAATGATCGCTGCAATAAGTTTGGTGAGTAAATACATAAATAATTTTGAGCTAGACAACGTGCCGCTTAGCATAAAGGGCTTGTAATCTTTTGTAAAGATACTCAATCCTTTTGGAACTATGGGGCATTCTGTTTTAAAATAGCCCTTTTACGCTGATGAGCAGCTTTATAGGAAAGATGATTAACTATGAACGAAATTTTAGTTTCCCTTAAACAAGATTTAAAGCAAATCCTTGATGTGATCGTGGATAAAAATGATGTGCTGTATTTTGATTATCCGCTCCATTTAAACGTGGGGGATTTACTCATTTATGCGGGAACAGAAGCGTTTTTTCAGGATTATCAAATTAATATTCGATTAAGACGTTGCTTGCAAAGTTTCGATCTTGATGAAGTAAAAAAATATGTAAAACCAAACACCACCTTAATCTGCCACGGCGGCGGCAATTTCGGTGATCTCTACCCTGCCATTCAAGGAATGCGCGAAGCCTTGGTGCAAGCCTTTCCGAATAATCGCATCATTGTAATGCCACAAACTGCTTATTTTTCTAATCTCGAAGCGAAAGAAAAATCGGCAGCCATTTTTTCCGCCCATAAAGACTGCTATTTATTTGCGCGCGATCAGGCAACTTATCAATTAATGAAAGATCAGTTTTCCGATAAGGTTTTTCTATCGCCTGATATGGCCCACCAACTTTATGGTTCAGCATTATTAAAAAACCAAAGATCCAAAAAACAAAGTGCGGTGCAAAAATCGGCAGAAAAAACCTTATATTTTTTACGCAAGGACATTGAAGCAAGCCATTTGGAAAAAAATATCCAAGCCACATTACCAGAGAATGCCGAAATAAAAGATTGGGAAGATATTCTCACCACACAAGATAAATATTATGAACGTATTTGTAGTGGATTAGCGAAAGTCGCGAATAAATTTCATCAGCCTTGGTTAAAAAATGTGGTCAATCATTTATGGTATCGCCACAGTTTGGCTGTGATTGAACGCTGTAAAGGCATTTTCCAACACTATGATTTAGTGATAACAAGCCGATTGCACGGACATATTTTTTCTTGTCTGTTAGAAATCCCAAATGACGTGTGTGATAATTCCTATGGTAAAAACCTAGGCTATTATCGCCAATGGACGCAAGGTCTTGATTTTGTGAAAGTTTATGAAGAATAAATCCTTTGCAAAACTGTTGATTACCACTTTCTTAACCACGGGACTCACAATGGTGAGTTCCTTTTTGCTTGCTCGTTTGCTTGCAGTTGAAGAACGTGGTGCGTTGCAGCTTTTTATTACGTCCGTAACCTATGTGGTAACCATTGCTACTGGCGGCGTTGGGTTTTCTCTCGCTCTTTGTATGCGAAATAACCAATATCATTATTGGCGTTACTATTTTTCTGCTTTTTTATTATTTTCGGTATTGGTATCCAGCCTTTCGCTTTTATTATTTAATATTACTTCATTTCATTATTTATTTATTTTAAATGTTGTTTTAACGGCTATTTTTACGATTACTTTAGAAAAAAGTAAAATTGATGCTAATTTATCTGTTTATCGCCTGCTTTCTTTACAGCAACCCATTTTAGCTGTGGGGTTATATGGCGGCTATTATTTCCTTTTTGGTGAACAACATTTAGAAAAAGTAGTTCAGCTCTTAACCATTTTAACTTGCATACAAGCTTTATTTGCACTTTATGCCCTTAGCAAAATAGAAAAACAGTTTAAGCAGAAAGCAGAAATAAAAAGCATAGTACCAAATTATTTCTTCAAAAATTGGCTAAAACAAAACTTGCTACAAACCTTTGGCGCAACAACGGTAAATCTAGACCGTTTTTTAATTGTCGCGTTAATGGGCAACTATACTTTAGGCTTATATACGGTTTGCATTGCCTTTGATGCCTTGCTCACTCGTATAATCAATATGCTGGTGGATTATTATTATTCTGGTTTACTCAATAATCTAAATCGTATTTGTGCAGTGCTAGGGCTTATTCTTTTAATGGGAATAAGTGCGGTGATAATTGTGCCATTTTTAGCTGAACCTGTTATTCATTTATTTTTTGGTAATGCTTATATTGAAGTTGCCCCAGTATTATTGTGGTTTATTATTAATTCATTATTAGCAGGGCTTTCTTGGTTATTATCACAAAATATGCTGATTTTAGGTAAGCAAGTATTATTATTTACACGCCAGATTATTTCTATTCTTGTTTTGGTCGGATTGTTTTTTGCTTTCAAAAATCACGGATTGTATGGAGTGGCCTATGCGTTAATAGGGGCAAGTTTAGTGAGATTAATGATTTCACTCATTTACTATTATAAATTCCCTATAAAGACGAATAACTAATTTAAGTTGGATAAAATGAAAAAATTTCTTATTTCTTTAGATAAAGATCATCAACGCCGAGAACTCTTTTTTGCTCAGCCAAATACCCAAGATTTCACGTTGTTTAGTGCAATTAATACGATGCAAGAAACGCCAGAAAATCTCACCGCTCTTTATGATCAAGAAAAGTTTTCGCAGCGTTATGGGCGAAAGGTTACCAAAGGTGAAATTGGCTGTACATTAAGCCATTTAGCTGTATATCGTTTAATTGCCAATGATGAAAATATTCAAGACGATGAATATTGTTTAATTTGTGAAGATGATGCGTTGTTTAATCAAGATTTTCAACATCATTTAGATTGTTTACTCAAAGAAAATATTCAGGCAGATATTATTCTTATTGGCCAGTCTAAAATTGATGATTTTAATCATTCTGAATTAGAAATTAACTATCCAACAACCTTTTCATTTTTACGCAATAAGATTACGGGATCGTCATTTTGCTATGCCTATCCTTATCGTAACTATTTTGCTGGCACGGTAGCCTATTTAATTAAAAAATCTGCGGTAAAAGCCTTTTTAGCCGAAGAAAAACCTTATTGGCTGGCAGATGATTATATTTTATTTGGAAATAAATTTGCTTTAGATACGCAAGTGGTTCGCCCTTTATTGGCAATTGAAAATCCAAAATTAATGAGCAATTTAGAAAATGTGCGTGGCAGCATAACACATCATTTTTGGCAAAAATTAATTAAATACCCATTAAAAAAATTACTTGCCATAAAGCGTAACCTAAAAGGTGGAAAATAATGTCTGCATTGGTCAATTTATTGTATCTTTACGATCCTTGGCTATTCCATTTTTTCCGAATGGCATTTTTTGTTGGGGCTATTTCGCTCATTTGCTTAGCTTATCAAGTAGTAAAAAAACAACGCCCACAAGGTATTTTTATCCCGTTAGATAGCCTAATCGCAATTATCGCCTTGATTGTGTTAAGTGCAATTCCAATGTTGGCACACCACACGCAAGATTATTCTGTATTATTGCAATATAGTAAAACCTTAATTTTGTTTATTTTTGCCATTGGAATTTATAATATTTTTTATTTGAATAACAATGGAAAAGCACTGCTTATTCGAGATTTAAAAATTGGTATTATTGTTCAATGGATTGTTGGCATAACCGCATTAATGGGCGTTGGCTTTATGGCAGAACTTGCCCTTTCAACCAATATTGTATTGCCACGTTTTTATGGTTCAGACCAAGAGTATCGTTTATATAATATTACGTCATCAGCATTCTTTCAATTAAGTGCTTTTTACATTCTTTTATTACACTTTTTATTAGCTTACAACAAAGCACATAATCAATTAAGTGCGGTGTATTTATTCTTAATTTTATGTATTGGATTAATTTCAGGCAGAACGTTTTTATTACTTTCAATCGTTAGTATCGCCATTTATTTTAAATGGAAATACTTACCTGCTTTAGGCTTGTTTGGGTTGCTATGTTTAGGTTTGGCCATTTATTATCCTAAAAATCCTTATGTCGCCCACGCATTAGAACCATTGATTAATTTGATTAATCATCAAGGATTAAGTAGTTCATCAACAGACACATTAATGAAGCGTCATTTATTTATCCCAGAATTAAAACAAATATTATGGGGTGATGGGCGATATATTATGCCAAATGGAAAATATTATGGCTTAACCGACAGCGGTTTTTTACGCCAATTACTTTATGGTGGTATTGGTTATTTATCAGTTTGTTTTTTATTTACTGCTTATTTTGTGCGTAAAATAGCATTAAATTGGTTTAATGGAAGTTGGTTATTTATTTTATCCACATTATTTATACTTTCTGTATTAAATATTAAAGCAGATACTTATGCGTTCCCTGGAATAATGCTAGTATTGCTAATGTTATTATCCTTATTTGGCCAACAAGGGAAAAATCTCTTCTTATTTAGAAAAGAAGGAAAACAAAATGTTTAGTATTATTGTGCCATCTTATAATCGGCAAGCCGAAATCCCTGCGTTATTAGCGAGTTTAACGCAACAAAGTGCGCATAATTTTGAAGTCATTATTGTTGATGATTGCTCGAAAGAAAAAGTGGTGGTAGAAAAAGATTATCCTTTTCGTGTAACCGTTATTCGTAATGAGCAAAACCAAGGTGCGGCGGAAAGCCGTAATATTGGAGCAAGAAATGCAACGCAAGATTGGCTGTTATTTTTAGATGATGATGATCGTTTTGAAAAGTCGAAATGTGAAATTTTAGCGCAGCAAATTACGCAAAATCCTGAAGTAAATTTTATTTACCACCCAGCAAAATGTGTAATGGTAAATGAAAATTTTAGCTATTTTACTCACCCTTTTACACAACAAAAAGATCTCACATTAGATAATATTTTATTAGCCAATAAAATTGGTGGAATGCCGATGATTGGGATTAAGAAATCTTTCTTTTTAGCTTTAGGTGGGCTTTCAACGCAATTAAAATCTTTAGAAGATTATGAATTTGTATTAAAAGTAATTTCATCATCTGAATTAAAATCGCTCTATGTCGATCAGCCTTTAACAGAATGTACTTTTCATACTCAACGCTCCAGTGTTTCAACCAATTTAACGAATACTGAACAAGCCATCAGTTTTATTGAGAAGAATTATGTGAAAACACCAATCCAACATAAAAACTTTGCCCTAAATTCACTTTATATGCTCGCCTATCCGTATATTATGAATTTATCACGCAAAGCGGGAATTTATTATTGGAAAATGTTTAAATTAAGCAAAAATATTAAACTGCTGATTATTGCGATCATCATTTTTATTTCACCAAAATTAGCTATTCATTTGAAAAGGTTTATTTAATGAAGTTTTCAGTTTTAATGTCCTTATATATTAAGGAAAATCCACAATTCTTGCGTGAATGTTTAGAAAGTTTGCGCGCGCAAACCTTGCCCGCAGATGAAATTGTCTTAGTGTTTGACGGTGCCGTTACGCCCGAATTAGAAAGTGCGGTGCAAAATTTTGCAGAATTTTTACCGCTAAAATTAGTGAAGCTGCCAGTAAATCAAGGATTGGGCAAAGCGTTAAATGAAGGATTGTTGCATTGTGCCAACGAATGGGTTTTCCGTATGGATACCGATGATATTTGCGATCCGCAACGTTTTGAAAAACAAGTAAATTTCATCAAGCAAAATCCTGAAACCATCATCTTTGGCGGACAAATTGCTGAATTTGGCGAGAATATGCAAGAGATTGTGAGTTATCGCAATGTACCAACTCAACCTAAAGAAATTGTCGAGTTCACAAAAACGCGCAGTCCTTTCAATCATATGACCGTGGCTTATCAAAAATCTGCTGTACTCGCTGCTGGGGGTTATCAAGATATTCAGGAAGATTATTATTTATGGATAAACTTGGTGGCGAAATATCCGCAAAATGTGGCGAATCTGCCTGATATTTTAGTTTATGCTCGCGTAGGCAATGGAATGGTTTCTCGCCGCCGCGGCTTAGCGCAAGCAAAATGTGAGTGGAATTTATTTAAACTCAAACGCAACGTTAAATTACAATCCACGATTTCAGGATTTATCGTATTTTTATTGCGTGTTTTACCACGTTTATTACCTGTTTCATTATTAAAAATCATCTATAAGTTTTTACGCAAATAATATTTTATTTATTTTAAGGAAAGCCAATGTTTAACAAAAAATTAATTTTTACTTCATTATTTTCTGCGGTTTTATTATCTGCTTGTTCAAGTAGTCATTCTATTAAGGCAATAAGTGAAAATACTCAATATAATAAACCTCGTACATTAAATAATTTTGATGATTATGTACAATTTTTAAAAGCCAAAGCCGCTGGACAAGGGGTTTCAAGTGCGGTGCTAAATGCACAACAAAATATTCAATATATTCCTAAAGCAGTGGCATTGGATAAACAACAAGCGGGGAAAATAAAAAAACGTAACCCGAATGAACCAAGAGTATTCAATCCTAATGGGGTAACGAATTATCTTAATCGCGTACTGACCACAAATAAGGTAAATGTTGCCGAACAACGTTATTGGGAACAATTACCGCAATTAGAAAAGGCGAGTAAAAAATTTGGCGTACAAAAAGAATATTTAATGGCGTTATGGGGAATGGAAAGCAGTTTTGGTTATTATCAAGGTTATTATGATGTGCTTTCTGTATTAGCCACCCTTGCCTTTGATGGCCGCCGTGAGCCGTTATTTAGTAAAGAATTTATTGCTGCAATGAAAATGTTAGAACGTGACCATATCCAGCGCCATAAAATGAAAGGTTCTTGGGCTGGCGCAATGGGGCAAACGCAATTTATGCCAAGTTCTTATTTGAGCTATGCGGCGGACGGTAATGGTGACGGCGAAAAAGATATTTGGAAAAACAACTATGATGTTTTCGCGTCTATCGCGCGTTATTTACATACTGTCGGTTGGGACGATAAACTGCCGTGGGGCGTGGAAGTGCGTTTAAATCAGTATATTAGCCCAAGTTTAGCGGGCATTGAAAAGCACAAAGCGCGTTCACTGCAAGATTGGCAAGCACAGGGGGTTGAACTTAAATCGTTCAACTCAGAAAGTACACAAAATCTCACCGCACTTTCTCACACAACATTGTGGCTTGTGCAACCAGATGGTGAAAATGGTCGCGCTTTCTTAGTGTCAAATAATTTCCGCACCTTGCTTGATTGGAATCGCTCCAATTATTTTGCGGTCAGTATTGGAATGTTTGCAGATCGTATTAGGGCGAGAGTGGGGGAGTAAGATAAGTATTTTTCCCTTCTTTCCTATGAGAAGAAGGGAAAATTTTATCCCTTCACTGCCTTAATATGAGATTTTAGCGTCTGTTCAATTTCATAGATCCAATCCAGTTCAAATTGGGTGAAGCCAGCTTGGATACGGGCATCGGTGTTGATTGCCCCTTTGAAAATAACAATGCGATATTTACGCAATAAATCGCTAAAACATTGCATTGCGTCCAGCCCTCGTTTGGCGGAAAGAGCGTGATACCAATGATTGCCAATGGAAACGTGGCCGATTTCATCACGCAAAATAATATCGAGAATTTTCACTGCATCAAAATCTTTGCGCTGTGCGATTTTTTCTTGCATTACCGGTGTGGCGTCTAAGCCCCTTGCTTCTAAAACTCGTGGCACTAACGCCATTCGTTCCCAAATATCGTGTGCGGTGGCTTGTGCCATTTCCCATAATCCAGCGTGCGCTTCAAAATCGCCATATTTATAGCCTAAGGTTTTTAAATGATTGTTTACTAAAGTAAAATGGGAGCTTTCTTCATAAGCAACACGCAACCAATCACGAGCAAAGGCTAATCCTTCGCCTAATTCTTTTTCTGCTTCACGAGAAAATCGCCAAGCCGCATCTAAGCCTAAATTGATCGCATTAAATTCAATATGCGCAATGGCGTGCAAAGTAGCGGCATAGCCCTCTTCGGTGGCAAAAGAACGCTTTGGCACGGCGTGCGGTGCGACCAACTTCGGCTTATCAGGAAAAGCAGCGATTTCTTGATCTTTTTTTACTGTTGGGAAGTCCGCTAATTCAGCTTGCTCAATGCGAGGCAAAAGCTCGGTATATAAGGCATTTACTTGCTCACATTTTTTCGCGGGATCGTTTTCTTGCAAGGCGTGCGTAACCTGATCCCAAAGTTGTGTCATTAAAAGTGCGGTCATTTTTTTCCTTATTTTTCGCTAAATCGAATTAAACCTTCTTGCTGTGTGGTGGCGATTAAACGCCCTTGACGATCGAAAATTTGTCCGCGTGATAAGCCCCTTGCGCCAAAGGCGTTAGGGCTTTCAATGGCGTAAAGTAGCCAATCGTTAAGATCCCCAGCTCGATGAAACCAAATAGAATGGTCGATGGTGGCTAATTTCATTCCTGCTTCTAAAAAGCCTTTTTTATGTGGGTGGAGGGCAGTGAGTAGCGGATGAAAATCAGAAAAATATGCCAACAAACATTGCTGAATGGCGCGATTGTGCGGCACTTCACCATTGGCTTTCACCCAAACATATTGCTCAGGTGGCAAGGTTTTTCCTTGAAAAGGGTTATTGATATATTTAGTACGAATATCAAAAGGGCGCTCAGCAGTAAATTTATCGCGAATTGGCTCTGGGATATATTGTGCCAATTTTTGCAATGCCACACTTTCAGCCATAAAGCTGTCTGGCTCACCGACATTTGGCATTGAAGATTGGTGATCAAAGCCTTCTTCTTCCATTTGAAATGAAGCGGTAATGTGGCAAATGGCTTGATTATGCTGAATGGCTTTCACTCGCATTGCAGTGAAATGATGCCCTTCACGCAACACTTCCACATCATAAATAATCGGGTGCTGACTATCCCCAGGGGCAAGAAAATAGGCGTGGCAAGAATGTAATATGCGATCTTGGGGGGCAACTTGAATCGCCGCAGAAAGCGCTTGTGCCACCACTTGCCCACCAAACACTTGGCGCAAACCTAAATCTTGGCTTTGCCCACGAAAGAGAAAATCATCAAGCTGTTCTAGCTTAAGTAAATCAATAAGCTGGTTGAGTACCACAGACATTTTATCTACCTTTTAATAAAAATAAGTGCGGTGTATTTTACGGGAATTTTCAATGGTAAGCTAATTTGAACAGGAGGTTTGGTAAGGTATTTGAGATAATCTATGAATTAACAAAGAGTGATAAATCAAGTGTGGTGTAAAATTTTCCAAAAATTCACACCGCACTTGTCATTTTATTCAAACACCGCCCAAATTGGTGCGTGGTCGGAAGGCTTTTCCATTGCACGAATATCCAGTGCAATGCCTGTATCTGTGCAGCGATCGATTAAATTATTGCTTGCCAAAATATGATCAATGCGTAAGCCGCGGTTATCGTCAAAGCCTTTTGAGCGATAATCAAACCAAGAGAATTTATCGTTAGTCGTTGGGTTTAAATGGCGGAAAGTGTCCGTTAAACCATAGGCATATAAGCGGTTATACCATTCTCTTTCTTCAGGTAAGAACGAGCATTTTCCTGTACGCAACCAGCGTTTACGGTTTTCTTCACCAATGCCAATATCCAAATCACTCGGGCTGATATTCATATCACCCATAATAATAATCGGATTTTCTTTATTATGATCCTGCTCTAAATAGCGTTGCAAATCTGCATAGAATTTTTCTTTAGCAGGGAATTTTGTTTCGTGGTTGCGGCTCTCCCCTTGTGGAAAGTAACCGTTGATTACTGTGAGCAAACCAAATTCTGTTTCCATTTCCGCCATAATAATGCGTTTTTGTGCGTCCGCTTCATCTGTAGGGAAGCCTTTGTGAATGGCTTTGGGCGCTTGTTTGAGCAAAAATGCTACGCCATAATGCCCTTTTTGCCCGTGGTGATAAACGTGATAACCCAAGTGTTCCACCAACGCATAAGGGAAATCTTCATCTGCCACCTTAATTTCCTGCAATCCCAAAATATCGGGCTGATACTGTTCAATAATGGCTTCAAGCTGATGAGGTCTTGCTCGTAATCCATTGATATTAAAAGACATTACTTTCATTCAATAAGTTCCTAATTATTCATTAATAAAAATCAGACGGGCATTATACTAAGGTTTGTAAGATTTCAAAAATGATAAAAAATTTCACCGCTCTTTAAATGAAACTTAATGAATTTCAGATGATGTTTTTTGAACCTTATTTGCGTTAAGTCAAATTCCGTTCATTTATCCCATAAGCAAGTTGATGAATTTATTGAAAATTATAGTGCTGAACTTATAATCTCAACCATTATTTCTACCTATTTTGATGTATCTGTTTGATGTGGGGGAGCTATGGCGAAATTGAATAAGAAATTTGTATTAGGTGGTTTGTTTGGCGTGTTGCTTGGTGTGGGTGTGTTTGCGGGAACGCAATATGCAATGAAAGCTACCAGCAGCACTGAGTTTTGTGTGAGTTGCCATTCGATGAACATTCCGAAAGAAGAGTGGGAAGGAAGCGTGCATTTTTCTAATCGTAAAGGCATTCGTGCGGAATGTGCAGATTGCCATATTCCGCAAGATTCCACATTTCATTATGTGAAAACTAAGGTGATGGCATTAAAAGATGTGTGGAATACCCTTGTGGTCGATAAATTGCCAGATCAAGAAGCCTATGAAACTCATCGTTTAGCTATGGCGAAACAGGTTTGGGCGGAGATGAAAGAAAACGATTCAGCCACTTGTAAAAGTTGTCATAGTGCTGAAGCAATGGTGCTTTCAGAGCAATCAGAAGCCGCACAGAAAATGCATAAAATAGCACAGGAAACCAACCAAACGTGCATTGATTGCCATAAAGGCATTGTGCATTTTATGCCTGAAATGGAAGTTGATAACCAAGAAGCCAGTGGTGAGTTAAGTAAACACGGTGGGGAGTTTAGCCCACAGGATAAAACCTTATATAGCCTAGCGATGAGTAATGTCAATATTGCTGATGGGGGCAGTATTCGCCTAATGCCTTATGCGGAATTAACCGATTGGAAAGCTTCGGGTGATCAAGTTTCAGCGACGATCACAGGCTGGCAGCAAGCCGGAGCGGAAAGCATTCTTTATATGGATTTAGGTAAACGCATTATGGTGGCGTTATTGGAAGATGTGCCACAAGATAAAATGCAGGTGCTACGTTCTGTTTATGATGAAGTTACCGCTTCCGATTGGAAGGAAGTCCGTTTGCAAATTAATGCACCGAAATCTATTTTAACGGCAAATTTGACCGCACTTAATCAATTTGGTCACAATTTGAATGAAACCTATTGTAGCGGTTGCCACGCTGCAATTGGGGCAGATCATTACACCGCGAATCAATGGATTGGTGTGGTGAACTCAATGAAAAATCGTACATCAATGTCAGCAGATGATGTCCGCACACTCACGATTTATTTACAACGTAATAGTAAGGATAAAGTGGGCGCATCACATTAACAGTTTCCATTTGGAATATCGCTAAAATTATTTAGCACTGGTTTGACTCCGAGCTTGTGATCCTAAGTCGAAAGATATGGAAGCAATGCCTGCAACTTGATTGCACAATGGTATGGTTAGAAATGATTATGCCACTCGTTTTAGAAAGGTGTCGTAAGTTAAACTCATAGCATTTTATAAGTGCGGTGCAAATTTTCAGAATTTTCCCCAGATATAAAATGCCGTGGAAAGTCATACTGAGGTGAACAATGAAAAAACAAGACAACATTAATGCAAGTCGCCGTGATTTCATTAAACATTCTTCATTAGGTCTTGCAGGAACATCTTTATCAGGTGGGGTAGTAGGATCGTTGGTATCTTCTAAAGCAGTGGCGGCAGAACAAAGCACGGTGGTTACTGCGGCACACTGGGGACCTTTAGGCGTCGTTGTGGAAGACGGTAAAGTGGTGAAGTCAGGGCCAGCGATTCCCGCACCGCTAACCAATGAATTGCAATCTGTGGTTGCCGATCAGCTTTATAGCGAAACCCGTATTAAATATCCAATGGTGCGTAAGGGCTATTTAGAAGGCAACAAAGATACTACCTTGCGTGGACGTGATGAATGGGTACGCGTATCTTGGGAGCAGGCGTTTGATCTTGTGGCAAAAGAGATAAAACGGGTGAGAGATAGCTACGGTGCAACAGGGATCTATGCTGGATCTTATGGTTGGTACAGCTCAGGCTCACTACACGCAGCTCGCACCTTGTTGCATCGTTACCTTAACGTAACGGGTGGTTTTGTTGGCTCAAAAGGGGATTATTCTACTGGGGCTGCACAAGTGATTATGCCGCACGTTTTAGGCACAATTGAAGTTTATGAGCAACAAACCAGCTGGGAAACCATTTTAGAAAGCTCAGAGATTGTGGTGTTATGGTCGGCAAATCCGCTCACAACTTTACGCATTGCGTGGACATCTACGGATCAAGAGGGCTTAGCCTATTTCAAAAAATTAAAAGAGAGCGGCAAACGCATTATTTGTATTGATCCTGTGCGTAGCGAAAGTTGTGAGTTTTTAGGCGCAGAGTGGATCCCGATTAATACGGCAACTGACGTACCACTAATGCTAGGGATTGCACATACCTTAGTGAGCGAAGACAAGCACGACAAAGCTTTCTTGAAAAAATACACGTCAGGCTATGATAAATTTGAAGAATATTTATTAGGCAAAACAGATGGGCAGCCAAAAGATGCTACTTGGGCGAGTAAATTAACTGGCGTGCCAGTAGAGGTGATTAAACAACTTGCCAATGATTTTGCAACTAAACGCACAATGTTAATGGGCGGTTGGGGAATGCAACGTCAACGCCACGGTGAGCAAAGCCACTGGATGATGGTAACGCTAGCTTCTATGCTCGGGCAAATTGGTTTACTGGGCGGCGGTTTCGGCTTTAGTTATCACTATGCCAATGGTGGCGTGCCAACCGCAACAGGCGGAATTTTAGGTTCGATTACCGCAAATCCTGCTGTACAAGCCGGGGAAAAAACGTGGCTTGATGAAACATCTAAAATGGCATTTCCTGTGGCACGGGTGGCAGATGCTTTACTTAACCCCGGCAAAACGATTCAATATAATGGCACGGAAATTACCTATCCCGATATTAAATTAGTGTATTGGGCGGGTGGTAATCCATTTGTGCATCATCAAGATACCAATACCTTAGTGAAAGCTTTCCATAAGCCAGATACCTTTATTGTGAATGAAGTAAACTGGACGCCAACGGCACGAATGGCTGATATTGTATTGCCTGTAACCACCAGTTATGAGCGTAACGACTTAACAATGTCAGGCGATTATTCAATGATGAATATCTACCCAATGAAACAAGTTGTGCCACCGCAATTTGAGGCGAAAAGCGATTATGACATCTTCACAGAATTAGCGAAGCGTGCTGGTGTGGAAGAACAATTCACCGAAAATAAATCGGAAATGGATTGGTTAAAAGGCTTCTACCAAACGGCATTTGATGCTGCACGCAAAAACCGTGTATTAATGCCTAAATTTGAGAAATTCTGGGAAGAAAATAAACCAATTACTTTCAAAGCCAATGAAAAAGCGAAAAAATGGGTGCGTTACGAAGAGTTCCGTAATGATCCATTGTTGAATCCATTGGGTACACCATCAGGTAAAATTGAAATTTATTCTGATGTGGTAGCCAAAATGAATTATGACGATTGCAAAGGCTATCCAAGCTGGATGGAACCGGCAGAATTTGCTGGCAACACCACTGCAGAAGCACCTTTAGCTTTAGTTACACCTCACCCATATTACCGCTTGCACAGCCAGCTTGCACATACTTCATTACGTCAAAAATATGCCGTGAATGATCGTGAACCAGTGTTGATTCATAAAGATGATGCGGCAACGCGTGGTATTGTTGATGGTGATATTGTGAGAATTTATAACCAACGCGGACAAGTGCTTGCAGGGGCTGTGGTTACTGATGGCATTATTAAAGGCACAGTAGCCTTGCACGAAGGGGCTTGGTACGATCCTGCGGATCTTGGACAATCGGATAAACCATTGTGTAAAAATGGCTGCCCGAATGTGCTTACCCGCGATGAAGGCACGTCAAAACTTGCACAGGGTAACTCGCCAAATACTTGTATCGTACAAGTAGAAAAATTCACTGGCGAAGCGCCAGCCGTAACGGTGTTTAAACAACCGAAACAATCGGCATAACTGCTTAGTAATATAAAAAATCAGCCTTAAGGGCTGATTTTTTTATTGCCGTACTTTAAAAGTGCGGTGGTTTTTTTGTGAATTTTTTAGGCTAAGATTAAATTTTCTAGTGCTGTTTTTGTTATCTTCCAGAAAAACAAAAACTCAGCGATGGGCTGAGTTTTATATTCACTAATGAAGTGCGGTACTTTTTTTATAAATTTCCAACAAATTTTCTTCTTTTTTTGGCATTTGTAGATAAAAGCCTTGTTGCTGGATTTTTTCTAGCACTTCTTGGTTATCTGCGTTGATGAGCGATTTTTCACCTTTAAGATTAAATAGCATTACAAAAATGGGCGTGCCGAAACTGTCACGTAGGGTTTCGGGAATTGGGGAGAAATCATCGCGTTTAGCAATGTATAAATACATTCCTTCTTTTTTCTTACTTTTATAAATAGCGCAGAGCATAAGGCTTCCTATTGTTCAGCTTGTTTATTTTTGCGTGATTTTTTCCATTTCCACAATACAATCAAGGCCACTACGCCGATAATGGCGTAAATAACGAATTGCCCCTTGTGGATTTGTTCATTCAACCAATCTAAATTACTTGCGCCAAAATGCCCTAAATAAACCCAAATTGGCACAGAAATTATGGCGGCAAGAAAATCAATCAGCACAAAGCGGACAAAACTTACACGGCGGGTAATCCCTGAAACCATATAAATTGGCGCTCTTAAACCAGGGAGAAAACGGGCGGTGAAGAGGACGCGATTGCCGTATTTATCAAATTGCGAACGCACCATTTGTAAGCGTTTTAAGGTAAGCATTTTGCGAATTGGACGGAAACGCAAGATTTTTACCCCATAAGCGCGGCCTAACCAATACATTGTGCTGTCGCCAATTAACACCCCCAACATACTCACCACTAACATAATATGCGGATTGGTATAGCCTAAGCCAGAAATAACGCCGCCTGACACAAGGGTAATATCTTCAGGAATTGGCACGCCGAAACCACAGATGATCAAAACAAACAAAACAGCAAAGTAGCCGTAGTCAGTAAAAAAGTTGATTAAAAATTCCATATCAAATCCGCATTTAATTTGCCAGAATGGTTAAGTTCAAAATGCTGATTATTGTAACTTTTTTTGCGAAAATAGCCATTAAAAATATGGCAATAAGCAGATTTCTATTTGCCTTAAGGTCGGGCATTGATTATAATCTGCGGTCTCAAAGATTTCTTTGAGCTTGATTTTGTGAAATCGCTGGGTCGCCTGCGATTTTTTCGATTAACTTTTTACTAAAGAGAATACAACTATGTCATTCAAATTTAACGCTGAAGTGCGTACAGCGCAAGGTAAGGGTGCGAGCCGCCGCCTGCGTCATAACGGTCAAATTCCTGCAATCGTTTATGGTGGGAATGCAGAACCTGTTTCAATCATCTTAAACCACGATGAATTAAACAACGCTCAAGTACACGATTCTTTCTATTCAGACGTGATCACTTTAGTGATTGATGGTAAAGAAGTGGCTGTGAAAGTACAAGCAATGCAACGCCACCCATTCAAACCAAAATTAGTTCACATCGACTTCAAACGCGTTTAATTTTGCGTTGAATAAAAAAGCACCTTTTTAAGGTGCTTTTTTGTTATCTCTATTTTAGAACGAATATTCAATTTTTGCCCAATAAGTGCGAGGCATTCCCACCAAAGCAAAACTGCGGTCATACTTTCCGCGTTGTACTTGCCAATAATATTTATTGAACAGATTTTCTACCCCAACACGCAGAATAAGATCTTGGTTTTGGCGAATTTGGAAACGATATTTCGCGCCAAGATCCACGGTGGTATAAGACGGAAATTCGTAGGTTTTTGCGTAGTTTTGGTAGGATTTTCCGTAATATTGCACCGCACTACTTAATAACAGATTTGGTGCGAAACTGGGTTCCCATTCTACGGCTGCTTTGGCAATAATGCGTGGGCTTGCTACTTGAGTGCCATTGATGATTTCTCCTGCATAGCTTGAAAAATCAATGAGATCGCCTTTATTGTAAGTGATGCCGAAACTTGGACGTAAACGGCTTTCAAGCAAGTTAGCATAAAGGTTAAATTCAATTCCACGATTGCGTTCTTTACCTTGTTCTTCCCCTGAAGTGCGGTGATATTTTGTGGCAGATTTTGCACTGATGATACCGGGGCGTGTGATTTGGTAAAGGCTAAGGGTGGTGGTGAGAGCTTCACCCCAATTTTTTCTTGCGCCCAGCTCAATTTGACGGCTTACACGTGGATCAGCCATTGTGCCATCTTCATCGACATAACCGGGTTCAAGATCTTCCAAATAATTTCCATAAAGGACAAAATTGGAATTTGGCACCCAAGCAAGGGTAAGCATTGGACTAAAGCGGTGCGCTTTGCCGTCTGTTTTAACGGATTTTTCTCCCGCTGTGGCGTTGGTTTGATAATTGGTTTGTTTGATCCATTGTAAGCGACCGCCTAAGGTTAAACGAATTTGCTCGTCAAATAACCCGAGCGTGTCGGCTAAGGCAAGACTGTAAGATTTTAATTTTTGATCCGTATTGCCTTGCACTAAAGGTTTGAAGTTATCCACTTGAGTAAAGTGAGGGGCGTAGAGATTACCACCAGAAAAAGCTTTAAGCACAGGGCTTTGATCGAAATCTCGTTCACGTAGTACCGCATCAAAAGCCACATTCCAATTATGGCTTAATGTGCCAGTAAAATGATGGCCTTGTAATTTTAGATTTCCGCTTGTGGTGCGAGTGATAAAATCCATTGCACGCATTTGGCTAATTTTATAATCACCGTTAGGTTGAATATTAGTAGCAAGAATTTGTCCGAAATTGCCGTAATAATTTGACGTCATATACCCAATGCCGCCAGATAAAGTCATCTCATAAGGTAAGTCATAAGAAGCGGTGAGCATAATGGTTTGATCGCGCGTGGTCTGTCCTGACCAAGCGGGGATTAAATTGATCTCGCCATTTGGGGCAGCAGGTAAGGCATAAGTGAGATTTTGAATATCCTGTACCCTTGCACGTCCGCCGTGTGTGGCACGTTTGGCATAGAGATAATCCAAGGCAACACGCAATTTTTCGCCACGATAATCAGCGGAAATGGCAAATTCTTTATTGCGTTCATCATAATGATCGCGAGCCGTATCTCCATCACGGTAAAGTCCATTAATGCGAATGCCCCATTCTTTATTTGCCCCAAAGCGGCGACCAAAATCAAAAGATTCTTGTAAACGGGAATCACTAAACCAAGCAAAACCAAGGCGATTAATGTTTTTATCGGTAGCTCGTTTGGTTTCAATATTGATTGAAGCACCTGATGACCCTTCGGGATCCATTCCTACCGTGGCAGTGGACGCGCCTTTAATCAGTTGGGCTGAGCTGACAGCCGCGATCGGGGAATTGTAAGTGGAATATAATCCCGCTAAGCCGTTCAAACTAAATTGACGGGCATCTAATTGTAAACCACGCACATAAACGCCTTGCAAGGTGTTAGTTTCACCACCAAAATTCATTACAGAAGCATCGGTTTTGGCGATTGCATCAACAATATTGCGTGGCTGGCTATCTGCTAGTGCCTGTTCATCATAATTCACTACGGTGATCGGTGAAGTAAAGGCAAGCTGTTCGCCTAAAAGACTTAAATTGACCTCTGATTTGAGCTTATTGGTGGCTTTGAATTTTTCTAATTCAGTAACCACATTGATTTCATCTAATGATTGACTCGTTTCAGCCAAAGCAGAAAAAGAAATCCCAAAGAAAAGTGCGGTGTAAATTGCGCTAAATTTTACAGGAATGGAATATTGCATAAATTTCTCATTGATAATTTGTTGAACTTATAAATAAAAGGAAAGATCCTTTCCTTTTATTTGCCTATAAAAACAAGGGCGATTATAGAGTAACTACATCTCTTTAATTAATGAGAATTATTCTTATTTATAAATTGATAGCCATTCGTATTCCCTTATCCGCACTTTCATAGATCAACGCAATCAATTTCAGCACATCAGTGGCTTGTTGGGCAGTAACCTGCAATGGAGCTTGATCGCGGAGAGCAGCATAAATGTTGTCGTAATAGGCTTGGTAGTTGCCGCGTTCTGTTTCAATGGGGCTGCGGATAACAATGCCGTTGATTTCGGTGTGCAGTAGTCCCCAGTCTTTTTCAGGCTCAGCGTTCCAATCGCCTTGTGGTTTTATGCCTTTGAGCAATAGGGCTTCTTGGTTATCCATTGTGGCTTTAATGTAGCTCCCTTTCGTGCCTTGCAACATAATGTAAGGGGCAGGTTCGCGGGCGCATTTGGTGGAAGATAACACCACTTTTTTGTCTGCATAATAGAAAATAATTTCAAAGTTATCTTCTGATTTTGCGCCTGCACGTTGTGCTTTCATATCCGCATAAAGTGCGGTGGGAATCCCGAATAAATCCACGCAATGGTCGATCAAATGCACGCCTAAATCATAAACCAGCCCAGAGCCAAATTCGCCTGTTTCTTTCCACGCTTTGCTATTAGGTTTTTGGCTGAACCGTTCGTAACGCATTTCATAATGCACAATTTCGCCTAACATTTGATGTTCAAGCAGTTTTTTCACCGTTAAAGCACCATTATCCCAACGGCGATTTTGGTAAACGGAAAGCATCACATTATGCTGTTTGGCGAGTTTATCTAGCTCTTCTGCTTGCGCAGGGTAAACAGCAAGGGGCTTTTCTACGATGACATTTTTGCCTGCCAAAATGGCTTGTTTTGCCATTTCGTAATGGGTGAGATTAGGTGTGGTGATAATCACCAAGTCAATTTCTGGGCTGAGCAGTTGTTCAAACTGATGTACCACTTCAATATAAGGATAGGCCTGTTTCGCTTTTTCGCTGCTGCGTTCAAACACTTTACGCACTTGAAAACGCGGATCGAGATCTAAAAAAGGCATATGAAAGGTTTTAGCAGACATTCCAAAGCCTGCAATGGCGACATTAATGATTTTTTCCATTTGATTTTCCTATTGAATTGCTTTTAATTTTTGCAAAATTTCTTGCTCAGGTAGAGCCTGAATTTTGCGAATACGTTGGATAAGCAGCACGGCGGCGACCGTTAAACTCACCACAAACCCCACCCAAAATCCTGCCGCACCAATGCTTGGCATTAGCCAATCGGTGCGCGATAAAATATAGCCCAACGGCATTCCAATGCCCCAATAACAGAACATTGTGATGTATAAAATGGATTTGGTGTCTTTATAGCCACGCAATGCCCCTGCGGTGATCACCTGAATGGTATCGGAAAATTGGTATAAGGCAGAAATTAACAGCAAATGGCTGGCGATTAGGATCACTTGTTTATCGGTAACATAAATTTTCGGGATCTGTTGATTGAATAACACAATGATAGACGCGGTAATACAAGCTAAGGCTAATCCCACCGCAAGGGCAGAGTGAAACACCACTTTGGCTTGCTTTAATTGCCCTTCACCTAAACGTTGCCCCACTAAAATGGTGGTAGCCATTCCTAAGGAAATGGGGAAGGTGAAAATAAATGAACTCGTTGTTAAAGCCACTTGATGGCTTGCTACCACATCTGTACCCAGTGGGGAGAGCAAAAGGGAAGAAAGGGCGAATAATGCCACTTCACAAAATAGCGCAATACCAATAGGGAAGCCTAAGCCTAGCACTTTTTTTAAGGTGGAAAAATCAGGTTTTTCAATGATTTTATCAAAAAGATGAATATCACGCTGGCTGCGCGCTTGACGTGAATAGCTAATCATCATTAAGCACATTGCCCAGTTTACAATTGCTGTGGCAATCCCACAGCCCACCGCACCAAAGGCTGGCACACCAAGTTTGCCGTAAATGAAAATATAATTAAGTGGAATATTAAGAAATAATCCCGCAAAGGTGATCAGCATTGTTGGCGCCGTTTTGGCGATGCCGTCATTTAAACAGCGGAAATTGATCATCAGCAAATAACCGGGTAAGCCCCACAGCATCGCGTGCAGATAATCAATGGTGATTTGCGCCAATCTTGGCTCCATCTTCATATGGCTGATGACATAATCGCTGTAATAAATAAACAAGCCAAGGGGAATGCAGCTTAACACCACCACCCACATACCTTGTCGCACATAATGGGCGATCCGCTGGCGTTGGCCTGAACCATTGAGATAAGAAATAATTGGAGGCAAGGCGAGTAATAAACCGTGTCCTAATAAAATCAACGGTAACCAAATGGACGCGCCCACCGAAATTGCCGCCATATCCGCAGCGCTGACGCGACCAGCCATAATGGTATCCACAAAACCCATTGAATTTTGTGCCATTTGCGCCAGTAAAATAGGGAAGGCGATCGTCACCAATTTGCCCATTTCTTGGCGATGATGTTGAATGAAACTAAATAACATAAAAATATCCGAATTTGTTATATACTATTGCAAGTTTTACCGAATTTACGGTGATGATTTTTAAGATAAGAGAGCTAATTATGTTTACAGGAATCGTGCTGGGCGTAGCCCAAATTCATTCTATTGATGAAAAACCGCATTTTAGAACACAGGTAGTGAAAATGCCACAGGAATTAACCGAAAATCTAGAAATTGGTGCGTCTGTGGCAAATAACGGTGTCTGCTTAACCGTAACCAAAATTGAAGGGGATCTCGTCAGCTTTGATTTAATGACGGAAACCCTACGCATTACCAATTTAGGCGAATTGTGCCAAGGGGATTGGGTGAACATTGAGCGAGCGATGAAAATGGGTGATGAAATCGGTGGACATATTTTGTCTGGCCACGTTTACACCACCGCTAAGGTTTCGCAGCGCATTGCTTCAGAAAATAACCTGCAAATTTGGTTCGAATTGCCTGATCCTGCCTTGATGAAATATATTCTCACTAAGGGATTTATCGCTATTGATGGCATCAGCCTGACTATTGGTGAAGTGAAAGACAACGAGTTTTGCGTAAATCTTATCCCAGAAACCATTCATCGCACCTTGATCGGTAAGCGTGAAGTGGGGGATTTAGTGAATATTGAAATCGATCCACAAACCCAAGCCATTGTGGATACGGTTGAACGCTATTTAGCCAGCCGTGGCGAATAATGGCATAAAATGAAAAACTAAAGTGCGGTCGAAAATCACGAAATTTTTCACCGCACTTTTTTAATCGCATTCTGTGTTACGATGTGGCAATATGCATTGAGTGGCGTACAGCAGCGATATGGGGGCAATATGCAAAATGATTTTTGGAGTTCTGCGCTTTTTTCCATAAGCGTAACTTTACCGACCTTATTGTTGTTAATACTCGGCATCGGACTGCGAAAACGCAAAATCATTGACGATAAATTCAGCCAGCAAGCCACCAGCGTGGTGTTCAAAATCACCTTGCCCGCCTTACTCTTTCTTAACGTGTTTAAAAATCCTATTGCCGAACTGAATGAACAACTGGTGATGATTTGGGCCTGCGTGCTAGGAACCTTATTGCTGTTCCTTTGTGCAGAAATTTTCGCCGCAAAATTTGTGCAAGAAAAGCGAGAACGTGGCACTTTTGTGCAAGGGGTTTATCGCGGAAATTGTAGTATTTTAGGGCTAGCATTCTGCCTCAATGCCTATGGCGATGCCGCATTAGTACCAGCCACCATTTATGCCGCCACCACGGCGATTATTTACAATGTGTTAGGCGTGATCACCTTAAGCCGCTCCCTTTCTGACGGCAAAGTGAATATTCCACGAATGATCTTAAATGTGGCAAAAAATCCCTTAATTATCAGCATAGTATTAGGCTTTTTAGCCAGTTATTTAAAATTGGCCATTCCTAAATTTATGCTCACCACAATCCAATATCTCGCCACAATGACTTTACCGCTTGCGTTGATCTGTGCTGGTGTCAGCATTGAATTAAAGGCCTTGTATAAAATTTCAGGCATTTCTTTATGGGCAAGCATAGGGCGAGTGATTGTTGCACCGATTTTTATGGTGTTACTGGGCAAATTATTTGGCTTTAGCGGCGTGAATTTAGGCGTGATTTTCTTAATGAATGCCACCCCAATGGCGGCCGCGGCTTATGCAATGGTGCGTGGAATGGGCGGCAACGCCAACACGGCGGCGAACATTATTGGCATTACCACTTTCGCATCAATGTTTATCTCTGCCTTAGGCTTAACCATTTTGCACCAAATGGGCTGGGTGTAAGCATAACGTTTAATAAAAAACAAAAGGGCGAAAATCTTCGCCCTAAAATTTGTTAAAAAAAACACCGCACTTTATGGGTTAAGCGAGATCTTCACCGCACAGCGTTCGCCTTGTTGGAGCGGTTGTGTAATTCTTGCAGTTTCCAAACAAACCATTGTTTTATAACCTGTTTCACTAATTCCACCAGTGGCTTTATGCCAAGGATTCCACAGCACCACATTGCTTGCATTATGATGTGCCACATTAATTGTACGCCCGTCCCCTTTATTGACAATGTGATGCGAAACAGGGGATTGTACCGTATAAATGCAATCAATATGCTGATCAATGAAACGTGGGGAAGGCACATTTTCTTGCTGCTGCGTTAATGCGTTGAAACATTCCGTTGGCAAGTTTTGTACTTCCACATTGGCCACATCGCTTAAATTAAAGTAGCTATGCAAAGCAAGTTGGGCAGGTTCTTGTCCATAATGCTGAAAAATAATTTCGCAATCTTGACTAAAGACCATCGTGGTTTTGGCTTCAATCAAATGATCTGAAGAAAATAAACAAAATTCCAACCGCACTTTGTTTTCTTCAATTTCATAATCACTGAGCTGCCATAAACTGATGCGCGCATAACCGTGCGCAGGGGATTTTGCCCCACCAAACCAAGGATAGCAAATTGGCACGCCACCACGAATGGCATTGCCTAAGGTGAAGGGTTCTATTTCACTCAGCCAAAGCACATCTTTCTGCGCGCCTTTCGGCTGCCAGCTAAATAAATGTGCTCCTTGAAGCGAGATCAAGGCTTTACCCACAGGGTGATCTAACGCGATCACGGGGATTTCATTATATTGCTGCAAACTTAATGCAGGGGTGAGTTGTTTGATGGTTGTTATTGTTGTCATTAAATTATTCTCCTTTAACAATGTGAATTATTCACTTCTTCGCGCAAAAATTTTCCGTGTTGGAGGAAAATGGTGCGGTGGGTGAGTTTGCCTAGTTCGGGGTTATGGGTAACCATCACGATAGTTCGCCCTTGTTGATTGAGTTCGGTGAGCAAATCTAGCACCAGTTTTTCATTTTTTTCATCAAGATTTCCCGTAGGTTCATCAGCGAAGATGACGGGGGGCTGATTAACTAGGGCGCGGGCGATACAAACTCGTTGCTGTTCGCCACCCGAAAGCTGGCTTGGGCGGTGATCAAAACGGTGTGCTAACCCCACTTGCGCTAATACTGCTTTGGCAGCTTCTTCATCGACAACGCTGTGATAATGCTGCGCAAGCATCACATTTTCCAGCGCAGTCAAGTAAGGGATTAAATGGAATTGTTGGAATACCAAGCCAATTTTTTCTGCACGAAATCGTTGGCGGCCAATTTCATCGAGTTGCGCGGCGTCCACGCCATCTAAAATCACTTTGCCTTCGCTTGCCGTATCAAGCCCGGTGAGAATGTTCATCAATGTGGTTTTGCCTGAGCCTGATGCCCCCATTATGGCAACAAATTCCCCCTCAGCGATTTGGATATTAATGTCTTCAAGGGCGGTTACTTGCCCAAAGCGTTTATATAAATGTTGGGTTTCAATAACGTATTTTTCCATTTTATTCGCCTTTTAAAACGTTGGCAGTTTGAATTTCTAAAGCGCGGCGCGTTGGCACAATCACGGCAACAAAAGCCACGGTGAGCGAGAGCAGAATTGTGATTGGAATCACAGGCAAGCGCAAATCAATATAGGCTTTAAACACGGTGATACCGAGAATTTGTGCCAGTAAATACCCTAAGATTAGCCCCACGACAATAGCACAAAATGCGATAAGTAAAATTTCTGTGCCAATTTGCTTAATAATATCTTGCTGTTTTGCGCCTAAGGCTTTTTGCAGGGCAAATTCTTTCGCCCGTTCGCCCACAATGGCAATTAAGGTAGTGTTCACGCAAAGGGTGGCAAGAATCAAAATTACCACTGAAATCAAGCCCATTAAGCCTTTGATTTTATCCAAAATTTGCCCCTCAGAGGCGGATACTTTCAAGATCGGGCGAATGGCTAAATCAGGATATTGCTGTTGTAATTGTTGTGCAAATTGGCTCACTTGCCCTTGATCGTTTTTCACATTGAGAAGCGCATTGGTGATCAAGCCTGTTTTATCCAGCCACTGCTGGGCAAATTCAAGATTGACAATCAGCATATTGTCCGTGGCATCACCACTTTCTACAATAGCTTTAATGGTAAAGTGGTGCTTTTCTGTTCCTTTGTTCAAGGTGATTTTATCGCTAAGGTTCAGGTTTAACCGTTGGGCAAGGGATTTGCCGATCATCGCGTTGCGATCATCAAAATTCACGCCAATGGGGGATCCTGTGATTTGCCAATAAGGGGAAAGGGTTCGCATTGCATCAAACCACACGCCCATTATCACCACTTTTTCTAAATCTGCTCGAGCCACGCCATAAAGATAAGGGCTAGCTGCGGTGATTAAACCTTGTGGAGCTTGGCTAAGAATGTGGTTGAAATCCGTTTCATTCATCAAGCCACTGCTGTTTGAACCGATGTAAAAATTTGCCCCAAAGGTGCGCAGCTCTTGGCTCATTTTGGTGTTGATGTCGAAATACACCGCGGCCATTGCGGTAACAATACTTGCGCCAACGGTGAGTGCCGCGAAAATAATCATCACCCGTTGCAAACGCAAGCGTAACGCATTGATAATTAAACGCCAAAACATTGTGCGCGCGTTGATTGAATGAGCATTATTGGCGGCCATACAACACCTCCACAGGATAAAGCTGGGCAATGCGATGGGCGGGGAACCAAGTGCCGATTAAGGCAATGATCATTGATAGCACCAACACGCAAGGCACCACGATCCAAGCGAAATCTAAAGGCGAGCCGAATAGGGTAATGCCGATAAATTTGGCTAGTCCCCAACCGGCTACGCAACCAAGCGCACCACCGAGTAGGGCGCTGATAATGGCTTCGCAATAAAACAGTAAGACAATTTGCCATTGGTAAGCGCCAAGGGCTTTCATCAAGCCTATTTCTTTACTCCGTTCGATAATGGTGGTGGTCATCAACGAAGCAATTCCCATCGCCGCAGCGACTAATGCCGCCACGGTTACCACGGCGAGCAAGAGCTGGATTTTTTCAATTACCACCCCTTCAGAAGCCGCAACTTGCCAAATTGGGCGAACGACTGCGCCTGAAATGGCTTCTTCTAACTGATGAGAAATCGAAGACACATAAGCGGTACAATACCAGCGATCGTATTCTTCAGCAGCTAAGCCATCGGGGTTATCTCTGGCTTTGCGCGAAAGTTTATTTTCTGGCACGGTAAGCGCAGAAACCTTGATCGCCTGTACTTTGCCAGATAAATTTAACAAATTTTGCACCGCACTTAAGGGCAGCACGATCTGCTGTTCTTCCGCGCCACCGGTGCTTAAAATTCCTACAATATGAAGATCAAGCTGGCGTTGCGTTTCGCCCTCGTGATAATTCAGTTGAATTTGATCACCGATTTTCCACTGCGTGTGATTGGCTAATTGATTGCCTAAAAATGCGGGGATATTTTCGCCAATATTTTCCTGGCTATCGTCCACCCATTGCCCTTGCACTTTCCAATAAGGGCTAATAATGCGTTGCCCAGTGTGGTAGTCATCTTCATCAGGAATGGCAATTGGACGATCGAAAAAAGTGCCTAAAATACTGATGTTATGGGTATTATTTTGCGTCAGATTTTTGCCTTCCACTTCAGCACTGAGCAGTGGCGCAAAGCCCACAATATTATTACGCCAAAAAATATCTTTCACATTTGGCAGTTCTTTTTGATCTAAAAAATCTTGCGTAGAAAGGCTATTTCCGCCATTAATTTCACTTGATAGCACCGCCTGACTGGCTGGTTCGATCAAAATATTCGCCCCGTAAGATTTCAGCTCGCGAGCCATTTTGTCGCCAATATCAATGGACACCGCGAGCAGAGCAGAAACCAAGCCCGCCGCGAGAAAAATCGTCATAATGGCAAGTAATTTGCGTTTTAGCCCATAACGCCAAGATTGGAATAACATTCGAGTAAGCATTAGGGATTTTCCTCTTTCGCCACATAATTTTCAGGGTGATCGCGGAAAGCATTGAGATTTTGTTCGTTGGCAAAGAAATAGGTTTTGCCTGCATAATTATATTTATGCTCCGCTGTGGTATTTTTCAATGTTGTGCCGTCCACAGGATCATTCACGTCCAATTCCACGATGGTAGAAAAATAGTTCAGCCCGTCTTCAAGGCTTTTTTTGCTGATGATCACTTCGCTGTCCGTTTGCTGCCAATCTTCAATCGGCACGGGGTTACAGCCGCCCGGTTTGCCGATAGACGGAATAAACATTCGCACGCCACAGCCCACGCAAACTACTTGATCCCCTTCCATGACATAGCCTTGATCGCCGCATAAAATGCAAGCGTCAAATACCGCGGCTAGGCTGAGGTTTTTGCTTGAGCGGTTGATCAGGAAAAAACGTACCGCTTTGCCGTCACTGGCAATCCATACAAAACGGTGTAATTTGCCGTCTTTCACCTGCTCAATGGGAATATGAATGCGGTTTTGTTTATCGAGCGTAACAGGTTTTGCTTCAGAAAGTTGCGGTGGGCGAGAAGCGATTTGATCCCAATAAAGTTGCGCAGAAACAATGGTCAATAAGGCGATGCTTCCCCAGAAAAGCGTGCGTTGGCTGGTTTGTAATAGGGCTAATTTTTTCCGTTTTTCAATGGGGTGAAGCGTATTGTTTACCACAGTTTTGTTGACAGAATGGATTTTAAGCGCAAATAAAATCAGGCTTAATGCGGTAAGTGTGGCGATAAAATAATTGCTATAACTGATTAAATTGCTGGATTTTGCCACGAAACTTAAGCGCGCTTTGGTGAGATCAATCACTTGTAATTTCATCAAGCCAAGTAATACTTCACCGATTAATGGCAAGAGTATAAATAGAGTAGTGAGCGAAATCAGCAAAAAGGGAAGTGCGGTGCATTTTTTCGCTGTTTTCGTTTGTTTTAATAAAAGATAAAGCCAAGATGCAAATAAAAAGCAAAAAATCAGGGCAAAAATCACCGTACTTAGGTGCAAGATAAAATCCGTGTTAATTACGTCCGTGTTGGTAATGGCGGAAATATTCGGATCGCGCGCCCATAGCACACCTGCGGCAAAACAAAGCACAAATTGGCAAAAATAAGCGAGCTTGTTTGAACGGATAAAATGGGCAAGATAAAACAGCGCAAAAATCGCCATTAAGAAAATACTTAGCCCCAGTTTCATCGATTGAGAAGCAGGCAACTGCAAATAACCCACCGCCCCGCAACCTAGCCCCAGCAGCGAAAGCCAAAGGATTCGTTTTAAATTAAGGTTGTCATATTTCAGCCAATTTACGCCTAATAACAAAGCAATCGGCAAGACAGATTGAAGGAAAAAAACGAAGTAGTAGTTCATAGTTTTTAATTTATATCATTCTGTGGTTTTCGGGCGGACACATAGGTCAGCCCCTACGGGTTATGGAGTTCAATTAATATCATTCTGTTTTTCGGGTGGACACATAGGTCAGCCCCTACGGGTTATGGAGTTCAATTAATATCATTCCGTTTTTCGGGTGGACGCATAGGTCCGCCCCTACGGGTTATGGAATTCAATTAATATCATTCTGTTTTTCGGGTGGACACATAGGTCCGCCCCTACGGGTTATGGAATTCAATTAATATCATTCCGTTTTTTGGGCGGACACATAGGTCCGCCCCTACGGATTATGGAATTCAATTAATATCATTCCGTTTTTTGGGGGGACACATAGGTCAGCCCCTACGGGTTATGGAATTCAATTAATATCATTCTGTTTTTTGGGCGGACACATAGGTCCGCCCCTACGGGGTATGGAATTAATTAATATCATTCTGTTTTTGGGGCGGACACATAGGTCAGCCCCTACTGGTTATGGAATTCAATTAATATCATTCTGTTTTTTGGGCGGACACATAGGTCCGTCCCTACGGGGTATAGAACTCGATTAGTATCATTCTGTAAATTTCTGGTAGGGGCGAACCTGTGTGTTCGCCCGTCTAAATCCCGTAATCAATTCCGAAATAAGCTATCATTACTCCAATTATAGGGATTGTATTCAATATATTCAGCAATTTCGAGATAGGATTTTTCATTCCTTATAATATGCTCATAATAGCTTCTCTGCCAAAGTTTGTGGTCAAATGGTTTCCAATGATTGTTTTTGACATTTTTTATGTAATTGTTGGTTGTCA
Organism: Avibacterium endocarditidis; assembly: GCF_965138825.1. Classification (NCBI taxonomy): domain Bacteria; kingdom Pseudomonadati; phylum Pseudomonadota; class Gammaproteobacteria; order Pasteurellales; family Pasteurellaceae; genus Avibacterium; species Avibacterium endocarditidis. The sequence goes on from NZ_CBCSDH010000010.1 coordinate 64,735, forward strand.
TTGTTTTAAACCATTGCACAATAGTAGGAATACTGTATTCCAGTTGTTCCTTGATGTATAAAATAAAGTGAATATGATTTGGCATTACGATATATTCTAAACATTCTATATTAGGAAATTTCTTTTCAAGTTCTAAATACCAATGTTGGATCATTTTTCCAGCATCATTCATTAGCATTTTATGGTGTTCAATATTACCAAATAAGCATTCTTTATTGTGAGTGCAAACTGTAATAAAGTAGAGCCCTATTTGTGAATAGTCATAATGTTGTAGTCGGATTATTTTTCGTTTTGGCTTTTCCGTTACATTAGTCATTTTATTCAATACATAAATTCATTTTTACGGTTTAAGGGTTATCTAGTTACGGGCGGACACATAGGTCCGCCCCTACTGGTTATGGAATTCAATTAATATCATTCCGTTTTTCGGGCGGACACATAGGTCCGCCCCTACGGGTTATGGAATTCAATTAATATCATTCTGTTTTTTGGGCGGACACATAGGTCCGCCCCTACTGGTTATGGAATTCAATTAATATCATTCCGTTTTTTGGGCGGACACATAGGCCGCTCCTACGGGTTATGGAATTCAATTAATATCATTCCGTTTTTTGGGCGGACACATAGGTCCGCCCCTATGGGTTATGGAATTCAATTAATATCATTCCGTAAATTATTGGTAGGGGCGGACCTATGTGTCCGCCCGCATGCTAGATAAATTGCAGATTATTTCAACCCAGTAAATTTAAACTCATAGCTCACATCAAAAGGTTTCCACCAACGGCCTACGCCTGTTTCGCTGTCGGTGTGGCGGTGCATACCCGCTTTTGATGGTGGATCGATGTGGTAGGTAACTTTGTAGTTACCCACGCCCATCATTTTTACGTTTGCGCCATAATGTGGGCCATCGCCTGCGACCATTGGCATAAATGTGCCTTCTTGTTTTTCACCAGTGTCGGTGTTTACCAAGGTGTAGGCGATGGTTAAATATGGCATCCATTCGCCTTCACCAAAGCCATTGTCGTTGCCTTTGGTGGCGTGAATATCTGCTTCAAGGTGAATATCTGAATCTTTCGCAGATAAGCCCATTCCACGCGGTTCCATATCAATAGGTTGTAAATAAACGGCAGCAATTTCCATACCATTCATTGTTACCGCTTCACCAATTGGGTATTCTTTGAAGGCAAGGGCTGAAGGGGCAGTTAAAATTCCTGCTAATAAAGTCGCTGCAACGAATGTTTTTTTCATAGGAACTCCTAGTTATTAAAGGTTAGAAATCAATATTAAGCCTGTTTTTGCTTTGGTGTTTCATATAGAACAAAGCGAAAACGGCTGCGATAAGTAAAATAGCCTGAGGCGTTAGGGTTTCAATGTAAGGATAAATGCCGAGCCACGAAATTTCTGGCACATTGGCAACTAGTGTTGGCTCAAACAGTTTTCCTTCAATCAGTTCTAGCACCGATTTTCCTGCGAAAATAAATGCCATTAAATACATAAAAGAACCAGTAAACATAAAGAACGGTTTCAGTGGTAACTTCACCACCGAATAACGCATAATTACATAGCAAATAGCAAGTACCACAACGCCCGCCACAATGCCAGCGAATAAATACACATAACTCATCGCGTTAGTGGCATCGCCAACCAGTGCATAATAGAACAACACGGTTTCTGCGCCCTCGCGGTACACCGCAAGGAAACTGGTGATCCATAAACCAATGAGCGATCCGGTACTGAGTGCGGCGGACAGTTTGCCTTCTAAATAGCGTTTCCAGTTTTGCGCTTCCACTTTGGAAAGCAGCCAATAGCTCATCATAAAGAGCATTACCACGGCAATCATCATCGTGAAACCTTCGAGTAATTCGCGGCTTGCCCCTGAATTAGAGAACACCAGCTGGAAAATAGCCGCGGTGATAACACTGGCGATCAACGCCACATAGACCGATTGCTTAATCACTGGCAATTTATCTTGATGATTATTTTTCACTAAATAAGCCACAATCGCCGCCACAATCAGCAAGGCTTCTAAGCCCTCACGCAGCATAATTAAGAAACTATAAAGGAACATTGCCCAATCGCTTTGTTGATTGCCTTGCAACATTTCTACTGCTTTATTGAGATTTTGTGCTAAACCTTGTGCTTGTTGATGCAGTTGTTCGGCGGGCTGATTGGCTTTCATTAGACTCACTAAGCGAGTGAAGTAGCCCTCAATTTCTGTTTTAAAATTGCTATCGCGCGAGCCGATTTTGTTTTCCATTCCGCTATTTTCAAAAATATCGAAATAGGTATCTTGCACCGCAAGCATCGCCTTTTTGCTTTCGCCTTTTTCAAATAGGGTAATGGCATTTTTGATTCCCGCATTGACCTGAGTTGCCACCTCGCCCCAGTTTTGGTTGTCAGAAAAATCTTGCGAATTTTGCACCGCACTTTGCGTTGTTGCCTGTGCCACTTTGGTGGTTGGCAGTTGCGGGAGCTGTTCTTCAATATCCTGTAACAGCGTGGTGATTTGATAGCCTAACGCATTAATTTGCTCGGGTTGCTCACTGAGTTTAATCAAATCATAAAATTGTTGATTAATACTCGCTGAAGCCGCCGCGGAACGATTTTTACGAATGGACATTTCCATTTCGCTGTTTTTATAGCCATCATACTGCGCTTGCTGTACCAATTTTTTCGCTTGCGCAAAATCGCCTTTTTGGTAAGTGCTGATGGCTTGGGCGAGCAGATCATCAATGGTTCTAAAACTTTCTTGCCAGTAAGGTTCAATTTCAGCGTGCTGATAAACATCGTGTTGATTAGAGGCATTGAGCTGATGACCTTGCTCTAAAACTGGTAAGACTAATTGCAGATCTTGTTTTAGTTGGGCAATTTTATCCTGCACTTCTGGCAAGGGTTTACCTTCCCCGATCATTTTTCGGATCTCGCCAAAGGTGGCTTCCATTTGATAGCTTTTTTGTGCGGAAAAGTTAATGCGAATTGGGCCCTCTAAATTCTCAAACACCTCAAAATATGCCATTTGCACTTCGGTGCGTGCATCATCAATGTGCTTTTTTTGGTAAAGCTGAGCGGTTTTATTAAGACGATTTTCAATATCTTGAACCCATTGTTGGTAGTTTTCGTTAGCCGAGGAAAAAGAGGCTACAAAGAACAAAAATACCCCCATCAGGTAACGCGAATAACGCAACGGTAACATATCAACTCTCTAATCTAAATAAAAGTTATTCTTATTTACGCACTATTATGCCTTTATTGTGATGCATTTATCAAGAGAGATAACAAAAGTCTTAAGGGGAGTTGATGGAGATCAAGTTTTGGCTATCAATAATTCATAAAATTAATGAAAAAATTTACAAAATATTACATTAAAAAATTTGAGAATTTTGCGTTTACTTGGTAATATTCTAGCGATTTACTCTAGGCTAGAGTATTACTTTGTTGGATTTTTTAAAGTAGTTAGCCAGTTAATCGTTTAATTATTAACTTTTATTTTCCATTTAGGATTTTTGATATGAACAAAATATTTCGTATAGTCTGGAATCAATCCCTACAGACCTGGGTTGTTGTTTCCGAATTAGCATCTCGTCACGGAAAACCAACAACGGTTGTGGGTTCCGTTCAAAAGACCTCAAAAACCTTAAAAAGTTTCTTTTTAAGTTCCCTTTCACTCAGTGTGTTGCTTGCATTGCCAACAGCGGCGAATGCGTATGTGGCATTTAACTATACAGATGAAAATGGTACGGTACATAATGCTGATACAGGGGTTCTTGGTGGTGATTCATCGGGCTCAATGGTGAGAGGGAAAGCTCAGGCAAATGATGACCCTCGAATTCAGCCACTGAATTATAGAACGCCTGATAATATGACTTTTCGTACACCTAATGATAATGAACTTTCTAGTGCAGCGACAGGAGCTGGTGGGTCTAAATTATATACCGAAAATACTAATATGACACAAAGCGGAATTGCAATAGGTAATTTTGCTAATACTATTAGCCGAGCTGGTCAAAGTGCAACTAACGGAGGAGTTGCTTCTTCCGGTATTGCAATTGGTAACTATGCAACCGCTGATGGAGGAATGTCTATTGCACTAGGTTCATTTACTCACGCAAGTGATATTGGTGCAATTGCTTTAGGTACCGCAGCACGTGCAGCAGCGTTTAATTCTCTAGCTGTAATGCGTCAAGCTTCTGCCGCGGGAGATATGTCGATGGCAATAGGTACTGCTGCTTATGCTAAAGGTACAGCAGGAATTGCGGTTGGTCAGTCTGCCACTGCCACAGGAAAACGCTCTGTTGCTATTGGTAGTGCTGATGCAGATATTCAACTTGTTTCTGGTGGACGTAGTGACGGAACTCAAGTAGGAATGACGACCTATACTGAATCAAGTAGCACAAAAGCGAGTGGTGATTCTTCTGTCGCTGTGGGTTCTGTTGCACGAGCAGCAGGAGCTAGATCTATTGCAATTGGTGCAAATGCGAGAACTGAAAATTCTACAACGACAGATTCTCATGATGAAATGATGAATGCAATTGCGATAGGTGCAAATGCACTAAGTAATTATCAGGAAAATATTGCAATTGGTAGTGGGGCGAAATCTAATAGTTCTTCAAGAGCATACGTAGGAGTTCGAGGGAATAATGGGCATCCTGGAGCTACGGGGACTAATATAAATAATGAAAGTAATGGTGGTTTTGGTACTTTAGCCGTTGGTGATCGTGCTGAAAGTACTGAGGGCTCAGTAGCTATTGGTGGTAGTGCTGTTGCAAAAGAAGTGGCTACTGCTTTAGGGTTACAATCTAACGCGAACAATTCCTCCGTATCTCTTGGTACTGCAACATACTCTAATAATTCAGCAGTTGCAGTTGGTCGCCAAGCTTATTCAGATAATTTAGGTGTTGCCGTTGGTACAACAGCAGCGGCTAATGCTATTAGTACAGTTGCTGTGGGAGCTTCAGCTACAGCAAATGCAAAAGGCGCCATTGCGATTGGTGGACGCGATACTTCTGCAAATACTCTCGGTAATGGAGATAATAATTATTCTTCAACTGAATCAACTCAGGCTACAGGGATCTCTTCTGTTGCTATTGGTACAAAAGCAAACGCAAGTGAAGCGAATGCCATTGCTATGGGATCATCAGCAAAAGGTAGTGCTGCAAATACTATTGCAATTGGTAATACTGCAAATGCAAGTAAGCTTTCTAGCATAGCTATTGGTTCAGAAGCAGTTGCAAGTGAAGAAGTGTCTATTGCTCAAGGTTACCGAGCTCAAGCGACTTCTAATCATGCAATTGCAATTGGTCGTAGAACAAAAGCAAGTGAGAAATCAACTATTGCATTTGGTGATGATGCGCAAGCAACACAAACTTCTGCAACTGCGATTGGTAATAGTGCCCAGGCTATGGCAGCAAATACCGTTGCAGTGGGTTCATCATCAAATGCTTCTGGGGGTTCAAGTATAGCAGTTGGTTTAAATGCAAGCTCAACTAGAACGGATGGGATTGCACAAGGTACATCTGCTACAGCAACTGGAACGAGAAGTATTGCAATTGGTAAAAATGCCCGTTCAGGTAATGCTACAACTGATCAAGTTGATACTATTGCAATTGGTACGTCATCTTCTGCAAATACTGTTGGTGGCATAGCACTTGGTGGAAGTGCAACTTCAGCAGAAAATGGTGCAATTGCAGTTGGTGCTTATTCAAATGCTTTAGGCGTTGCATCTTCTGCGTTTGGTAACAATGCAAATGCGTCAGCTAATGCTTCTACTGCAATTGGTCGTCAATCTCGTGCAACTGCTGATGACGCTACCGCATTAGGTTCATCTGCCCACGCTACAGGAAACAGTGCTATTGCTATTGGTGCCGGTGCGCAAGCTCAAGGAGCTAATGCTATTTCCATTGGTACTGGAAATGTTGTAACGGGAAATAACTCTGGTGCAATTGGTGATCCAACAACAATTACAGGAGAAGGTACTTATTCTGTAGGTAATAATAACGGAACAATTGCAGCGAATAATTCAGGTGTGTTTGGTAACAATAATAACCTTGCTGATGGTGCTAATGATGGTATCCGCGTTATTGGTAACGACAATACAGTAACCACTTCTAATGTTCAAGTATTGGGTAATAATGTTGCCGCTGATGTGGCGAACTCTGCTTACATCGGTTCAAATAGCCGTGCCGCAGCGGGTTCAGCTGTTGGAACGAAGAATAAGAAAAAAGATGGTTCAGATGGAAATACTACAACTGCTGGTGATGGTGGTACAGTAGCTAGTGCAACTGTTGGTACAATTACCTATAGTGGTTTTGCTGGAGCTGAAGCACACGGTGTGGTAACTGTTGGTGCAGCAGATAACGAGCGCCGTATTCAAAATGTTGCAGCTGGTGAAATTTCAGCAACATCTACAGATGCAATCAATGGTTCACAGCTTTATGCAACAAATGAAGTCATTGGCAATGTTGCAAATAGTGTTAAGAATATTTTAGGTGGCGATGCTGCTGTTGATCCTAATACAGGAAATATTACTTATGGTAATATAACTCCAAATGGTGATAAAGATGCTGACGGCGTTGGTGGCACAGGTAAAACAACAATTGATGAAGCAATTAAACATGTAAATCAAGGCTGGAAAGCAACTGTCTCTAAATCAGATGGCGAACAATCTGGTCAAATGGAAGATGCTATTCAACCAGGTGAAACCTTAACCTTTGACGCAGGTAAAAATATTAAATTAACTCAATCTCAAGGCAAAATTAGTATTGCAACGAAAGATGACGTTAATTTAAATAGCGTAACTGCAAATACTGTAACAACGGGCAATACTTCAATGAATAATGATGGTATTACCGTTAATAATAATGGCAAAACCACAAAAGTTGAAGGTGGCAAAGTTACAGGTTTAGAAGAGCGCGATACAAATAGCGTTAACTATGGAACTGGTGAAAATGCCGGCCGTGCTGCAACTGAAAGTGCGGTGAAATCTGTTGATGATAAAGTAAATGCAGCTGAATTTGGCTTAAAAGCACAAGATAGCAAAGAAGTTAAGAAAAAACTTAATAACACTATTGAAGTAGTTGGTGCTGATTCAAATATTTCAACTAAAGTTGAAGATAACAAATTAAAAATTGAACTTGCGAAAACACTTAATTTAGGTGAAAACGGAAGTGTTACTATCAATGGTAATACATTAAATAAAGATGGATTAACATTGAATGGTGGACCAAGCATTACTAAATCAGGTATTAATGCAGGCAATAAAAAAGTAACTAATGTTGCTGATGGTGATATCTCCGAGACTTCTAAAGATGCAGTAAATGGTAGCCAGTTATATGCAACTAACCAGAAAGTGGATGTTAATACTACAAATATTGCTAAAGGCACAAAATATGCTGGTGATGTTGGCGAAAACAGCGGTGCGAACACGTTCACTCGTCAATTAGGTGAAGTGACTAATGTTAAAGGTGGTGTTACTGAAGCGGATAAACTTTCTGATAATAATATCGGAGTGGTTTCAAATAACACTGATACTTTAACTGTTAAATTAGCGAAAAGTTTAGCTGGCTTAACTGATGCAACTTTTGGTACGTCAGATGCAGATAAAACGGTTATCAATAAAGATGGTGTAACTATCAATAAAGATAATGGTAGCGGTGCAAATGATCCAGCTAAGACAGTTAGCTTAACCGAGAATGGCTTAAATAATGGTGATAATAAGATCACTAATGTTGCAAGTGGCTTAGATGGACAGGATCTTACTACTGCATCTGGAGATACGCTTAAAAATGCTACCAATGTAGGTGACTTACAAAAAGCTGCTAATGATTTAACCGATAAAGGTTTTGCTTTAGCAGATGATAAAAACACTCAAGTGAAGAAAAAATTGGGTGAAGCTATTCAGATTAAAGGTGAAGATGGCATTACTGTTACTGCGGATAGCACAGATAATTCATTAAAACTAGCTTTAGGAAATACTGTAACTGTTGGTGAACCTGAAAATGGGGGCGCTGGTCAAGCTGGCACAATTAATGTTGTAGGCAAAGACGGCAAAAATGGTGTAAGTATTAAAGGTGATACTGGAAATGACGGGAAACCTGGTATCAGCATCGCAGGAAAAGATGGTGTTGATGGCGTAACTTTAACTACAAAAGTTGATGGTAAGCCTGGTGTTGATGGTAAAGGCGCGACTGATAGCACTAATACTAAACCTCGCCTTGAAGTAAATGGTGAAGAAGTTGCGACGTTGAATGATGGCTTAAAATTCCAAGGTGATAAAGGTGATGTCATTAATAAGAAGTTAAATGAAACTTTAGCTATTAAAGGTAAGTTAGATACAAATTCAGAAGTAACTGATAAAAACTTGCGTGTAGATAGTGAGGGTGGCGAATTAGTTCTTAAGATGGCTAAAACCTTAACTGAATTAACCAGCGCGACTTTTGGTAATGATCCTACTGCGTCTGATGCAGGAACAAAACCAGGAGTTAAAATTGATGGTGATACAGGTGCTATTACCTCTAATAATGCAGCAGGTAACACGATTACGATCAATAACCCACAAGGTCAAATTACAGGTGTTACTAGTGGTTTAGGTGGTAAGACAATTTCTTCATTAGGGGATAATGCGCCTGAATTAACTAATGTTGCTAATATCGGTGATTTGAAAAATATTGCTGATACGGGTTGGAAGTTACAGACTAATTCTAATACTGAAACCACAGTTAAAATTGGCGATACTGTTCAAGTAGTTGATGGTGCAAACACCAAAGTTTCAACGGTAACTGATGCTGATGGCAAACATACTTTCCATGTTGATGTAACCGGTTTACCAGTTGCATATACTGATGCAAATGGAAATCCGTTAGTGAAAGTAGGTGATAAATTCTATAAAGCTAGCGATGTAACTAACGGTGTTGTGAATAATAGTGCTGAAGAGGCGACACCAGCAGGAACAACTTTAGTTTCTAAAGATGGTGCTGCGGAACCTCAAACATTAGATAATGTGAAGAGCGCTATTGATCCTGAAGGAAGTAAAACTAATGATGAATTTACTAAAGCGTTAGGTACTGCTGCAACAAGTTCACCGAATAAAGCGGTAAATGTTAAAGATCTGAAGAATACGGCAGATGCATTAACAAATAAAGGCTTTGCTTTATCTGATGATAGCAATACCGAAGTGAAGAAAAACCTTGGTGAAGCAATTCAGATTAAAGGTGAAGATGGTATTACAGTTACTGCGGATACTGAAAATAACGCATTAAAATTAGCATTAGGCAATGAAGTTACAGTTGGCGAAAAAGCTAAAGATGGCACCCCTGGACAAGCAGGTACAATCAATGTTGTAGGTAAAGACGGCAAAGATGGTGTAAGCATTAAAGGTGATACTGGACCAGAGGGTAAACCAGGTATCAGCATTGCAGGGAAAGATGGTGTTGATGGCGTAACGTTAACAACAAAAGTTGACGGTCAACCAGGTGTTGATGGTACAACTACCAAACCTCGTCTTGAAGTAAATAACGAAGAAGTTGCGACTTTGAATGATGGTCTCAAATTCAAAGGTAATGGCTCTGAAACTGTCGCTAAAAAACTGAATGAAACCTTAACTGTTAAAGGTGGATTAGATGAAGGTGAAGAAGCCACTGATGCGAATACTCGTGTTGATGTAACAGGCGGAGAATTAGTTGTTAAGTTAGCTAAAAATCTTACTGATTTAACTTCTGCCGTATTCACTGATGATACGACAGGTGATTCTACTGAAATTACTGGAGGTGCTATTGTTACCACTAGTGATGATGATGTTGCTGTACGTAGTGCAACTGAAACCAGTTTCATTGGTGGTCCTAACGATACCGTTAAATTAAGTAATGAGGGCTTAGATAATGGTAATAACCAAATCACTAATGTTGCAAGTGGCTTAGGAAATACTGCTCTTGAAGACGCAACTGGTGATACATTAACTAATGCTGCAAATATTGCTGATGTGAAAAAGGCTAGAACTACTGTAACATCTCAAGATGGCTCAGTGTTTGTTGCCGAAACTACTGAAGCAGATGGTCATACAAACTATGATTTAGAAGTTAATAAGCAACAAGTTGTAGAGGGAGCGCAATTACCAGTTGTTTATACAGATGCTGAAGGCAATAAATTATATAAACAAGCGGATGGTTCGTTTAATACTCAGGCAGATGGTCAGGGCACACGCGTTGAGGCCGCTGATGTTATTGCTTCCATGAATAGTGGTGATGGTTCAACTTCTACTCCAACTAAGTTAGCTAATGTAGCTTCAAGCATCGCAGATAAAGCTGGCGATACTTACCTTGATAAATTAGATGCTGCAAATACAGCAAATGCCAACAATGCTGTAAATGTGAGCGATTTGAAAAATACTGCTGATGCATTAACTAACAAAGGTTTTGGTTTAACCGCACAAGACGGCAATTCTGTAACCAAAAAACTTGGTGAAACAGTTGAAGTCGTTGGTGGGGCAGCAGATGATGTAACTACTACAGCTAAGAATGTTCGTACTGTTGTGAAAGACGGTAAAATTGAAGTTCAAGTAGCAGAGGCACCAGAGTTTAAAGAGGTTACTGTAACCAATGGTAAAGATGGTGCGGATGGTAAATCTGTTGTTGTGAAACCAGATGCAATCGTATTCAACGGTGTTGATGGCGTAAACGGCAAAGATGGTGCAGACGGACAAAATAGTCAAGTAAGCGTGAAGGTTGAGAAAGGTGAGCCTGGACTTGCTGGTAATGATGGCAAAGATGGTGAGAGCAAAACTCGTATCGTTTATGAAAAACCAAATGGTGACAAAGAGACTGTTGCAACCTTAACTGATGGCTTGAAATTCAAAGGTAACGGTGACAAAGTTGTTGAGAAAAAACTTAACGAAATTTTAACTGTTAAAGGTGGATTAGCCGAAGATAAAGATGTAACGGATGCGAATACCCGAGTTGATGTTGATGATGAAGGTAATTTAGTTGTGAAAATGGCTAAAGAGCTGACAGATTTAACCAGCGCTGTGTTTGGTAATAATCCTGTTGATAATAAAGGGGTAGAAAATAAATCTGGTGTGAATGTAAATGGTTCAACAGGTGCAATTACTACTCAGAATGTTGCAGGTAACCAGATTGTGATTAATAATCCTGCTGGCCAAATCACGGGTGTTGAAAGTGGTTTAGGTGATACTAAACTTGAAGAGGCCGAAGGCGATACATTGAAAAATGTTGCTAATATTGGTGATTTGCAGAATGTTTCTAAAAACTTAACGGACACTGGTTGGAAGTTACAAACTAATGATGGTACTGAAAGCACAGTTAAATTAGGTGAAACTGTTCAAGTGGTTGATGGTGCAAATACCAAAGTTTCAACGGTAACTGATGCTAATGGCAAACATACATTCCATGTTGATGTAACCGGTTTACCAGTTGCTTATACTGATGAAGATGGAAATCCGTTAGTGAAAGTAGGCGATAAATTCTATAAAGCTGACGATGTTACAGATGGTGTTGTTAACCAAGATGCACCAGAAGCGACACCAACAGGAACGACTTTAGTTTCTAAAGATGGTACTGCTACACCTCAAACATTGGATAATGTGAAGAGTGTAATTGAAACTCCGACTGCGGATAAAGATTTCTCAACAGTATTAAAAGAAGCTGCTGACAGCAAACCAAACAGTGCTGTCAATGTAAGTGATTTGAAAAATACTGCTGATTCTTTAACTCAAAAAGGATTTGGTTTAACTGATGATAACGGTAATTCAGTTACTCAAGAATTAGGTAAACAAATTCAAATTAAAGGTGTTGATGGGGTTACAGTAACGGCTAAAGATGCAGATCAAGATGCTCGCCGTTTAGAAGTTTCACTTTCTGGTGATGTTCGCGTAAGCGGTAAAGATGGTAAAGATGGAACTATCGGAGTCAAAGGTGCTGATGGTCGTGATGGTACAACAATCACTAAAGACGCGATTGTCTTTAATGGTGTTGATGGCGTAAACGGCAAAGATGGTGCTGATGGTAAAGATGGTCAAGCAAGCGTAAAAGTAGAGAAAGGTGCAAAAGGCCTAGATGGTAATGACGGTAAAGATGGCGAGAGCAAAACTCGTATCGTTTACGAAAAACCAAATGGCGATAAAGAAGAAGTTGCAACCTTAAATGATGGTTTACGCTTTGAAGGTGATACTGGTGAGATTCTTGATAAGAAACTAAATAGCACGTTAAAACTATCTGGAAAAGCAACTGATAATGGTGGTTTAGCATCAGATGCAGCGGTAACAGATAAAAATTTACGTGTAGATAGCATCAATGGTCAATTAGTGATCCAAATGGCGCAGGCATTGAGAGATTTAACTAGTGCAACATTTGGTAACCCAGAGAATCCAACATCGGATAATCCGGTTACAACGATTACTAATAATGGTATGACTATCAATAACGGTACTCCAGAAAAAGCTGTAAGCTTAACGAAAGATGGCTTAAATAATGGTGGAAATCAAATCACAAATGTTGCAAGTGGTTTGGGAGATAAAGATATTTCTTCATTAGAAGATAATGATCCTACATTAACTAACGCAGCTAATATCGGAGATTTGAAAAATGTTTCTGATAACTTAATTAATACAGGTTGGAAATTACAAACTAATGACGGTAATGCACAAACTGTTAGATTAGGTGAAACTGTTCAAGTGGTTGATGGTGCGAATACAAAAGTTTCTACTGTTACAAGCAAGAATGGCGTTCATTCTTACCATATTGATGTAACTGGTTTACCAGTTGTTTATACTGATGAACAAGGTAATCCATTAGTGAAAGTAGGTGATACATTCTATAAAGCAAGTGATTTAGAAAATGGCTTGCCAAAAGAAGGTGCGCAACCAGCTACGCCAGCAGGTACATCATTAGTAGCACAAGATGGTTCAGCGAAACCGCAGACTTTGGATAATGTGAAAAGTGTGATTGATCCTCAAAATGATGAAGATTTCACAAAAGCATTAGAAAAAGCAGCTGTAAGTAAGCCAAATAGCGCTGTAAATGTAAGTGATTTACGTAATACAGCAAATTCACTCACTGAAAACTTAACGCAAAAAGGATTTGGTTTAACTGACGATAATGGCGATGCCGTTACTCAAGAATTAGGTAAACAAATTCAGCTTAAGGGTACTGATGGTATCACTGTAACTGCAGATGCTGGTAACCATAAGTTAGAAATTGGCTTAGGTAATGAGATTACTGTAGGTAAAGATGGCCAACCAGGCTCCATCGGTGTAGCAGGCTCTGATGGTAAAGATGGCGTTTCAATCAAAGGTGAAGACGGCGGTTCAATTGTTGTTGGTGGCAAAGATGGAGTTCCAGGAAAAGATGGTGCTCCAGGTATTGCAATTAATGGCAAAGATGGTTCTATCGGTATTGCTGGTAAAGATGGCTCAAATGCTGGTGTAACCGTTGCACAAGGTGCAAAAGGCCTAGATGGTAACGACGGTAAAGACGGCGAAAGCAAAACTCGTATTGTTTACGAAAAACCAAATGGCGAAAAAGAAGAAGTTGCAACCTTGAATGATGGCTTAATCTTCCAAGGTAATGGTTCTGACACTGTTGCGAAAAAACTAAATGAAACCTTACAAATTAAAGGTGGTTTAAGTAATGACGCAACAGCAACAGATGCTAATACTCGTGTTGATGTGGAAGATGGAGCTTTAGTTGTGAAAATGGCTAAAGATCTGACAGACTTAGATTCTGCTAAATTCGGTAAGGATGGTGATAACACAGTCATTAATAAAGATGGCATTACTATTACTAATTCTGATCCAACTAAACCAGATGTAAGTTTAACTGAAAATGGTTTAAGCAATGGTGGTAATAAAATCACCAACGTTGCAGCAGGTGAAGATGATACTGATGCAGTTAATGTGAAACAGTTAAGAGAAGCCGCTGCGGCAGCGACAACAACAGTCGAGTCTTCTGATGGTACAATTGATGTAAGTCGTCCTCAGCCTCAACCAGAAGATGGTCATATTCACTATGACTTGAAAGTGAACTCTCAAAAAGTGGTTGAGAATGCACAATTACCAGTGGTTTATACCAACAAAGATGGTGATAAAGTGTATAAACAGGCAGATGGTTCATTTAATACTAAGCAAGATGGTAGTGGTACGAAAGTTGAAGCGGGTGATGTCATTGCATCAATGAATAGCGCAGATGGTTCAACTACTTCTCCGACTAAATTAGCGAATGTAGGTACATCTATTGGAGACATTAGTCCAACTGTAGATGGTAAGCCAGTTCCTGCTGATAAAGCGGACTTCTTAGATCAACTTGCAGAAGCAGGTAAAGATGGAAGTAAAGTGGCTAATAATGCAGTTAATGTAAGTGATCTACACAACACTGCAGATGCATTAGTTAATAAAGGCTTTAACATTGCTGCAGATAATGGTGGTGATGATAATGTTAAATTAGGGGAAACAGTTAAATTTACTGACCCTAATGGAAATATCATTACAACTGTAAAAGACAATGAGATCCAATTTGCCTTAAATAGCGAAGTATCTATTGGTGGTAAAGATGGTAAACCTGGCTCTATTGGTGTGAAAGGTGCTGATGGCAAAGATGCTGTAGCAATCAATGGTGCTGATGGAGGCTCAATTGTTGTTGGTGGCAAAGATGGTGTTCCAGGAAAAGATGGTGCTCCAGGTATTGCAATTAATGGCAAAGATGGTTCTATCGGTATTGCTGGTAAAGATGGTTCAAATGCCGGTGTAACCGTTGCACAAGGCGAAAAAGGACTGGCTGGTAATGATGGTAAAGATGGCGAGAGCAAAACTCGTATTGTTTACACTAAACCAGATGGTAATACTGAACAAGTAGCTACCTTAAATGATGGCATCAAATACCAAGGCGATGTTGGTAATGCTCAAATGACATTAAATAACACAACTCAAATTGTGGGTGGTGTAACTGATGCAGATGATCTTACTGATAACAACATCGGTGTTGTTGCAAAACAAGATGGTAAGAATGCTAAGTTAACAGTTAAACTTGCTAAGGATCTTAAAGGTCTAAATTCCGTCACTACGACAGATGCAGCAGGAAACTCTACAACTGTTCAAGGTAATGGTGTAACAATTAGTGGTCCAAATGCAGCTGGCAATAATAGTACAGTAAGTTTGACAACTAATGGCCTGAATAACGGCGGTAACCGTATTACTAATGTAGCAGATGGTAAAGATGATACTGATGCTGTGAATGTAAGACAGTTAAAAGGTGCTGTTGGTAACATTAACAATAACATCAATAAACTTAATAAAGACCTTCGTGCAGGTATTGCAGGAGCAACTGCGACAGCTGGTTTACCGCAGGTTTATATGCCTGGTAAATCAATGGTAGCAGCAGCAGCAGGTACTTATAAAGGACAAGGTGCTATTGCCGTAGGTTATTCAAGAGCAAGTGATAATGGTAAAGTTATCTTGAAATTAACAGGTAATGCAAATACTCGTGGAGACTTTGGTGGCTCTGTGGGTGTTGGCTATCAATGGTAGTTTCGTTACTTGACTAACTGTTAGAATAAAAATCCTTTCCCTTAGGGGGAAGGATTTTTTATATATTGATTAGCAGGTAATGGTAAAGATTGCTATGATTTGTAAGGTTGATAAAGACAAAAAGATTGATTTTTCACAAGAATTTTAGGCGACATTATTTTACTAAAGATAAAAAAATCCCACTTTGTTAAAGTGGGAGAGGAGTTTTTCTTATGTTTAAAATTAAGGAGTAAGTAAAAGTTTATAAGAATAATGAACAATAAAAAAGCCTTGGTTAACAGGGCTTTCTACATACTACAACAGTATATTATAAACCTTCAGATGCCCATTTTGCAGCAACACAACGGTTAGGAGCAGTCACTACTGTACCATCTTTCTTTTTATATGGAGTTGGCTCATATTCTTTAGTGCAACCAACACCATCATATTCACTAGGATCTACAGGTACAGGTTGACCAGCGGAAGCAAGCACTTGTGAAGATAAGAATGCTGCCATAGCGCCTAATACTAATTTAGATTTAAGTTTCATAATGAACTCCTTTGTTGTTATTTTAATTGTAAAAAGATGAGTCAATACTGTCTGACTCGTAATACAGAATACTCTTTTAAATAGTAAAGTCAATATTTATTCTTCTCCGACCAGTATGAGAAAAGATTAAGTGTATCAATGGGTTATAGTTATTTTATTGACTTTTATTTAGCATAAGATGGCAATATTTAAATAAATTTTAAATATTTCTTGTTATATTATAAAAATATAATTTTTTGGTCTGTAAACTTTGATTTTTATTTGAACTTCCGCTACACTGTTTTGCATTAGTCGGGGTGCTTGTTTAAGCTGAGATGATACCCGTGAACCTGATACAGCTAATACTGACGTAGGAAACTAATTATGCAAACGCTTCTTTTCTTATTAAATTCTCACCTCACTTCTTTTATTTTTAACGGCTTTTTTCCATTACGTTGATTGGTGAATGAACGATGAAAGCCATCGAAATTTCCGATCTTAAACTCAGTTTTGCTGAGCAACCTTTGTTTGAGCATTTTCATTTTAGCGTATCACAAGGGGAGTGGGTGGCGTTGCTTGGTGCATCAGGCGTGGGAAAATCAACCTTATTGCGTGCCATTGCAGGGTTAGAAAATCAGGCGATTGTGCAAGGGCGCATTCAGTGTTCAGGCAAAATTGCTTGGCTTGCACAGCAGGATAGTTTGTATCCTTGGCTGTCTATTTTAGATAATGTTCAGCTTTATCAGCATCTTACTCATAGCAAAACGAAAAAAACGGAAGAAAAAGCCCGCACTTTATTAAGTGCGGTGAAAATGGAACAACATTTGCATAAGCCTTGTTATCAGCTTTCTGGCGGACAGCGGCAGCGCGTGGCGTTGGCTCGAACGCTAATGCAAGATGCAGAGATTATTTTAATGGACGAACCTTTTTCCGCGTTAGATGCCGTAACCCGCTTGCAATTACAGCAGCTTTCACATCATTTATTAGCAGATAAAACTGTGTTGCTTATCACCCACGATCCACAAGAAGCCTTATTGCTAGCGGATAAAATCTATATTTTGCACCAACAACCCGTTCAGCTTTCACCGCCCATTTGCCCGCAAGGCAAAGCGCCAAGAGATTTTTCGCAAGAGAAATTATGGCAATTACAGCAATATTTATTTAAGCAGTTAATGGGGGAACATTAATGTTGTCGTGGCAAAGCCTATTTCGAGCATTGATAATGACCTTATTTTTCGCCTTGTGCTGGCAAGGGGCGATTTCAATTTTTGCGATCCCACATTATTTATTGCCTGAACCTGTTGCCGTGCTAAATGAAGTGTCTTCACAATGGGCTTTATTATTTATGCACGCCAAAATTACTTTATGGGAAATTTTATTAGGGCTGGTGCTTGGATTTTTATTTGGTTTGCTTTCAGCCTTATTGCTGGCTTCTTCACGAACACTTTCAGCCTTTTTATTGCCCATTTTAATTGCCTCGCAGGCGATCCCTGTTTTTGCTATTGCGCCATTATTGGTGCTTTGGTTTGGCTATGGCATTGCATCAAAAATTGCGATGACTATTTTGATTATTTATTTCCCAGTTACCGCCGCTTGTTATGACGGCTTGCGTAACACCCCAAAGCAATGGTTAGAGCTGGCTAAAACAATGGGAATTTTATCAAGGCAATTATTATTTAAGGTTCGCTTACCTGCCGCTTTGCCTGCGTTAGCCTCGGGCTTGCGCATTGCGGTTTCCGTTGCCCCTATTGGAGCGATTGTGGGGGAATGGGTAGGATCATCACAAGGGCTTGGTTATTTAATGTTGCAAGCCAATGCACGAATTCAAATTAGCTTAATGTTCGCGGCGTTGTTTATTTTGGTGGTTATCGCACTCTTGCTGTATTTCGTGATAGATAAATTGCTTCACCGCATTATTCCTTGGGTCTGTCATTTACGTTAGGAGAAAAAATGAAAAAACAATGGTATTTATGCAGTTTAATTTTCGCTTTAGGTATGAGCATTAGCGTGCAAGCCAAAGAAAAATTAACCTTATTGCTGGATTGGTTTGTTAATCCCGATCACGCCGCCATTATTGTGGCACAGCAAAAAGGCTTTTTTGCGGAAAATGGGTTGCAGGTTGAGATTATCGAGCCCGCTGATCCTTCAATGCCCCCTAAATTAGTGGCAGCAGGGCAGGCAGATTTAGCAGTGGATTATCAGCCACAGCTGCAAATGCAAGTGGCAGAAGGGCTGCCGCTGGTGCGTGTTGGCACCTTAATTTCAACGCCGTTAAATAGCCTTGTGGTGCTAAAAGATAGCGGTATTGAACAGATTGCCGATTTAAAAGGGAAAAAGATCGGTTATTCCGTGAGTGGTTTTGAAGATGCGTTACTTGGTGCAATGTTGAAATCTACCCACCTTTCTTTAAATGATGTGGAATTAGTGAACGTGAATTGGTCGCTTTCTCCCGCATTATTTAGCGGACAAGTCGATGCGGTTATTGGTGCATTTCGTAATTTTAAGCTAAATCAGATGGAGATAGAAAAGAAACCGGGCAAGGCGTTTTATCCAGAAGAACAGGGCGTGCCAATGTATGATGAATTGATTGTTGTGGCTAATAAAAATCAGCTTCCTGCGAAAAAAATTCGTGCATTTTTGACTGCACTTGAACAAGCCAGCGTTTATATTTTAAACCACCCACAACAAAGTTGGCAGGCGTTTGTGAGCTATAGACCGCAAGATTTAGACAACGAACTCAATCGCTTGGCTTGGCGTGATACCTTGCCACGTTTAAGTTTACGCCCAAGCGCCTTAGATAACGCACGTTATGAGAAAATGGCACAATTTATGCAGCAACAAGGCCTGATTAAGCAGGTTCCTAAATTGTCTGATTATGCCATTCAAGTGGAATAAGAAATAGGCTAGGTAAAAAGTGCGGTGAAAAATACCGCACTTTTTTATGCACAAATCTCAGGAATTTGAGCTAGCTGTTCTAGTTGATAATCCGCTAATGCCCAACGCGGATCGGTGCGTTCAACGGGAGCTGGGATAACAGCGCAGCGCATTGACGCGGCTTTCACTGCGGTCATTCCTAGCACGGAATCTTCAATGCCTAAACAGGCTTGGGGTTCAACACCTAATTGATGGGCTGCGTGTAAATAAACCTGCGGGTGCGGTTTGTTGTAATCTAATTCTGTGGCTGATGAGAGATACTGGAAATAAGATGCAATGCCGCAGCGTTCAGTGATTTGTTCTAATAAATAGCGTGGCGAAGCGGAAGCAACCGCCAGCTTACAACCAAGTGCGGTGAGTTTTTCAAGGGTTTCTGGCACATTTGGCATTAAGGGCTTATTTTCCAAAATCATTGAAATGGCACAGTCATTCATTCGTTTTACCATTTCTTCAACAGGAACAGGCGTTTTTTGATAGCGTTGATAAACGGTTTTGACAATACCAAGAGCTGGCATTCCCGTGAGTTCTTGCATTTCTTGCAAGCTAACAGGAATACCAATTTGCCCAAATACTTCCACGCCAGCTTGTTTCCAAAAAGGTTCGGAATCAATCAGAACGCCGTCCATATCGAAGATAACTGCTTGAAATTTCATAGATTCCCCTTGAGTATTTTTTCAATGATCGCTTTGGTGAGCGCCACATAATGAGCAGAAAAACGATGACTAAAATTTAACAAATAATAAAGCTGATAAAGCGGTTTGCGTTGCGCATAGCCTTCATCAATCGGCAAAGTGCGGTGGTAATTTTGATAGAATGTTTCAGGAAACGGCTGGAATAATTCACTAAATGCCAGATCGCATTCGTGATCGCCCCAGTAACACGCGGGATCGTAAGTAAAAGGTTGGCCATTTGCCACTGCACAGTTTTCAATCCAAAGATTGCCGTGCAACAAGGCAGGTTTTGGCTGATGTTTGGCTAGCCCTTTGGCGACAACGGCGACCAATTCATCAATATCAGTAAAAGCTAAACCTTTCTCTTTGCAGATCTGTAATTGCCAGCCAATGCGTTGTTCGCTGAAAAATTTTGCCCAATTATCTGACCAACCATTTGGCTGATAAACTGGCCCAAGCCAAGTGTCAAAATCGAGCCCGTAATGCTCGGCATTGCCCCATTGGTGCAAGTTGGCTAATTGCGAGCCAAATTGTGCCATTGATTGCGCGTTCGGTTCTCTGAAAGGAAGGGCTTCGAGCAGTAAAAAACTGTGGTTTTGTGAACAGCCTACGCCGTAAACTTGCGGTACTTGAATTGTCCCTGTTTTGGCTAGTAATTCCAGCTGATCGGCTTCGGCACGAAACATAGAGCGGTAGGATTTTTCATTAATTTTCACAAAAACGGGCTGGATTCCATCATCAATAATCCAAGCTTCGTGCATTTCGCCAGTATGCACTTTACGTTTTTGCTTGATAAAATAATACGCACCAAGATGTTCGGCTAAAACTTGAGAAATTGATTTCCACATAAGTCCCCCCATATTCAACTTGCGCCACGCCTTGATCATAAAGGAAATGGGCAAAATAATCTGTGATGAACTTCAAGTTTTTTATTTGCGGGGAGAAAAATTTGCGGTAAGGTAGCGCCTATTCGCTTAATTGTTTAGTAAGGAGCAAAAAATGAAATTATACGTTTATGATCATTGTCCATTCTGCGTGCGTGCCAGAATGATTTTTGGCTTGAAAAATTTGCCAGTGGAAGAGCAAGTGTTATTGAGTGATGATGAAGCCACGCCAGTATCACTCATCGGCAAAAAAATGGCGCCAATTTTGATTAAAGAAGACGGCACGGCAATGCCAGAAAGTTTGGATATTGTCCATTATGTGGATCAAAATTATGGTGATCTGTTGTTGCCAGATGATGATGTGCGTAGCGATCTGCAAGCGTGGATGCAGGCAGTGAGCCGTTATTATAATCATCTTTTATTACCGCGTTTTGTGAAATTAGGCTTGCCTGAATTTGCTACCCAAAGTGCGGTGGATTATTTCGTTAAAAAGAAAACTGAAAGTATTGGTGATTTCGCCGAAAATCTGGCAAATTCTGCTCAATATATCGAAAAATTACAGCAAGATTTCACCGCACTTGAGTATTTGATTTTGTCAGAAAATGGCGCAAATGATCAGCTTTCTATGGAAGATATTTTGCTTTTCCCAATGCTGCGTAACCTCACTTGTGTGAAAGGGCTTGTGTTCCCGCCGAAAGTGAAAGCCTATGTGGAAACAATGGCAAAATTATCCCAAGTGGAATTATATTTCGATAAAGCGGTTTAACCCACAAAAAGCCCAGTAAAATGGGGCAGAAAGTTGGTTTTCAGCGCAAAATAGCGTATGATCACGAGCTTGCATCGAAAGTCATTGCAAAAGCAATTCGATAACCTATAAAGCACGGTGCGAAAAATACATTGTAGGTATAACAAAGTGCGGTGCTTTTTACTTTATTTTTAATTTAATCAACAAGTTACCTCTCGTATGGGTAACCACTGTATAAGGATTTAATATGCCAATTATTACTTTACCCGATGGCTCACAGCGCCAATTTGATAAACCCGTTACTGTGCTTGAAGTGGCGCAGGATATTGGTGCAGGTTTAGCCAAGGCGACCATTGCTGGGCGTGTGAACGGTGAACGCCGTGATGCGTGCGATCTGATTGATCA
Source organism: Avibacterium endocarditidis (assembly GCF_965138825.1). NCBI lineage: Bacteria > Pseudomonadati > Pseudomonadota > Gammaproteobacteria > Pasteurellales > Pasteurellaceae > Avibacterium > Avibacterium endocarditidis. The sequence continues at coordinate 86,408 of NZ_CBCSDH010000010.1, forward strand.
AGATGCCAATTTAGAAATCATCACCGCAAAAGATGAAGACGGATTAGAAATTATTCGCCACTCTTGCGCGCATTTATTAGGACACGCAATTAAACAGCTTTTCCCTGATGTGAAAATGGCGATCGGGCCAACCATTGAAAACGGTTTCTATTATGACGTGGATTTAGACCGCTCTTTAACGCAAGAAGATCTTGATGCCATTGAAAAAAGAATGCACGAGCTGGCAAAAACCAACTATGACGTGGTGAAAAAACGAGTAAGTTGGCAAGAAGCAAGAGATACGTTTGAGCAGCGTGGCGAGCCGTACAAAATGGCGATTTTAGATGAAAACATCGAAAAAACCGCAACGCCAGCGCTTTATCATCACCAAGAATATATTGATATGTGTCGTGGGCCGCACGTGCCAAATATGCGTTTCTGCCATAACTTTAAATTACAAAAAGTGGCGGGTGCATACTGGCGTGGTGACAGCAAAAACAAGATGTTACAGCGTATTTACGGCACAGCGTGGGCGGATAAAAAACAATTAGCGGCCTATTTACAACGCTTAGAAGAAGCAGCAAAACGCGATCACCGTAAAATCGGCAAAGCCCTTGATCTTTACCATATGCAAGAAGAAGCACCGGGTATGGTGTTCTGGCACAATGACGGCTGGACGATTTTCCGTGAGCTGGAAACCTTCGTGCGTACTAAATTGAAAGAGTACGATTACCAAGAAGTGAAAGGCCCATTTATGATGGATCGCGTTCTGTGGGAAAAAACAGGGCATTGGCAAAACTACGGCGATTTAATGTTCACGACTTCATCAGAAAACCGTGAATATGCCATCAAGCCAATGAATTGCCCGGGACACGTGCAAATTTTTAACCAAGGCTTGAAATCTTATCGTGATCTGCCTATTCGTATGGCGGAATTTGGTTCGTGCCACCGTAACGAGCCATCAGGTTCATTGCACGGTTTAATGCGTGTACGCGGTTTTACTCAAGATGACGCACATATTTTCTGTACAGAAGATCAAATTGAAAGCGAAGTAACCAGCTGTATCCGTATGGTTTACGATATTTACAGCACCTTTGGTTTCAACAACATTCAAGTAAAACTTTCTACTCGTCCAGAAAAGCGCATCGGTTCTGATGAAATGTGGGACAGAGCAGAGCAAGGCTTAGCCAATGCGTTAAAACACAATGGTTTAGATTATGAAATCCAAGAGGGCGAAGGGGCATTTTATGGGCCGAAGATCGAATTTGCCTTGCGTGATAGCCTTGATCGTGAATGGCAATGTGGCACAATCCAGCTTGATTTCGCCTTACCGGGTCGCTTAAATGCCTCTTATGTGGCGGAAGATAATGACCGCAGAACGCCAGTGATGATCCACCGTGCGATTTTAGGGTCATTAGAGCGTTTTATCGGAATTATCACCGAAGATTACGCAGGTTTCTTCCCACCTTGGCTTGCACCAACCCAAGCGGTAGTGATGAACATTACCGACAGCCAAGCGGATTATGTGAAAGACGTGGTGAAAGCCCTTTCTGACGCAGGCTTGCGTGCCAAAGCAGATTTACGCAATGAGAAAATCGGCTTTAAAATCCGCGAACACACCTTAAAACGTGTGCCTTATATGTTAGTCTGTGGTGATAAAGAAATTGCCGAGGGCAAAATTGCCGTGCGTACCCGTAAAGGTGCTGATTTAGGCACGTTCACCGTGGCAGAATTCACCGAAATTCTGAAAAACCAAGTGAAAAACCGAGAATTAAAATTGCTTGGTGAGCTTGGACAAGATTAATTCACAAAAAAATAAGAAAGCGAGCTAAATGCTCGCTTTTATTTTGTAATAAAAAACTACCGAAAAATCACCGCACTTTTAAGGGGCGTTTTTAATAAGTGCGGTGATTTTTTCCAGATTTTATTTCTCTTGATATTTTTGACGATAATTCTCACCCCACGCCGCCATTGCAGTCAGCACACTTTTTAAGCTTTTACCGTCTTCTGTCAGGGTGTATTCCACCCTTGGTGGCACTTCTGCATAGACTTTTCGCGTTAATAATCCTTGGGTTTCCATTGCCCTTAAATTCGCCGTTAGCACTTTTTGCGAAATGCCAGTTAAGGTTTTTTTCAATTCACCAAAACGCTTTGTGCCAGATAATAATTCACGAATAATTAACACACGCCAGCGTTCGCTCATCATCATTAAGGTAATTTCTACTTCACAATCAGGTAATTTTTTCTCTTTTTCTTTCACAATTTTTCCTTATTTTTCAATATGAGTTTCTCTAAGGTAACTACTGCACTTTTTGGCGCTTACTTTCTTTTTGTTTGATAGAGAGATATTATCACGCTCAACAAAAACGAGATACAACAATTTTTATCATTAAACAGGAGAAAAAAATGAAAGTCGCAGTAATTGGTGCAAATGGAAAAGCAGGGCGTTTGATCGTAGTTGAAGCAGTAGCGCGAGGTTTAGATGTTACCGCAGTGGTACGCGGTGAAAATCACAGCGCGGCACAACAAGTGCTTAAAAAAGATTTGTTTGATTTAACCAAAGCGGATCTTGCAGGCTTTGATGTGGTGATTGATGCTTTTGCTACGTGGACGCCAGAAACTTTACCACAACATAGCACATCGCTTGCCCATTTATGTGATATTTTGGCGGGAACAAAGGTGCGTTTGCTTGTTGTAGGCGGAGCTGGTAGCCTTTATACTGATGCTAGCCTAGCCGTACAACTTGTTGATACGCCAGATTTCCCAGCGGAATATAAACCTATAGCCCAAGCAATGGCACAGGCATTGGCAGAATTGCGTAAGCGTGATGATGTGCAATGGACTTATCTTAGCCCAGCAGCGGTGTTTGATCCTGAAGGGGAAAAAACAGGCGCATACCGATTGGCTGGAGAAGTGTTCAGTGTGAATGAAAAAGGCGAAAGCTATGTGAGCTATGCTGATTACGCCATTGCAATGATTGATGAAGCATTGAATGGTAAGCACATTCGCGAACGAATTTCGGTGTTGTCGTAAGTTTCTGAAAACGTAGAATCCTTAAAAAACAAAGTGCGGTAGAAAATTTTGGAATTTTTCACCGCACTTATTTTTTACAATTTTTGTATAAACTGAGCCTAAAAAATCCCCACATATCAGTGAGGATTTTTATTTGATATATGGATTATTTCTGTCTTGCAAAAACCATTTTCACCATTTGCCAGAAGAAGGCAAGCGCGCCTAAGCCGAAAATCACATCGCCTAGGATACGCACCCAGCGTAGGGTAACGAAAAGATCTTGCTGCATAAATTCTTCACCGCGTGCATACCATAAACCGTGTACCATATTGGCGTGCGCTTGGATTACGCCAATTGGTAAAAGGCTTGAAATAATCATCACGACTAAGCCGATATTTAAACTCCAGAAACCAAATTTCATCAGTTTGTCATCAAATTGAATGCTTGGGCGTAAGTAACGCACGATGAGAAACACAAAGCCAAGAGCAAGGAAGCCATAAACCCCAAATAACGCAGCGTGTGCGTGTACTGCTGTTGTGTTTAGCCCTTGGACATAGTAAAGCGAAATAGGTGGATTGATTAAGAAACCAAATACGCCAGCGCCTAACATATTCCAAAACGCCACGGCGACAAAGCAGTAAATAGGCCATTTTAAGCGTTCCATCCAAGGTGCTTTTTGTTGCATTGACCAATGCTCCCAAGCTTCATAACCGAGTAACACGAGCGGTACAACTTCTAACGCGGAGAACGATGCGCCAACGGCGATAATTGGTGTGGTAGCCCCTGCAAAATATAGGTGGTGGAATGTGCCAGGAATACCTCCAATTAAGAAGATTGATGCTGACGCAATAGTGGAAACGGTTGCAGTGCGGCGTGAAACTAAGCCTAAACTTACGAAAATAAAGGAAAGTGCCGCCACAGAGAATACTTCAAAGAAGCCCTCAACCCAAAGGTGTACTACCCACCAGCGCCAATATTCCATCACAGATAAATGAGTGTGTTCGCCATAGAATAAGGCCGGGCCATAGAATAAACCAATGGCGATAACAGAAGCAAAGAACAAGGCGAGTAGGTTTTTATCGCCAGGTTGTTTAAAGGCATTGATAGTGCCGCGTAGCATTAGGATTAGCCAGAATAAAATACCTGCATATTTTACTGCTTGCCAGAAACGTCCTAGATCAATAAATTCATAGCCTTGATGACCGAACATAAAGCTCAGTTCTTTTGGAATTTGGTGGGCAATCGCTAAATAGCTACCAGTAAATGATCCCACAACTAAGACAACTAGCGCCCAAAATAGAATATCGACACCGAGTTTTTGATATTTTGGATCTTTGCCACCATTGATAATCGGTGCAAGGAATAAGCCACCAGCTAAGAATGCCATTGCGATCCAGAATAATGCACTTTGAACGTGCCAAGTGCGAATTAAGGAATAAGGTAAATATTCAGAAAGTGGAATACCGTAGAAATCTTGTCCTTCTACCGTGTAATGGGCCACGATTGTACCAAAGGTAACTTGTGCAATGAATAATGCGACCACGGTGAATAGATATTTACCTAAGGCTTTTTGTGAAGGGGTAAGCTGAATTTTAGTGAGCGGATCAACCACATCTGGTGTTGGATCTTTTTCATCTTCTTTTTTCTTGAATGCCCACACCCAAACCATCATTCCAATCCCTAGGATTAAGAAAACGATACTGGCAATTGACCACATAATATTTTCTGCCGTTGGCACATTATTAATGAGTGGTTCGTGCGGCCAGTTATTGGTGTAAGTGGCATCTGTATTTGGACGATTAGCCGAAGCAGTCCAAGCTGTCCAGAAGAAAAACTTGGTTAAATCTTGACGATCCGATAATGCCGGCAGAGTGTTATCTTTCATCGCAAAATGATCGCGAGTGAGTTTAAATTGCGGATCATCACCGTATAAGGAAATATAATACTGTGCTGTTTTTTCAATAGCTTGCTGACGAGTATCAGATAATTGCACCGCACCATTTTCAACTTTGCTACCACGATATTCGCGGGTTAAGCGAGATTGTAATACAGCCTTTTGATCATCATCTAACGCATCAAAATTTTTACCAAATTCTTTTTGTGCGGTAATGTCTAACCAATTGGTGAGTTCTCGGTGTAACCAGTCTGCCGTCCAATCGGGTGCTTGGTAAGCACCGTGTCCCCAAATTGAGCCAAGTTGCATTCCCCCAGTTGTTTGCCACGCCGTTTGGCCTTGCAAAATATCTTGTTTAGTTATCAAGGTTTCGCCATTGGCATTGACATATTTTTCTGGAATGGGTGGTGCTTCACGATAAATATCCACTCCAAAATAACCGAGAATAGAAAATGCGCCGATAAGCACCACAATTAAGGTGTACCAGAGCTTTTTGTATTGCCCCATAATAAATCTCCATAGTTTTAAGTAAATAGAGCATTTGCAGCTCAGAAAAATACTGTCAAATGATAGCCATATGACAGTACGAATTAATACCCGACTAATTTTATCAAGTATTTTTTACTATGCAGAGTAAAATAGCATTTCTTTGTCTTAGATCAAATTTTGTCAGAAATTTCTTCCTTTTTAAGAAGTAAGAATAACCTGAAATAAAGTGCGGTTAAAAATCCCAATAAATTTCAAAAATATTTATCGCTTGTTATAAGGAGATAATGCTAAAATCGCCAGCGTAGCAATAGCAAAGGCTATTGTTTGATTTATTATTTACAAAGGAAATTTTTATGAGTAACTTAACTATTACTTTTACAACAACTCGCATTTTTGCCCATGATTTAGTGTCAGAATTACTAAATATCGGTGCGTTGTCTGCTGAAGAAACTAAGCAAAAAGGTGAAGATGTAGCAGAAGTCGTTGCTGTTTTTGGTGAGAATGTGGAAGCTCCTGATGTCATTGCTGCTTTAGCTGAATCAGGCATCACCAACATTCCTTATGTAGTGAGCTAAGAATAAAAACCTGCTTGTGAGAATAAGCAGGTTTTTTATGCTCACTATAAAATATTTAACTTGTTGATAATCTTCTATGTTTTACAAAACCTCAATAAGTTTTAATCCATTCTATGTAGTAGGAGGCACTGTGAAAAAACTTTTTATGACTATTCTTGCACTTTCTTCCATAAGTATTACTGTTGGGAAAGAAGTGAATATCAAAATTTTAGGTACTTCAGATGTGCATGGTCGGGTTGTGCCTTGGAGCTATGGTGCGGATATTGCTGATCCTTCGGGTTCTTATGCTCAAATTTCCACTTATGTGAACGAGGTTCGTAAAAATAATCCTAATGTTGTTCTAGTGGATATTGGTGATGCAATTCAAGATAATCAGGTGGAAGTATTCGCTAAAACTGCTGAACATTATAAAAATAATCCCATTCCTAAAATACTTAACCAGATGAAATACGATATTTTCATTCTAGGAAATCACGAATTCAATTTTGGTATGACAGCACTAGATGAAATTCTAAAAGATATGCAAGCTCAAAAGCTAACAGCAAATTTTTACTATAAAGATGGTCGCCGTTATCTTAAGCCAACTACGATAATTGAAAAAGACGGAGTGAAAATTGGCGTGATTGGTTTGACTACGCCAATGTCTGCCACTTTTGAGCTAGATACTGGCTATCTTGATCAAATGACTTTTACTTCTCCTATTGAAGAAACTAAAAAACAAATTATCCAATTAAAGCAGAAAGGGGTTGATGCGATTGTGGTTTTGGCTCATATGGGAATTGAAAATGAAAATAATATTCCAGATACAGGTGTTGCTGATCTTGTCAATGCAATGGATGGCATTGATGTGATTATCGCTGGACATATGCATAAAAATATTCCTAGTGTAACTATTAAAGATACATTGATCACGGAGCCACATCGTTATGGTACAGTGGTTTCAGAAGTAGATCTTACTTTTGACGTCGAAAATAGTCAGGTTAAACTGATAAATAAAACTGCAAAAACGGTTCCAGTAAAAGATCTACAAGCTGATGAAGAAATTATTAAAATTTATCAGCCTTATCATGATGAATTACGTCGTTTAAATAATGTGATTATAGGAAAAACAGAAAATACAATGGTACCCCAAGGTGAAAACCATGGTGTATCTTTTGCTTTTTCTCAAGATACGGGGCTGTCTTCTTTTATCCACGATGTAGAACAATATTATAGTCAGGCTGATGTTGTTTCCTTTGCCTTTGATCACCAGAATGTCCGCTTAGAAAAAGGGGACATTAAGAAAAAAGACATTATCTACAATTATCGTTATGCTGGCGGTGATGTTAGCGTTTATGAGATGACAGGAAAGCAACTCAAACAATATATGGAATGGTCTGCCGATTATTTTGATACCCTTGAACCTGGAGATAACACCTATCGTTACAACGCAAAACGCGCTAAATCCAAATATGTTACTTTTGATTTATTTGGTGGTGTAAGTTATCAAATTGATTTGCGTAATCCGCAAGGACATAAAATTGTAAACCTCCGTTTAGCTGATGGTCGTCCAGTTACTGATGATATGAAACTTAAAGTAGGAATGAATTCTTATCGTTTTGGACAATTAATTAAAAAAGGAGGCATTTTTGATGGACAACAAATTCCATTACTATGGGAGTCTAAAGTTGCATTAGGGCAGGAGAATGGCACAATTCAAAATATGATGATGAATTATATCCGCGAAGTTAAAAAAGGAAAAGTTGAAGGTAAAAGCCATAATCGCTGGAAAATTATTGGGTTAGATTAAAGTATAAATATTAAAGTGCGGTTAAAATTTTCAGAATTTTTTTGTGGGGAGAAAAAATAAAAAGTGGCTATAAAAGCCACTTTTTTAGCGTATCACTGAGACAGAGGTAGTTTAGTATTTTTAGAGATAAAAGACCAACTTACCGCTATAAATAATAGACAAAATACTAAGCCTGTCATTAAGAACATAATCTCAAATAATCTAAATTGTTCAAACATAGGTCTAGTCGTAATGAACTCCCAGTTCTGAACAATAAAGTACATCATGTATACCCATATTGCCCAAGTGAGTATGTCAAGCGCATAGCTTTTGGTTTTTAACCGCCAATTAAGATTACGCTTATTAATGATCATTTGTTTTTGCAATTCAAGACTTGCCATTTTTTCTCCTTTAATTTATTAAACTCCTCGATCTGGACTTATCCAAACCGCATGTTTTGATTTATTACGAAAAAGTGCTTTGGGAATACCTATTAATAGTGTTGTTGAGTAACCAATATGCCCAAGGATACCAAATACAAGGGAACACATAGCGTATTAAGCCTTTTTCATAACGACTATCAATATAAAGACTAAATAAACATTGTAAGAAGAATGTTGAAAATAAGATTGTGATACTGGATTTAAAAATGGATACATTTATCCACTGACTAATATGTACATCCATAAAGAAAGTCAGTATGCTAAGAAAAGTAGTGATCACAAGGAAAATAGCCCAAATCGCAGTAACAAAATATTCTACATACATTGGCCATAGACGGCGATTCCTCATTCGCCATACAACTGGAAAATATTTCATTATTACTTCAGCACCACCTTGTTCCCAACGTAAACGCTGTTTCCATAATCCTCTAAGTGTTTCTGGCATCAATACCCAGCATAACGCACGAGGTTCATAATAAATATCATAGCCAGCCGTTTGTAATTTCCAGCTGACATCAATATCCTCAGTAATCATATTGGTACCCCAGCCATCAACTTGATGCATAAGATCAGCACGAAATAAACAACATACACCAGACACAGTAAAAATTGTCCCCATTAAACTTTGTGCACGTTTGATTAAACCGATAATTGAACTAAATTCAGAAACCTGTAGCCGTCCCAAAATCGTGCTACGATTGCGTACACGCGGATTCCCAGTTACAGCACCATATTTAGGGTTATTTTCTAAGACTTGCACCATATAATCGATTGAGGAATAATCCAAAATGGCATCGCCATCAATACAAGCAACATATTTTCCTTTAGCAATCGTTAACGCATTATTTAATGCACTAGCCTTGCCAGAGTTTTTTTGATGAAGAGCGATAATTCGACTATCTTTTGTTGCCCAGCGATCAATAATCTCACCAGTGTTATCACGGCTTCCATCATTAATAAAAATGAGCTCGTAATTTGGATAATCTAAATTAAGCAGATGAGGGATTGATTCATCTAGATTATCTGATTCGTTATAGCAAGGTATCATTATACTCACTAAAGGAATTTGCTCTGTGGGCAATGCAGAAAATTCAGTTAATTTCCCACGTTTTTCTTTAAAAATGAAATAGATAATACCAGAAACTGACCAGTAAATTGCCATTACTGCTGGGTACATAAAGACGAAAATACCCAACACAATCTAAGATTGTGTTAATCATAAACTGTTCCTTAGTTATAAATATAATTGCGTCAAAAATTATTTTACAGGGATAGGATTTCCTGAAACATAAGGACGCATTTGTTCTAAATTAGGTTTATTTAATAAAAAGTTATCAGGGTAATAACCAAAACTATAAATACCGTTGAGTTCAAGCAATTTGATCCAGTTAATCATTTCAGATTCTGGAATAAATTTATTTGTTCGCCAATTTACGCTCTGAAATTCAAATAGAACTTTATTCATCGGTACGGCAGATTTTTTTACATTTTGAATTAAATCATCTAACCAATCTGCTGCTTTACCTTGAGAAATGGTTTGTTCATTTTCCATATAAGGCATCGCCATAATTGCGGTGGTATCATAAGCTTGTGTAAACGCGGGCAAACTTTGTGCAAACCATTCTTCCGCCTCTGGGGTATTTACTACAGAAGCATAAATATTGCGTGCAGTTTTCACCGCACTTTTTCCTGATAAAAAAATAAGGTTCTAAAGCTTGTTTAAAACTTAATGTTGCTTTGATGAGATCCTGTGTTTTCTGTTTAGCTTCAGGGCTAATTTCCCCGCGCGCAGCATAATTCTCTCCACTTACTTTTCCTTCAAAATCCGTCATGAAGGCATCATCGTGAAATAAGATACCGTCAAATTTGGCATAAAATGAAAGATCGTTATAAATATCACGAATAATTTGCAGATTTTTTTTGCTGTATGGCGATAAACGTAAATAATGATTTGGGGCTGGTTTTCCTGTCCGATTGTCCACAATATAATCTACTTGTTGATCCGAATTGCGCAAATCAAAAGCAAAAGTCGGCAGCCAAGCATAAACATTAACGTGAGTACGTATCATTAGTTGCCAAGCAACTTGGCTGAACAGATCCGCTTTTACAGGCAAATAACGATTAGGGAAATATAATTTATCTGCTACACCATTACCGTCTTCATCAGCATAGGCTTGTAAATATACCGTTGTTACTCCATAACGATGTACACGTTCAATTAAAGCATCAAAATTTTTCTTTTGCTGTACTGGATTTGGATCATAAACATAGTCTAAATCTACATGAATAACACGTTGCACTTTTTGGTTATCACGTCGTCCATTCAAGTAATTCGCAATGGTATTTAAATCTGTTTCTGCATCAAGTAATAAGCGCCCAATATGTTTATCACCAACCTGATTAATTTTTTCTGCATCAAGAGAAAAATGATGTGTCATTCCGGTTTGCATTGCGGCATTGACCGTAGCGTCAGTAAATTGTCCATAGGGCCAAACCATAACACGTGGTTTTTGTCCCGTATATTGGGCGATTAAATCCACTGATGTTTGTAGATCTTTTTGAATACGATTGTGATATTGTTCTCTTGTTTCATATTTCCCATTTTGGTAGATCGGTGCAATCATTGCAGGAAGCTGGCTACCAGCAGGATTAGCCAATACACCATGGTGAGAATCGTGCGTATGAGAGGCTATTTCTACTAAACCACTTTCGTGCATTTCACGAATTTTATTCCAAGTAGTAAAAGCTGAACGATCCAGTTTTTGTTTCGTACCATAATCTACCTTACTTCCTGCTGGGGTGCTTATCCAGCTAGTTACAGGGGCAAATACCGCAGGATAATGATAGGCTTTCAATAATGGAAAGATTGTGCTGTACATTGTTTCATAGCCATCATCAAAGGTAAGTAGAACAGCTTTTTCAGGCAATTCCCCTTTTCCTTGCTCAGCATCTATTACTTGTTGCCAACTAATAACGTGATAACCATTCTCTTTTAACCAATTAAATTGATTAATTAGTGTACTTGCAGGAATGGTTTGTGGCACATAAAACTGTTCTTTTGCAGGGGCTGATTCATCAATCACAGAATGATAAGCCAATACACTATAATCTGTTGCCGCAAAAGCATTTACTGCTACAGCAGTAAATGAAAGAGCGGTCAAAAAAACATGAGAAATTTTCTTAAAAAACATCATAAGTCCTAAAATAATACTGAGAAACCGAGATTTGCGAAGTTATTAAATTCAGCTTCGCCATCATAAATATTTTTTTACGCCCTAGTTGGTAAGAGACTGAAATACGTTTACCTAAACGCCATTCGTGACCATAAGCTACTGACCAAGAATTCTGGCTACTATGCTCTGTTTGAGCAAAACGTCCAACCCCAGTTTTTAAATGGTGAGTAAATGCTACCCCATAATTTAATGGCTGGTAATAGCTCAAATTTGTCGTCAATTCTAAATTACGGCTTCGTTCAGGATTATAATCATCGGCATCAGCTATCAAGTGGTTGTGCTGAATATCCCAACGGAAATTAGCAGTCAGTTTCCAACGATCGTGTTTAAATACTTCTGCACCAGCCCAAGTAGTGAGAGATTTACGGCGGTTGCCGTCATCAAAATTCATTTGGTTTATGTTAATTCCAAGCAGGAAACGATCGTTATAGCTATAAGTAACAAACACTCCAAAATCTTTTGTATAGATACCGTTTTTTATACCTTTTACAGGGAAACTACTACCGTTGATATTGCCATTTAATCCGAACTGCCAATTATCATTGATTTCATAAGATAAATTAGCGCTGTAATAGGCTTTATTATTTAACTGAATTCCTTTTCCTGCTTCTATGTTCAACATTAGCGGATAAAAATTTAATGCAACACCAACACCAACACCAACACCAACACCAGCGCGTTGTTGACGCATTTTGTCTTCATTAGTTGGCGATTGTGTAATTAAGTAATGTACATAGGCAGAATGCCCCATTTCAGTTTTCGCTGAATAAAGCATATAATCTTGTGTGATTTCATCGCTTTGTTTTGCATTTGGTGTTTGATGCTGTATGTTAAAATTAGCGATAAAACGTGCTGAGCGACGCAATTCATATTGTTCTAATAGATTTTTTGAGCGTACTTTTTCTTCAGCATTAAAGCCATTTACCAATTTACTCGCTAAATGCCAATCTTCCTGTTCTAAGGCAGTATAAGCTTGGTTTTGTTTAACAAACAGTTGATCTTGGGATTGCAAAAACGCACTTGCTTTTTTCGTTAAATTTAATGCTTTTTGATAATTACCGCGACTACACTCAATTTCACTAAGAGCAAGTATTGCCCAAGCATCACCGCCCGCGTGATTTAAACGTGCTTGTAAAATGTCAGCTGCGCCTTGTTTATCTCCACGCCAATTCATTAAATTAACGTGAGTAAAGAAACGCTGATCAACTTCAGGATTTATGATCCGCATCGTGCGAGTGTAATCATTAATGAAAGGCGCTGGATTTATTCTAGAAAGGTAACTCTGTGCTTGATCAAAATAACCCGCATCACTTGATGCATTGATCAATTTAAACAGTAAAGATGAACGTACTGGCTGATTAGCTTGAGCTGCCGCTTGCTAATAAAGTATCTGCATAAGCTTCTTTAGTATAAGCGGGCATTGGTTTGCCAAGTCGTCCTAGCGCTGTATAATTTTCCTTCACCCAATCTAAACGGTTTAATTTTGCTGCTAGCACTAAGCGATCTTGCAAGGCTAATTGATATAGTGGATTTTCTCTATCAATTGTCGATAAGAGTTTGCTAAGTTTGTCATAGTTTTGCTGAAAAGTGCGGTCAGAAATATTGTCGCCTTTTGAGTTTGCGATAATTTCGCTATGTTTTGCCCAGGTTTTGTCTTTTGTATTAAACAGAGCGGGGTATTGTGCCATTAAAGATTGCTGTAACGGTAAGATTCGATTACGAGAGGCAAGACGATATAATTCTAACGCAAGTTTATGATTTGAAGGGTCCTGTTTTAGTTGATCTTGCCAACGCCCTAATTTTGCTAAATCAGGTTGAGTTTTATCGAGCAAGATTGTTTGGGCTTCTTTCGCACTCGCGTCATTACCGAATTTTTGTCGATAACGCGCTAAATGTGCTTGGGCAGATTGATATTGTCCCAATTCCGTTTCCACTAACACACTTCCTAACCAACCCGCAGGGTTTTGTGGATTGCGTCTGCGTAGAGCGGTATAAAATTTTAGGGGCTGTAGTAGATTAGCAACAATGCTATACTACAAAAATGAAGATAACACATTGTAAATTAAAGAAATCTATACAGAAAAAACTGCTGGAGTTTTTTATCGCAGAAGTTACTGCAAGAACGGCAG
>NZ_CBCSDH010000011.1:0-93231 GCF_965138825.1 Avibacterium endocarditidis
AACTTTCCTTTATTCTTGAAGGAATGTGAATTTCGGTTTAACTTTGGGCCACCAAAAGAGCAGTTAAAAATATTGCGAAAATGGTGTGAAATTTAGGGCTAATCTACTACAGCCCCTAATTTTAAATAGTTTATTCGAAAGTGAATAAAAAGTGAAGTGAGTTGATAAAATCAGAAACTATATAGTTAGTTTATTCAAGAATGCCTAATCCGGTATTAGGGGGATTTATCGCGAATCAACTGATTTCCAAAGAAACCTTTGATTGGCTAGCAAACTATCCCGACGTATTTTCTGCATTAATGTATGCTATGGCAGGACATTATGATAAAGCGAGTGTATTAGCTGAAATTGTGCAAAAAGCAGATCAAAACAGTGTTGCTCTCGCTCTTGGCGGTGATATTACTAAACTTGTCCAAAAACCACTAATTTCTTTTGCAAAACAACTTGTTTTAGCCTTACGTTATTTAGTTTCACAAAAATTCAAAATCAGCGCTAAAGGTCCAGGAGATGGCTGGCTTACTGAAGAAGGGCTATGGCTAATGAGTAAAAGTGGTGAATATCTCCTCTGCTGAAGCTGGAACAACAACGATATTAAAATCTGAGCCAGAGAATCTGAATACGCACATCGACATTGAAGCAAATTCTATTCCAGAGCCTCCAATATCTCCAACAAACAACGACTCGAATTTCAAATCCGAAGGGCAGAAATTTGTGGAGTGGATAAAAAATAAACTGTTAAATAATAAACTCACCTTTAATGATCGCACGGCAAAAGTTCATATTGTTAATGATTGTTTATTTATTGTTAGCCCAAGTTCCTTTGAGCTCTACTTACAAGAAAAGGGGGAGTATTTTTATGAAGAAAGTATAAATAATTTACAATATGAATTTCAAGCACTCGGCTTGCATAGAAAGCGAGTCATCAAAGATGATAGCGTAAACTTTTGGCGTTGTTATGTGATTTACCCAAATGAAATTACGCGTACTCATTTACTTAATTGGCGTAATACCGTTGTAGGGGAAGGGATTAAACCAATCACTTGGAATAGTTATTTACGGAATTTAAAATGTCTTTATAAATTTGGGATTGAACAAAAATTATTGGATTATAAAGAAAATCCATGTAATAAATTATTTTTATGGACAGGTAAAGCAAAAAGAAAAACGCTTACGGACTGCCAATTACAAAAATTAGAACTTTTTTCTTAGTAGTGAAGAAAGTTTGCTAGAGGTATTGAATCCCCAATGGTTTATCCCGGCATTAGTTAATACATTTCGTTTTACTGGGATTCTCCGAGCCCAATTACTTCGTTTGAAAATCGGTGATATTGATTTATATCAGAAAGTTATTCATATTTCTCCAGAGTTCAATAAAAACCATGAATATCATTGTATTCCTATTTCTGAAAGATTATTACCCTATATTGAAAGATTAATTATTGAGTTGAGGAAATGTAGCCAGACTTCTCATTCTCAGTTATTTAATATTAATATATTTTGTAAAACTCGATATAAAGGACAAGTTACAACAGAGTATCAAATTAGCCATCTCTTTCGAGTGATTTCAAGTAAACTGGGAGTTCAATTTTCCCCTCATCGTTTATTGATAAGAAACCTTGTCCTTTATTATGAAAAGAATGTGAATCTCACTTTAGAGAGCCAAAAGAGCAGCTAAAAACACTGCAACTTTAGTGTAAAATGTAAGACTAAGCTAATACTATCCCCAAAATTTTTCCACCACACTTATTTTTATACTTTATCCTTAAACTGCTTTCCTTTACTAATCCCTCCTAACCCCTTACAATACCTCAAAATTTTCTCGGTATAACGCAATGAAATTCTTAAAAACTCTTTTTATTCCTTTATTTATCAGCTTGTTGCTAGCAGGCTGCGCCCTCGATATTGATGATAACCGCCCAGCCAATGTGCAATATATAGAAAAAAACGACCGCACTTGGCAGCAACATTTACAACAAATTCAACAAATTAGTGCTTATCAAGCAGAAGGACAAATTGGCTATATCAGCGCCAAACAGCGTTTTTCTACCGCCTTTGATTGGCAATATCAAAATCCGAAAGCCTATACACTGGTGCTTTCTTCTGCCTTAAGTAGTTCCAAACTCATCTTTAAAATGCACGCGCAAGGTTTAACCATTTCAGATGAAAAAGGACGCCAGCGCTCAGCTAAAGATGCCCAAGCGTTATTACGCGAAATTATCGGTATGGATATACCACTCACCCAGCTAGCCACTTGGCTAAAAGGTGAACCAAACAATCAACAGGATTACAATGTGGGTAAGAACCATTTGCTCGCCAACTTTACTTATGCCGTCAATGGTGAGCAATGGACGGTGGATTACTTGAATTATCACCAAGACCGCTCGCCTGCCCTACCACGGGATATTTTGCTAAAAAATGACGCACAAACCCTGAAAATTCGTGTTAATCATTGGAAATACTAATGAAAAATTATCATTTTTCCACCGCACTTTTTGTTCCGCCGAAAAATGGACGCTACCGTTTTCCTAGCCCAGCAAAATTAAATTTGTTTCTTTATATTAATGGGCGCTTGGAAAATGGTTACCACGAATTGCAGACCTTATTCCAATTTTTGGATTTTGGCGATTGGCTAGAAATTGGCGTTAGGGACGATTCACAAATTATTCTTTCCCCAGAAATTCCCCATTTAAAACAAGAAGATAACCTAATTTATCGCGCAGCGCGTTTACTCCAACAGCGCACGGGATGCCAGCTAGGAGCGAATATTCATTTAGATAAAATCTTGCCTATGGGCGGTGGCGTTGGCGGTGGCTCATCAAATGCGGCTACCACACTTGTTGCTCTTAATGCTTTGTGGAAAACGCAATGTTCCCTTGAAGAGTTGGCTCAGTTAGGATTACAGCTGGGCGCTGACGTGCCTATTTTCGTCCACGGCAAAGCGGCGTTTGCAGAAGGCGTGGGAGAAAAAATTCACTATTGTAATCCTGCTGAAAAATGGTACGTAGTGCTAAAACCTGAAGTTTCCATTTCAACCGGCGTCATTTTTCAAGATCCTAATTTGCCGCGCAATACCCCGAAAAGACCACTTTCACAACTTTTAGCTGAAAATTATACAAACGATTGCGAAAAAATTGTGCGAGATCATTATCCAGAGGTTGAAGAACTGCTGGGCTGGTTGTTACAATATGCCCCCGCAAGATTAACGGGAACAGGGGCTTGTGTTTTCGCAGAATTTGACGATGCTCAATCTGCTCAAGCAGTATTTCTAAATAAGCCAAAAGACTGTTTTGGTTTTGTTGCAAAAGGGCTAAATGTTTCGCCATTACATCAAATGATGGAGCATTTATTCCAATGAGATCAATATGTTACACATTCTTCCATCTAAAATTCTGAGGTTAATTTTACAATGCCTGACATAAAACTTTTCGCTGGTAATGCAACGCCAGAACTAGCAAAACGAATTTCTGAACGCTTATACCTCTCGCTTGGTGATGCCACTGTGGGACGTTTTAGTGATGGGGAAATTCAAGTGCAGATCAATGAAAACGTGCGTGGTAGCGATGTTTTCATTATCCAATCAACCTGCGCACCAACAAATGACAACCTAATGGAATTACTTGTGATGGTTGATGCTTTACGCCGTGCATCAGCAGGTCGTATCACTGCGGTAATCCCTTATTTCGGCTATGCTCGCCAAGATCGCCGTGTGCGCTCTGCGCGTGTGCCTATCACCGCAAAAGTGGTGGCGGATTTCTTATCAAGCGTAGGGGTAGATCGTGTTTTAACCTGTGATCTTCACGCTGAGCAAATTCAAGGATTCTTTGATGTTCCTGTGGATAACGTATTTGGTTCGCCAGTATTAATTCACGATATTTTAAAGAAAACTGATCTTGAAAATCCAATCGTGGTTTCACCTGATATTGGTGGTGTGGTTCGCGCCCGTGCGGTGGCAAAATTACTCAACGATACCGATATGGCAATTATTGATAAACGCCGTCCAAAAGCCAATGTCGCACAGGTTATGCATATTATTGGGGATGTAGCTGGACGTGATTGTATTCTCGTTGATGATATGATCGATACAGGCGGAACACTATGCAAAGCCGCAGAAGCATTAAAAGAACGTGGCGCAAGACGCGTTTTTGCTTATGCAACTCACGCCGTATTCTCAGGCTCAGCGGCAAAAAGTCTTGCCAGCGATGCTCTTGATGAAATCGTGGTAACCGACACTATTCCACTTAGCCCAGAAATCAAAGCCTTGGGTAAAGTGCGTGTGCTTACACTTTCAAGTATGCTTGCCGAAGCGATTCGTCGTATCAGTAACGAAGAATCAATCTCTGCAATGTTTAGCTAATTGCTATAAAATGATAAAACAAAAAGCTGATTACATTGTAATCAGCTTTTTTCAATAAGTATCTCAACACTCAAAAATTGATATTATGATCACTCTTTGGTTGAGCTAACCTTGATAATGCCCCACGCCGAGTTCATCTTCTTTGCGCGTGCGGTTAATCACCGCTTGTGGCGATTGCACTACACGAAGTCCCATTTGATCTTCGGTACGCACCACATCACCACGCAAGGAGTTGGTGAACACATCAGTGATTTTAATATCCACAAATTTGCCGATCATATCTGGCGTTCCCACAAAGTTTACGATACGGTTGGTTTCCGTGCGGCCGGTGAGTTCCATTAAATCTTTCTTCGATGGCCCTTCCACTAACACGCGCTGCTCTGTGCCAAGCATTGCACGGCTAAATTGTGCCGCTTGGTTGTTAATGCGTTGTTGTAGCACATATAAACGCTGTTTTTTCTCGTCTTCGCTCACATCATCAGGAATATCTGCCGCAGGCGTTCCCGGACGAGCAGAATAGATGAAGCTAAAGCTCATATCGAAATTTACTTGTGCGATCAGGTTCATCGTATCTTCAAAATCTTGCTCCGTTTCCCCAGGGAAACCAACGATAAAATCAGAGCTGATTTGAATATCAGGGCGCACTTTGCGTAATTTGCGAATAATGGATTTATATTCCAACGCCGTATGGCCGCGCTTCATTAAATTCAAAATACGATCAGAACCACTTTGCACTGGCAAGTGTAAGAAACTGACTAATTCTGGCGTGTCCGCATACACATCAATAATGTCATCAGTAAATTCAATTGGGTGGCTGGTGGTGAAACGAACACGGTCGATACCATCAATCGCTGCCACTAAACGCAATAATTCAGAGAAAGAACAAATACCGCCATCGTGGGTTGGGCCGCGATAAGCATTCACGTTTTGCCCTAATAAATTCACTTCACGCACGCCTTGTTCTGCCAGCTGTGCGATTTCAAACAGTACATCATCAAGAGGACGGCTCACTTCTTCGCCACGGGTGTAAGGCACTACACAGAAAGTACAATATTTATTACAGCCTTCCATAATTGATACGAACGCCGTTGGGCCTTCTGCGCGCGGTTCTGGCAAGCGGTCAAATTTCTCAATTTCAGGGAAACTGACGTCCACCACGGAACTTTTACCGCCACGGATCTGGTTGATCATTTCAGGCAAGCGGTGCAAGGTTTGCGGGCCGAAGACAATATCCACATAAGGTGCGCGGCTACGAATATGCTCACCCTCTTGTGATGCCACACAACCGCCCACGCCAATCACTAAACTGGGATTGGTTTTCTTTAATTCTTTCCAACGCCCTAATTGATGGAACACTTTTTCTTGCGCTTTTTCACGAATAGAGCAAGTGTTCAACAACAACACGTCCGCTTCTTCTGGAATATCCGTTAATTCCAAGCCGTGCGTGCTGTTTAATAAATCTGCCATTTTTGAGCTGTCATACTCGTTCATTTGACAGCCCCACGTTTTAATATGTAATTTTTGCGTCATAATTTGCTTTAAATCGTTTAACCTGTAAAAATCGACTGGCTATTTTACCGACTTGTGCTGGTGGTGGCTAGTTAAAATAATCTTTTCTTTTGAATTTTACTCATAAAAGGTAAACTAGCAGGCAGTGAAAAATGCAAGTGCGGTATAAAAATTAGCAAAAAAATCACCGCACTTTTCGGATAAAAAGAGGCAAAAATGAATGCACAACGCGATGTAATCATTGTTGGCGGCGGAATGGTTGGTGCGGCTTGTGCCGTAGGGTTGGGGCAATTAGGGCTAAACGTGCAAGTGATTGAAGGCGCGCCATTACCCACTTTTCAGGAAAATTCCCCTTATGATTTGCGCATTTCCGCCATTAGCCTTGCTTCTGTCCAATTACTGCAACAATTACAAAGTTGGAAATATATCGAACAAATGCGCATTTGCCCCTATCGCGCCTTAGAAACTTGGGAAATTGACGGCTTTTCCACTTACTTTCATTGCAAAGAGTTAGATCATTCCGAACTCGGTTATATGGTGGAAAACAACGTGATCCAACTTGGCTTATGGCAAGCCTTGTCCCAGTTAGACAATGTGCAAAGTAGTATCGACGTGAAAGTGCAACGTGCAGAAAAGTGCGGTGAAAATTGGCAGATTTTTTTAACCAATGGTGAACAATATTCCACCCCATTAGTCATCGCCGCAGACGGTGCAAATTCGCAACTGCGCCAAATTGCCGGCATTGGCGTAACAGGCTGGCAATATCGCCAAGATTGTTTATTAATTTTGGTGGACACCGAATTACCACAACAAGACATCACTTGGCAGCAATTTTTCCCATCTGGCCCAAGAGCTTTTTTACCCCTTGAAGGGCAACAGGCTTGCCTTGTGTGGTATGACAGCCCAGAAAAAATCACTCAACTGAAACAATTATCCAAAGAAAAATTAGCCCACACTATTGAGCAATCTTTCCCTGCAAGATTAGGTCAAGTTAAGGTGCAAAAAGCAGGCAGTTTTACCCTCACCCGCCGCCACGCTCAGCAATATTATCATCAAGGCATTGTGCTAGTGGGCGATGCCGCTCATACCATTAATCCATTGGCAGGGCAAGGTGTAAACTTAGGTTTTAAAGACGTAAAAGCGCTGTTGCAAGTGATCGAAAGTGCGGTGAAAAATCAACAAAATTTTGCTTCTGATGAGGTACTAAAAAAATACCAAGCCTTGCGTCAAAAAGACAATTTACTAATGCAATCGGCAATGGATTTATTCTACAAAGGCTTTAAAACAGAATTGTTGCCCGTCAAAATCGCCCGCAACGCTGCCCTTTTATTAGCATCCAAAGCCACACCGTTGAAAAAACAAGCATTGAAGTATGCGTTGGGGTTATAGTAAGTAAGGAGCAAGTAACTATAAAAATGCGGTGAAAAATCACCGCACTTAGTTATTTGCTCTTTCCTCAGCTAATAGCCCTCCCCGAGCATATTCGGTAGAAATGTAGCTTGCTGGATACGTTTCACTCGGGTTTCAATGCGTCCATCATTGTAAAGCTCAATTTCACGCCAACCAGGTTGTAATGTGTCCAAAGCGAAGCTGTTGCTATCAGGTTTAAATTGAATGCAGGTGGACGGCGTTGCCATCACTTTGTAGCCCTTCCATTCGCTATCCACAGCTTGGTGGATATGTCCATATAAAATGCCTTTCACATTGTTAAATGGTGATAAGGTATAGGCTAAATCTAACGCATTGCGTAAATTATGCTGATCTAGCCAAGCAGAGTTCGTAGATAAGATATGGTGATGCAACACCACCAAAGAATAGCGCTCTGGATAATCTTTCAGTTTAGATAACAGCCAATCAATCTGATATTGTCCGAGCTGTCCGTGAGGTACGCCAAAAACTTGGCTATCAAGCATTAAAATCTGCCAGTGTTCACCAATTAAAAGATGTTTAAGCGGATTAATATTGCCGTTATTATGATTAAGAATATCAAACATCTTAGGTTGAAAATCGTGATTTCCGGGGATCCAAAACACCATTTTCTCTAAGCACTGCACTGTTTCGCAAAAACGTAAATACCCTTCACTGCTACTGTCTTGCACCAAGTCCCCTGTGGCAAGAACCAACTCATAATCAAAATCACTTTGTTTAATTTCACTTAAAACTTGGTTGAAGCTGGCTTGGGTGTTGATACCAAGCAATTCACCGTTTTCGTCCTTAAACAAATGAGGATCTGTAATCTGCACCAAACGTACAACGTCATTGTCCGTTGGATATGTATAAGTATTGACCAAAGTACGCTCTCCTCCTGTTATATTTATTATTAATTTTT
This sequence comes from Avibacterium endocarditidis, assembly GCF_965138825.1. NCBI lineage: Bacteria > Pseudomonadati > Pseudomonadota > Gammaproteobacteria > Pasteurellales > Pasteurellaceae > Avibacterium > Avibacterium endocarditidis. The sequence goes on from NZ_CBCSDH010000011.1 coordinate 8,193, forward strand.
GTTATACGTTACGAATTTGAAAAAAAATTGCATTAGGTAAATCTAAAAAATGCTAGCGGGATCAAAGTTTACGCCAAATTTTCTATTAAAAATTCGATCCAGTTCACATTTTTGACCATTCCTTTTGTAAAGAAAGGTAATTTAATTGTAGCCACAGCAAACCTGTTACCGCTAAGCCATTATCAATCTTGCCATTGCAAACCCATTCGTAAGCAGTTTGACGCGGGATAACGTGAACGCGAATGTCTTCATTTTCATCGGCCAAGCCGTGAATACCCTGTGCTTTTTGGCTATCTACTTTGCCGACAAATAAATGAATGCGTTCCACAATGCCCCCTGGACTATCCCAAAAGCTCATCACTTCACGCAAATGTTCTACTTGTACGCCTGCTTCCTCTTGGCTTTCACGCTGCGCCACCTCATCGGGCTGCTCGCCTTCTTCCACCATACCTGCGATCAGTTCTAACAACCAAGGGGATTGGCTAAGCTGCGGGTTATAAGCACCGATGCGCACCTGTTCTACCATCACCACGCTATCGGCATCAGGATCATAAGCCACCACCACAGAAGCTGCGCCTTTCACCAGCAATTCACGGGTTACTACACCGCTTTCACCGCCAGCAAACAGCTTATGTTTAAAATAGACTTTCTTTAAATTAAAAAAACCGTTATAAAGCGGTTCTTCCTTGATAATTTCAATATCCTGTTGAGTAAATTGCTGTAAGTCGGACATCATTTTTCCTCGCATAAAATTTTGCTAAGAATACGCCAGTTTTTTACAAAAAAAAATGTAATTTTTCTGTTCTTTGTTGAAAAATTTGACCTTGTTCACAAAACCTATGAAAAATCGGCTAACTTTTCTTCAGGCGATCTGAGCTAACCAAGAATAGCGCAATCACCATTAGCAAAATCGATCCAGAAAAGAGCAAAGTATTTACTGGGCTGGAATGATCCACAATGATTAAGCGCACCATTGCAGTAATCCCAATATATAAAAAATAACGCAGAGGAAAGTGATAATCAGTTTTAAAGTATTTCACAATCAAGGCTAAAAACTCAAAATAAAGGAAATACACCACAATTTTTTCCACCAACAGATAAGAGGCCTCTTTTGATTGCTCAAATAGCACAAGGGCTAGACCATAAGTTTCTTTCGCTAAAAACACGACCAAAATCAGTGCAAGCACTAAGAGAGAAATATTCAGCACCCATTGTAATAATGCAGAGATACTTTGTGGAAAAAAACGTTTTTCACTCATTTTATTTTCCTTCTAAATAAAAAATCGTTCAAAAATTTCAGGCAATTGCTTGATTAATGTTGCCTTGCCTGCTACATCTTGATCTTGCCAAGCTTGCACTAAAATTTCAGGATTGAAATGCGAGCGAGCAAGCTCAGCCATTGGTAAATAACTAATATGCCAAGGCTCATAACCAATAGTTAGACGTTCTGGCATTTGTGCAAAAGGGAAGTAAAAATCAAACTTTTGCACATTTTCTTTTAGCCATTCACTCAGCTCAAAAAAATAGCCTTTCTCACCATATTCCCAAGGCTCAAGTTGTAATTTTTGATCTGCTGGCAATAAATCAGGATCAAAAATATCCACTTCCGTTCCCCAGTGATGACGGCTTCCCCCCGGCAAGGCTGACCAACGCAAAATCGCTTGGCATTTTTCCCAATCAGAACAACAAGATAAGTCAAGTGCTTGTCCTTCATCATTATGTACTTTACGCTTGCCCGCAAATTTCTCATTCCAAATCATTTGCTGACGCTGGAAATCTCGAAAGCTACTCGCAGGCTGTAAATTGAAGCCATTTTTGACCGCACTTTGCTGTAAGCCTTGAAAGGCTTTTAAGGCATCTGGCTGAAGAAAATGTTGTGTTGAGAACGGGCAAGGCAAAGGGGATAAATGCTCACGCGATTTTCCCGTGAGCATTGCAGGTGTAAAACTCACTTTCATTATGCGTCCTTATTCAGCAAATTCACTAACATTTGCTGATAAACGTCGCCCAAAGTGGCGAGATCTTGACAACTTACGCATTCATTCACTTTATGAATGGTGGCATTTAATGGCCCAAGTTCCACCACTTCAGCCCCCATTAAAGCAATAAAACGTCCGTCTGACGTGCCACCACCCGTTTCAAGTGCGGGAGTAATTTTGGCAATTTCTTCAAGACTATCCACCACGGCATTCACCAGTTTACCTGGTTTTGTTAAAAATGGCTTGCCCGATAAATTCCATTCAATGCGATAATCAAGCTGATGTTTTTTCAGCATTTGTTCTACGGTTTGCTTGATTAGCTCGTCTGTTACTTCGGTGCAATAACGCAAATTAAACTGCACATAAAGCTCCCCAGGGATTACATTATTACTGCCTGTACCAGCTTGAATATTAGCAATCTGCAAACTGGTTGGCGGGAAGAATTCATTGCCCTGATCCCATTGGTAAGTGGTTAATTCTTTTAGGAAATCAACGGATTTATGAACAGGATTATCGGCTAAATGTGGGTAAGCAACGTGGCCTTGCACGCCTTGAATATGCAGATTGCCTGTAATGGAACCACGGCGGCCATTTTTCACAACATCGCCTAATTTCTCAGCACTTGAAGGCTCGCCAACCAAACAATAATCAATCGGCTCACCGCGTGCCATTAAGGTTTCCACTACCCGCACTGTGCCATCTTTTGCCGCAGCTTCTTCATCGGAAGTAATGAGCAAGGCAATCGTCCCTGCGTGATTTGGGTTAGCTTTCACATAATTTTCTGCCGCCACAACCATTGCCGCTAGCGAGCCTTTCATATCCGCCGCACCACGGCCATACAACATATCATCGACAATTTGGGCTGAAAACGGAGGATATTGCCATTGGCTCTCATCGCCCACTGGCACAACATCGGTATGCCCTGCAAAAGCCACCACTGGGCCTGTTGAGCCGCGCTTCGCCCATAAATTTAACGTATCATTAAAAGGCAACCACTCAATTTGAAACCCGAGTTTTTCTAAACGATCGGCAATTAGTTTTTGACAGCCTTGATCATCAGGGCTAATCGAAGGACGTTGGATCAGCTGTTGCGCTAAGGTAACGATTGTTTCTTTCATTGCTTAACCTTTCTTACTTACCAAAAGCTTCATCGTATGCCGTGGCATCAAAGCCGATTAACGCAATGTTCTCTTGTAAAATAATTGGGCGTTTAATCAACGTTGGCTGTTCAAATAACACCTCAAGTGCGGTGCTTTTTGACAACGTTTTTTTCACTTCATCAGGCAAATTACGCCATGTCGTGCTACGCTTATTCACCAAATTTTCCCAGCCAAACTGAGCTTCCGCTTGTGCTAACCAAGCCTTATCCAGCCCGTCCACACGGTAATCGTGCAAACGATGTTCAATGCCATTATCCGCCAACCATTTCAACGCTTTTTTCACCGTATCGCAATTTTTAATACCGTAAAGAGTAATCATTTTTTGTCCTTTTTATTTTCTAATGTTTCGGGCGGACACACAGGTCCGCCCCTATATATTCATTATACTGATATAAAATTTATCTAAATGCTCCGTAGGGTGGGTTTCAGCCCACCAAAGGGAGAAATCTCATTAAATGGTGGGCTAAAGCCCACCCTACTTCACTATGCGTCCGCCCTTTTTACAAAATTATTTCTTCAACAAATACGCCTTTAACGTTGCAAAATCATTATCCATTTCATCTGAAAGCAATGGCAATTTGTTGTGTTTATCCAAGGCTTCAGGTAAAGGTAATTCCGTTGATAAAATTCGCTCGACGCTTTCTTTGAATTTTGCAGGGTGAGCAGTGCAAAGGAATAATCCTGTTTCGCCAGCTTGTAAATCTTGTTTTAACACGCCGTAGGCGATCGCACCGTGCGGTTCGCATAGATAGCCTTGCTCGTTCATTGCTTGCAAGGTGTGTTCAGTTTGCTCATCACTCATTGCGGCGGAATGAAGCTCTGACAATGCCCAGCCGTTGCGTTTGAAGAGTTCTTCTACACGAGGCCAGTTATTTGGGCGGCTAACGTCCATTGCGTTTGATAAGGTTGCCACGGTGTCATTTGGCGCCCATTCGCCTGTGCTTAAATAACGTGGCACGGTATCGTTCGCGTTGGTTGCGGCGATAAAACGTTTAATCGGTAAGCCCATTGTTTTGGCAATTAACCCTGCGGTGAGATTACCAAAGTTACCGCTTGGCACAGAAACCACAATGTTTTCACGCTCTGCTTTTGGCAGTTGTGCTACCGCTTCAAAATAATAACAAACCTGTGCTAATAAACGGCTGATATTAATAGAGTTAGCTGAATTTAAACCAATCGCTTGGCGAAGTTCCGCATCATCAAACGCCTGTTTAACCAAGGCTTGGCAATCGTCAAAATCGCCGTTAATGGCAACAGTACGGATATTCCCACCTAGGGTACAGAATAATTTTTCTTGTAATGGGCTGATTTTGCCTTTTGGATATAAAATCACCACATCAATATTTTCTAAACCATAGAATGCGTGTGCCACTGCTGCGCCAGTATCCCCTGATGTTGCCGTTAAAATGGTGATTTTTCCATCGCCACGCACGGCAGCAAGGGCTTGCGCCATAAAGCGTCCGCCAAAATCTTTAAAGGCAAGAGTTGGGCCGTGGAATAATTCTAAGGCGTAAATATGATCTGCCACTTTTTCTACTGGTGCAGGGAATGTAAAGGCATTTTTTACCAGTTGAGCCAGTTTATCCGCTGGAATTTCATCACCAATTAATGCCCCTAGGATTTTCTCGCTACGCTCAACCAAAGGTAGTTCAAGCAAGGCATCAATGTTATCTAAGTGCGGGATAATTTCAGGGAAAAATAGCCCTTGATCTTTGCCTAGCCCTTGGCGTACTGCTTGGGCGAAATTTACTTGTTCTTCGGGGTGTTTGATGTTGTATAAATTCATAGTTGTTCCGTTTGGGGTTGGTTAATGTTCTTTGTTTAAAATTCTTTCATTTTTAATGATGTATAACGAGTTTCGCTCGTTGAGCGACCTGCTTTCTTTTGCTTGCTCAAAAGAAAGTAGGCAAAGAAAAAAGCACCCGATCAACCCGCTTTTTCCTCATTCCAATAAAATTTTCTTAACGAAAAGTAAGCCCATACTCGCTACGCTGCGTTCAGGCGTTACTTTTCTAAAAATTTTATTTTCATTCGGGCGGTTTGGACGGGGATTTTTACTCCCTTTCACTTTATTATCTGCTTTACAAAAGCGGTAAAAGTTACCTTTTTTGCAGATAATATTGCTTTTATAGTTTTACTTCCATTTGGGCAATTTTTAGCCCAATTCTCTTGCGCCTTGGTTATCTACTTTACAAACGTGGACGAAGCCTTCGTTGTTTTGTAGATAATGATTTTCCAAATAAGTGGCCACTTTGCTGGCGGTGTTTAAATCTGGTGCGATAGCAAACATTGTTGGGCCTGAGCCTGAAATGCCAGAAGCCAGTGCGCCAAGATCGCGTACCGCTTGTTTAACTTCAGCGAAGTTTGGTAATAGTGCTTCACGATAAGGTTCTGCGATCACATCTTTCATCATATAGGCGGCTAAGGCTTCTTGCTGTGTGTGGCAAGCGTGAACAAAGCTCCCTAAATGGCGACCGTGGGTAATTACATCTTGTCTGGTGTAGCTTTTCGGCAAAATGGCTCGTGCTTCTGAGGTAGAAACCTCAATACCTGGGTATGCCAACACCCAATACCAGTTATCAAAAAATGGCAACTGCTGACAAATATTGCCAAGCGATTGTACCATTAATTGCACCCCACCTAAATAACAAGGGGCAACATTGTCATAATGAATTGAGCCTGAAATACGCCCCTCCAATTCGCCCATCATTTCTAATAATTCCATTTTGGAAAACGGTTCATCGTGGAATTTGTTTAATGCCACCAAAGCAGCCACAATGGAACAAGCACTTGAGCCAAGCCCTGAGCCAATCGGCATATTTTTTTCGAGCGTGAGGCGGAGAGGCTTCACTTTAACGCCACGCAATTTTAACCGTTCACTGAACAGAACGTAGGCTTGATAGACGATATTTTTTTGTGGTTCTTTGGGTAATTTACGCACAAAATAACCCGCACTTTCTAGCTCAAAGCCTTGGCTGATTGCCTCCACTTGCACCACATCGCCCAATAATGAGCCATCAATTGGGGACACCGCCGCCCCCAATGTATCAAAGCCCACGCTGATATTCGCACTAGATGCAGGGGCGTAAATTCGTAACATAAATGCTCCTTAATTATGTAATGTTCTTAAAATATCAGCGAAGATCCCTGCCGCAGTTACCGCATTTCCTGCCCCATAACCACGCAATAATAATGGGATTGGCTGATAGTAGCGGGTGTAGAATGCTAAGGCATTTTCACCATTTTTTACTTTATACAGTGGATCATCTTGCCCGACTTCTACAATCGACACTTTGCATTTGCCGTTTTCAATTTGTCCAACATAACGCAGTACTTTGCCCTCTGCTTTCGCTTTTTCCACGCGAGCTTTAAATTCTGCATCAAGCTGTGACAACATTGCCATAAATTCGTTAACTGATTTGCCTTCCGCAAAACCTTTTGGCAACACGCCCTCTACTTCCACATCGCTTAATTCTAATTGTAAGCCTGCTTCACGAGCTAAAATAAGCAATTTTCGCGCCACATCTTGTCCTGAAAGATCATCACGCGGATCCGGTTCAGTAAAGCCTTTTTCACGCGCTAATGCGGTAACTTCTGAAAGCGATAGTCCTTCTTCCAACTTGCCAAAAATAAAGGAAAGCGAGCCAGATAAAATGCCACTAAAGCGGATTAATTCGTCCCCAGCAGCCAATAAATTTTGCAAGTTTTCAATCACTGGCAAGCCCGCGCCCACATTGGTTTCATACAAGAATTTATGCTGGCTTTTACGCGCATCTTCACGCAATAAATTATAGTACTCGAGTTCTCTGGTGTTGGCTTTTTTGTTTGGCGTAACCACGTGGAAACCCTCGCTTAAAGCACGCGCATACAAGCCTGCAACACTTTCCGCTGATGTGCAATCCACAAATACGGGGTTTACAACGTGGTGCAATTTAATAAAAGAAAGCAACACATCAAAATCAGAGGGCTGTGTGGCATTTTCCAAATCTTCTTGCCAGTGATCCAGATTTAAGCCATTGGCATCAAGTAACATTTTATTTGAGTTTGCAATGGCACAAACGCGGATCTCAATGTCCTTTTTTGCTAAATAATCTCGCTGATTTTTTACCTGCTCAATTAATTCACTCCCTACGCCACCTACCCCAACGAGAAAAATATCCACCACTTTTTTGTTATTAAAAAGGGCTTGGTGCGTTGCTTTCACCGCTTCAATGGCTTTATTTTGTGGCACTACGGCAGAAATAGAACGCTCAGAAGATCCTTGTGCAATCGCTACAATGCTGATATTTGCTTGTGCTAATGCGGAAAAGAAATGGGCAGCAATCCCTTTCGCTTGACGCATTCCCTCGCCCACCACGGAGATGATGGAAAGATCTTTGATCACTTCGATTTCTTCTAAATCTTGGTTTTTCAGTTCTTGGGCAAATTCCACTTCCAACGCATTTTTTGCCACCTCTGCTGCTTTTACAGGCACACAGAAACTGATGCTATATTCAGAAGAAGATTGGGTAATTAAAATCACCGAAACGCCAGCTTTTGACATTGTAGAGAACACGCGAGCGGCCATTCCCACCATTCCTTGCATTCCCGGCCCTGACACATTAAACATCGCCAAATTATCAAGGTTGGTGATCCCTTTTACTTGTAATTGTTCTGATTGCGCATTGCTGTCGATAATTGAGCCTTTGGCATCTGGATTACCTGTATTTTTAATTAAGCAAGGAATATTAGCTTGTGCTAATGGCCCAATGGTGCGTGGGTGAATCACTTTCGCCCCGAAATAAGAGAGTTCCATTGCTTCACGGTAAGAAAGACTTGGCAATAAACGTGCATCAGGCACAAGGCGTGGGTCGCAGGTAAACACGCCGTCCACATCTGTCCAAATTTCACACACAGAAGCATTTAAACAGGCAGCAAGGCACGCGGCGGAATAATCTGAACCATTACGACCGAGTAAAACAAGTTCCCCTTTCTCATTGCCCGCAGTAAAGCCTGCCATTAACACTACATTTTTCGGCGGAATACTTGCCGCATCAATGCGTTTGGTGGATTCTTCAATATCCACCGAAGATTCTAAATAACCACCTTGTGCTAAAAGTTTTTCCACGGGATTAATCACCGTAACTTGATAGCCACGGGCTTCAAACCAGGCTTTCATCATTGCGATAGACAACTTTTCCCCGCGACAATCAATGGTCGCTTTCACTGCGTCATCTAACACGCCTTTAGCACGAATTTCTGCTAAAAGCTCGGCGATTTGAGCAAATTCCGCATCAATCAGGGCTTTTGTTCCTGCGAGATCAAAATTTTCATTTTCGGCATATAAGCCATTAATAATGGTATAGAAAATTTCAAGTGCTTGATTAAAATCGGTATCAGTTGGTAGGTTTTGGCTTGCTTTTTCAGAAAGGGCGACAAGGTAATTTGTGATCTTAGCGGGGGCCGATAACACGCCAGCGGCTTGCTCTTCTAAATGGGCTTTTTCGATCAGCCGTGCCGCTTGTGAAAAACGTTCTGGATTTGCCAGCGAAGTGCCACCAAATTTTAATACTCGCATAGAAATTCTCCTCAGTATAAATGTTGTGAATGCAAAAAATGCTTATAAAAAAACCCGCACTTTGTAATGCGGGTTTTCTGTGATCCTGTTTTTAACGCACTAACCCGCCCCATTCATCGTAATGGTAATAATGGTGGTGGTCATAATAATTGCCATTGTGCGTTGCATTGTTGTGATTTTCCTAACAAAAAATAATGGTGTTAGAAATACCGAAATTTTCACGCCTTGTCAAACAGAAAATGAATAATATAGAATGATTTTGTTAAAATAATGCGAAACTTCATAGGATATAGGTAAGCCCACAATGACAATTCAACAAAATTTACAACAGGTGCAAACACAAATCCAACAAGCGTGCGAGCAAGCTCAGCGAGCCAGCACGGATATCACTCTATTGGCGGTGAGCAAAACCAAGCCCGTAGAAGCCATTTTGACTGCCTACCAAGCGGGACAACATCAATTTGGCGAAAACTATGTGCAAGAGGGGGTAGAAAAAATTCAGCATTTTGAGGGGCAAGGTTTCGATCTCGAATGGCATTTCATCGGGCCGTTGCAATCGAATAAAAGCCGTTTAGTGGCGGAACATTTTGATTGGATGCAAACCCTCGATCGTGCCAAGATTGCCGATCGTCTTAACGATCAGCGTCCCCACTACAAAAAACCGTTGAATGTGCTGATTCAAATTAATATTAGCGATGAAAGTAGTAAATCAGGCATTCAACCTGCGGAAATGCTCGATTTGGCAAAACACATCAAAAATCTACCGCACTTATGTTTGCGTGGCTTGATGACGATCCCCGCCCCAACGCAAAATATCGCTGAGCAAAAGCAGGCCTTTAGCCAAATGCAACAGCTTTTCCAGCAATTAAAAACCGCGTTGCCCGAATGTCAAATTGACACCCTTTCAATGGGAATGTCTGATGATCTCACCAGTGCCATTGAATGCGGTGCGACAATGGTACGCGTTGGCACGGCGATTTTCGGTGCAAGGGACTATAGCAAATAAGCGAAATTTAAGACAAAACTCTGTAATGCTTTTTCCCCCTAATTATGGCATAATGCCTACAATTTTTTGCTGATTGGAGATGATTATGCGAATTTTACATACAATGTTACGCGTGGGCGATTTAGATCGTTCGATTAAATTTTATCAAGATGTGTTAGGTATGCGTTTATTGCGCACCAGCGAAAATCCAGAATATAAATATACCCTTGCTTTTTTAGGTTATGACGATGAAGACAAAGCTTCTGTGCTTGAATTAACCTACAACTGGGGCGTACACGAATATGAACTGGGCAATGCTTACGGGCATATCGCTATCGGCGTGGACGATATTTATGCCACTTGCGAAGCCGTTCGCCAAGCAGGCGGAAAAGTTACTCGTGAGCCGGGCCCAGTAAAAGGCGGCAAAACAGTAATTGCCTTCGTGGAAGATCCTGATGGTTACAAAATCGAGTTTATCGAAAATAAAAATGCACAAGCCGGATTAGGCAACTAAGTTAAAATAAACGGTTAAAAAGTGCGGTGGAAATTTTCGCAAATTTTACACCGCACTTTTTATCTCACCTTTGATCTGATAGTCCATAATGTTATGACAACAAGCGAACCCATTAATTATAATTTGCTAAAAAACCGCTTTCGTGGCTACTTGCCCGTGATTATTGATGTAGAAACCGCAGGCTTTAACGCAAAAACTGATGCGTTACTTGAAATCGCCGCTATTACGGTAAAAATGGACGAAAATGGGTTCTTATTGCCAGATCAAAAGTGCCATTTTCATATTCAACCTTTTGAAGGGGCGAATATTAATCCTGATTCACTCAAATTTAACGGCATTGATATTGATAACCCCTTACGCGGTGCGATTTCGGAAAATATCGCCATTAGCGAATTATTCAAAATGGTGCGTCAGGCGCAAAAACAAGCGGAATGCCAACGTTCCATTATCGTGGCACATAATGCCACCTTCGACCAAAGTTTCTTAATGGCGGCGGCTGAGCGCGTGCAAGCCAAACGCAATCCATTCCACCCTTTTGGAATGTTTGACACCGCCACATTAAGCGGATTTATGTTCGGTCAAACGGTATTGGTGAAAGCCTGCCAAGCGGCGAACATTCCTTTTGATCATAAACAAGCGCATTCCGCTTTATATGATACAGAACGCACCGCAGAATTATTCTGTTATATGGTAAACCATCTCAAACAATTAGGTGGTTTTCCCCATCAAATAACAGAATAAGTGCGGTAATTTTTTTATAAATTTTTCTTTTTCTCTTAAATAAGGACAATGCAATGTTACTTTCCAATCCTGTTGTGATTTCTATCATTGTATTGCTTGCGTTAAGTTTATTGCGCATTAACGTGGTGATTGCTTTGATCATTTCCGCGCTAACCGCAGGCTTATGCAGCAATTTAACAATGAGCGAAACCATTCAAACCTTTACGGGTGGCTTAGGCGGCGGCGCTGAAGTGGCGATGAACTACGCTATTTTAGGTGCATTTGCTGTGGCAATTTCTAAATCAGGCATTACCGATTTGCTCGCTTTCAAAGTGATTCAAAAACTCGGCCATTCGCCAAACGGGCTTTCAATGGCAACGTTTAAATATTTCATCTTGGCGGTGTTGGTGATTTTCTCCATTTCATCACAAAACTTATTGCCTGTGCATATCGCCTTTATTCCTATTGTGATCCCACCACTGCTCGCCATTTTCAATAAATTGAAAATTGACCGCCGTGCCGTGGCTTGTGTGCTAACTTTCGGTTTAACCGCCACTTATATGCTCTTGCCAGTGGGATTCGGGAAAATCTTTATCGAAAGCATTTTGGTGAAAAATATTAACCAAGTGGGCGCACCGCTCGGCTTACACACCAGCGTTGGCGAAGTTTCCCTTGCAATGATGTTACCGGTGATTGGAATGATTTTAGGTTTACTCACCGCCGTGTTCATCACTTATCGCAAACCAAGAGAATATGCCGTTTCAGACAACAACCTTAGCACGCAAGAAATTGAACAGCATATTGCGAACATCAAGCCGTTCCACGTTATTGCTAGCATTGTTGCGATTGTGGTTACTTTCGGTTTACAACTTTTCACTGATTCCACCATTATCGGCGGTTTAGCAGGTTTAATCATTTTCGCCGTTTGTGGCATTTTCAAACTCAAAGAAAGCAACGATATTTTCCAACAAGGCCTACGCCTAATGGCAATGATCGGCTTTGTGATGATTGCTGCATCAGGCTTTGCTGCGGTGATTAACGCCACTGGCGGCGTAACCCAATTAGTGGATACATTCAGCCAAGGCTTAGGCGCAGACAACAAAGGATTAGCCGCATTATTAATGTTAATTGTGGGCTTGTTTATCACAATGGGGATCGGATCCTCTTTCTCTACGGTGCCAATCATCACCTCAATTTATGTGCCACTATGTTTAACCCTTGGATTTAGCCCATTAGCCACGGTTTCTATCGTAGGCGTGGCCGCCGCACTCGGTGATGCAGGCTCCCCAGCTTCCGACTCCACACTCGGCCCAACATCAGGCTTGAATATGGACGGCAAACACGATCACATTTGGGATTCTGTCGTACCTACCTTTATTCACTACAACATTCCATTAATTATTTTCGGCTGGTTGGCTGCAATGTATTTATAAGCAATGTTAGATAGAAGATAGACAGAAAAAGGACATCACAAGATGTCCTTTTTTATGCGATAATTTCCGCGCTACCCAATCTCACTCAATCAATATTGAACGGAAAAATGAACAAAACTCAACTCATTCAAGCGTTACGCCAAAAAATTTCGCAATGTTATCAGCAATATCCAATGCCTGATACAGAGAAAATTTATGCAAAATTTGACCGCACTTTATTTAGTGAAGATTTCCAGCTATTCAAATTTTATCGTGCCGAATTAGACAACACCCTTGCTCAAATCGCACGTTTGCAAGAAAACGAACAGGCTCAATGTCAATTTTATAGCGAAAAACTGCTTGCCCAGTTACAAGCCCTGCTAGATGCCATAAAACAACAGAAATCAAGAAAAACAACGCAGCGTAATCCCACAAAAGCGCCACTCAGCGCAAAGGATAAGCAGCAACACGCCATTCATCGCCTGCCGCCAAGGGAACGCTTAGAGAAATATTACGAAGCCCTACAAGCCTTAAATGCAAAAATTGAGCAGCAACAAGATCAGTATTTTCAAGCCCAAGAAGAATTGGAAAAACAACGGCTCCAACAGCTCATCGCACACACCCAACAACGCCGCGCACGCTGTTTGGAAGCCATTGAATTATTGGAAGGATATTTAGCTTTAGAACAGTCGCAAAAGAATGACAAATAGCTCAAATGCTAACAATGATTGAATATAAAAAAAACGCTTTCTTACTGAAAGCGTTTTTTATTATTTTGGCTTGGTTTATTTTGTATAACGTCTAAACACCAATGTTGCGTTTGTGCCGCCGAAGCCAAAGCTGTTTGACATTACGGTATTTAAGCCCGCGTTTTCTTTGGTTTCTGTTACGATGTTCATTCCTTCCGCTTGTGGATCGAGGGTTTCGATGTTTATGCTTGGGGCGATGAAATCGTTGTCTAACATTAGTAAGGTGTAAATGGCTTCGTGTGCACCAGCCGCACCTAGTGAATGGCCTGTCATTGATTTTGTTGATGAAATGGCTGGTTTTTCATCACCGAAAACATTTTTGATCGCACCTAATTCTTTCACATCACCCACTGGCGTTGATGTGCCGTGTACGTTGATGTAGTCAATAGGAGTATCTACTGTTGCCATTGCTTGTTTCATACAACGTTCCGCGCCTTCGCCGCTTGGTGCAACCATATCATAACCATCAGAAGTTGCGCCATAACCCACGATTTCCGCATAGATTTTTGCACCACGCGCAAGGGCGTGTTCTAATTCTTCAACCACAACCACAGCGCCACCACCTGCAATCACGAAACCATCACGGTTTGCATCATAAGCGCGCGAAGCTTTTTCTGGGGTATCGTTATATTTGGTGGAAACCGCACCCATTGCGTCAAATTCGGTGGCACATTCCCACGATAATTCTTCTGCACCGCCTGCAAAAACAATGTCTTGTTTGCCTAATTGAATTAATTCTAAAGCGTGGCCGATACAATGGGCAGAAGTGGCACAAGCAGAACTGATACTATAATTCACGCCACGGATTTTGTAAGGGGTGGCTAAACAAGCTGATACACTTGATGCCATCGTTTTGGTTACCGCATAAGGACCAACCGCTTTCACACCACGCGGGCCACGCACGGCATCACAAGCGATAAGCTGATTGTGCGCAGAACCTGTTCCTGCACCAATCACTAAACCGGTGCGATCGTTAGACACTTGTTCTTCTGTTAAGCCTGCGTCTTCAATGGCTTCTTTCATTGAAAGATAAGCATAAGCCGCCGCATCGCCCATAAAGCGATAAACTTTACGATCAATCAATTCTGAAGGTGTAATTTTGAGCGTACCTGCGATATGGCTACGCATACCCATTTCCACAAATTCTGGCACTAACTCAATGCCTGATTTACCCGCTTTTAATGAAGCTAATACTTCTTCTTTATTGTTACCAATACTGGAAATGACACCGAAACCAGTAATCACCGCTCTTCTCATAGATTATTCCTTTTGCGTTGAAAGAGTAAAAAATACAGTCGGTCGCTAACTTACTACGAAATGAAAATATTGCAAGCATTTCTTTGAAGGTTCGACCAATCCCGAAAATTTCGCTATTATAGCAAACTCGAATAGCACAACAAAGACGCCAGCAAAGATGTTTAAACTTAATCACGCAGAGATTTACTTTAATCAAGAAAACACGCCCGTTTCCCACCAATTTGATGATGTCTATTTTTCTAACCAAGACGGTTTGGAGGAAAGTCATTATGTATTTCAACAAGGAAATGCGCTGTGGGAACGTTGGCATCAGTTTAACCAAGGGCATTTTGTGATTGCCGAAACTGGCTTTGGCACAGGGCTGAATTTTTTTGCTGTTACCCAGCTTTTTCGTCAATTTCGTCAAGCCAATCCGCATAGTCCGCTGAAACGCTTGTTTTTTATTTCTTTTGAAAAATATCCGCTCAATCCAACACAACTAGCCCAAACTCATCAGCCTTATCCTGAATTTGCCGATTTAAGCACGCAACTTTGTCGCCATTGGCAGCCGATGATCACAGGCTGCCAGTGTTTTCATTTTGCCGAAACCACGTTGGATATTTGGTTTGGTGAGATAGCGGAAAACCTGCCGCAACTGGGTGATTATATGCAAAATCGCATTGATGCGTGGTTTTTAGATGGCTTTTCGCCGAGTAAAAATCCGCAAATGTGGAATGATCAGCTTTACAACGCAATGTTTGATTATTGCAAACCTAACGGCACATTTGCCACTTTCACCGCTGCAAGTGCGGTGCGAAAAGGCTTAGAAAATGCAGGATTTATCGTGCATAAACGCAAAGGCTACGGTAAAAAGCGTGAATGTTTAGCAGGGGTAAAACCCGAAAACTCCGCCAAAAACCACCGCACTTGCGCAATGTTAACCCCTTGGTATTTTCCACAAGCGGCTCAAATGAATGAAACGCAAGACATCGCCATTATCGGCGGCGGTATTGCTTCTGCCTTTACCGCGCTTTCTTTATTACAACGTGGCGCGAATATCACGCTTTATTGTGAAGATGAGCAAACCGCGCTCAACGCGTCAGGCAACAAGCAAGGGGCATTTTATCCGCAGCTGAGCGATGATGATGAGCGTAACATTCGTTTTTATATTCACGCGTTTTTATATGGGCAACAGCAACTGCATTGGGTGATTGAGCAAGGCATTGAATTTGAACGGGATTTTTGCGGCGTGGCGCTCTGCGCTTATGATCATAAAAGTGCGGTGAAATTAGACAAAATTTCTCACTTAGATCTGCCCGAAGCCTTATTTCAACGTCTTTCTCAAGCGGAATTGAGCGAGAAAGTCGGTTTGCCACTGCCTTGCGATGGCGTATTTATTCCACAAGGCGCTTGGCTTGCGCCTCGTCAGTTCGTGCAAAATTTATTTGCTTATTTACAAAAGCGTGGCGTAACGATAAAAACTTCGCAAAAAATCACCGCACTTTCTCAACAAGGCGAAGGCTGGGCGCTGACTAATTCACAGGGTGAAACCTTTTCTCATCAGATCGCCATTATTGCTAACGGACATAAGCTCAAAGACTTTAGCCAAACCGCACAACTACCCGTTTACCCTGTGCGTGGACAAGTGAGCCAAATTCCTACCACAGCACAGCTAAAACACCTTAAAGCGGTGCTTTGCTATGACGGCTATCTCACCCCTGTAGATCAAGAAAAAAGTAGCCATTGCATTGGAGCAAGCCACGTTCGTGATAATCAAGATCGTCAATTTAGCCAACAAGAACAGCAAGAAAATCAGCACAAAATTCAGCAAAATCTTTCGGGTGTAGAATGGGTGAATGAGATTGATACCTCGGGCAACTTGGCGCGTGTCGGTGTACGTTGCTCCGTGCGCGATCGCATTCCTATGGTGGGCAACGTGCCAAATTTCGCACAGCAAGTAGAAGACTATAAAAATCTCTTTAATCTACGCCGCCGCAAACAGCCTATTCCGCCTGCGGTAATTCATCACAATCTTTATTTAATCGGTGCATTAGGCTCAAGGGGATTAACGTCCGCGCCTTTGCTTGGTGAAGTGCTAGCTTCATTAATTTATGGCGAACCTTTGCCGTTAAGTGAAGATATTTTGCATCAGCTCAGCCCAAATCGTAGCTGGATAAGAAAATTGCTGAAAGGCACGCCAGTAGCGTAAACAAAAAGGCGAACATTAGGTTCGCCTTTTTTCTATTTTCTATCATAATTTGCGATTATTATTTCACGCGCGCGCCTGCTTTCGCACCAGAATCTACATCAAGCAAGAATAAATCTGCACCGCCCGTGCCTGCGGAAAGGATCATTCCTTCTGACATACCAAATTTCATTTTGCGCGGTGCAAGGTTGGCGACCATAATCACCATTCGGCCTTCCAGATCTTCTGGTTTGTTGTAGGCTGCTTTAATGCCCGAGAACACTTGACGCTGTTCCACGCCTAAATCTAGGATAAATTTCAATAATTTATTGCTTTCGGGCACGGCTTCGCATTTCAGTACTTTGGCAACACGCAAGTCTAATTTGGCGAAATCATCAATGGTGATGGTTTCTTCAAAAGGTTCAAAATCTGCTGCATTTTGCACCGCACTTTTTTCTATACTACTTTGCGGATTGAGTTGAGCATTTTCTGCTTTTGATGCGTCGATCATTTGCTCAATTTGTTTCATATCTAAACGAGAGAACAAGGCTTTAAACGGCGCAATTTTGTGAGCAAGCAACGGTGTTGCAAGGTTATCCCAAGTAATTTCTGTCTGTAAGAAGGCTTCAGCACGCTCGGCTAATTTTGGTAGCACAGGTTTTAAGTAGCCCATTAATACACGGAATAACTCAATACCCATTGAGCAAACTTGTTGCAATTCTTGCTCGCGACCTTCTTCTTTGGCAATGACCCAAGGGGCTTTTTCGTCAATATATTTATTGGCTTTATCCGTTAATGCCATAATTTCACGAATGGCTTTGCCGAATTCACGGTTTTCGTAATAAGCTGCAATGTGATCCGCTTGTGAAGTAAATTCAGCGAATAAAACAGGATCTTGCAAGCTGGCCGCTAATTCCCCTGCAAAACGTTTTTGGATAAAGCCTGCATTGCGTGAAGCAAGATTGACTAATTTATTTACCACATCGGTATTCACGCGCTGGACAAAATCTTCCAAATTGAGATCTAGATCGTCAATGCGGTTGCCTAATTTTGCCGCATAGTAGTAGCGTAAATATTCGGGATCAAGGTGTTTTAAATAGGTTGCCGCTTGGATAAATGTACCGCGAGATTTCGACATTTTCTCGCCATTCACCGTAACATAACCGTGTACAAAAATATTATCAGGCTTGCGTAATTCTGCCCCTTCTAACATTGCCGGCCAGAATAATGAGTGGAAGTACATAATATCTTTACCAATAAAATGATAAAGCTCAGCTTGGCTGTCTTTATTCCAGAAACTATTAAAATCAATATCACCTTTGCGGTTGCACAGGTTTTTGAAAGACGCCATATAACCAATCGGCGCATCAAGCCAAACATAGAAATATTTATTTTCTGTACCCGGGATTTTAAAGCCGAAGTAAGGCGCATCACGAGAAATATCCCATTGTTGCAGCCCCGCTTCAAACCATTCTTGCATTTTATTCGCCACTTCTTGTTGCAATGAACCAGAGCGAATCCACGCTTTCAACATTGCTTCAAAACTTGGTAAGTCAAAGAAAAAATGCTCACTTTCTTTCAACACAGGCGTTGCACCCGATACCGTAGAACGCGGATCGATTAATTCCGTTGGGCTGTAAGTGGCAGAACAAACTTCACAGTTATCGCCATATTGATCAGGGGATTTACATTTTGGACAAGTGCCTTTAACAAAGCGATCAGGCAAGAACATCTGCTTTTCAGGATCGAATAATTGCGAAATAGTACGGCTTTTGATAAAACCATTTTCTTTTAATTTGTTGTAAATGCTTTCTGCTAGCTCGCGATTTTCTTCGCTATGGGTTGAATAATAATTATCAAAACTAATGTTAAAGCCTTTGAAATCTTCAACGTGTTTTTGTTGCACATCGGCGATTAACTGCTCAGGGGTAATGCCCATTTGATCGGCTTTAAGCATAATTGGCGTGCCGTGCGCATCATCAGCACAAACAAAATAAATTTCGTTGCCACGCATACGTTGGAAGCGCACCCAAATATCGGCTTGGATATGCTCAAGCATATGTCCTAAATGAATCGGACCGTTTGCATAAGGCAATGCGCAAGTGACTAAAATTTTACGAGGTGAATTTGACATTATCTGTTACCTTTATCATCAGAAAAATTGTGCTGAATTTTACCTTATTGGCGGTATTTTTTCCAGTTCAAGGCGGTTTATCTCAATTTATACTTAACAGCACCGCCTTGCCGTGTTTAAATATACCCACAAATTTACTCAACTATTCTCTAACCATTTACTTAACAGCGACTTAACAATAGGAAATAATGATGAGCATTCATTTTTCAGCGAATTTAAGCGAGGCTCAACAAGCCGAAATTCAACAATTATTCCAACAATTTCAACACCCTAGCTTACAACGTGATTTAATCACTCTCAATGCGATCAAAAAAGTAGAGCTAGGTGCAGGCGTTTTACGCATTGAAATCACAATGCCTTTTGCGTGGAACAGTGGTTTTGAACAATTAAAAGCAGCGCTAACCAATGCACTAGAAAAAATCACTCAATCCACAGAAGTAAAATGGGTGCTGAACTACCAAATCGCCACCTTAAAACGCGCCAATAATCACCCAGCGGTAAAAGGCATCAAAAATATTATTGCAGTAAGTTCAGGCAAAGGCGGCGTGGGTAAATCCACCGTTTCCGTCAATTTAGCCTTAGCCTTACAAGCACAAGGCGCAAAAGTTGGCTTGCTCGATGCGGATATTTATGGCCCGTCTGTCCCCCATATGCTTGGCGTGGCAGATCAGCGCCCGACTTCGCCAGACAACAAACATATTAACCCTATTGAAGTGTATGGATTACGCACCAATTCCATTGGCTATTTGATGGAACCTGATAACGCCACCATCTGGCGTGGCCCAATGGCAAGCAGTGCGCTAAGCCAGCTTTTACAAGAAACCTTATGGGCGAAAGACGGCGTGGAGCTAGATTATTTAGTGATTGATATGCCACCTGGCACAGGTGATATTCAGCTTACACTCTCACAACAAATCCCTGTAACTGGCGCGATTGTGGTGACCACACCGCAAGATATTGCTTTAATTGACGCGATTAAAGGCATTTCAATGTTCCAGCGCGTTTCTGTCCCAGTGCTTGGCATTGTGGAAAATATGTCTGTGCATATTTGTAGCAACTGCGGTCATCACGAACCTATTTTTGGTACAGGCGGGGCAGAAAAAATGACGGAAAAATATCAAGTAAAAGTGCTTGCACAACAGCCATTACATATCCGCTTGCGTGAAGATATGGATAACGGCAAACCAACGGTGGTTTCCGCACCAGACAGCGAAATTGCCCAATCTTTCCTACAACTCGCCGAAAAAGTTGCCAGCGAGCTTTATTGGCAAGGCGAAATTATTCCAAGCGAGATTTTATTTAAAGCGGTGGAATAAAAATAACATAAGCAAAAAGAGCGGTGGTTTTTCACGGAGTTTTAAGTGGTTAAAAATTTGTGGAAAAGTACCGCTCTTTATTATTTGTTATTTAGTTCATTATTGTTGGCTGATTACTTATTTCTTTATGATAAATAACAGGTTTCGCCGTTGGCGACTTCCTTTCTTTTGCTTACCCAAAAGAGAGTAAGCAAAGAAAAGCCCCCCGATCATCGTCAAATTTCTCACTTTTCCTCATTCCAATAAAATTTTCTTAACGAAAAATCAGCCTGATGTTCACTTCGCTCTCGCTCGGCGTGATTTTTCTAAAAATTTTATTTCCATTCGGGCGGTTGGGACGAGGAATTTGGTTAGATTGAATTTTAAAGTGCGGTGTGTTTTGGGAGAGTTTTTCGGACGAATGTAGGTTTATTTTGCTATTGACAAAATATTCCCATAAAAAAACGCTCAATTGCTTGAGCGTTTTCTTGTTCTAATTTGGAAATTAGCGACGTAAACCTAAACGAGCGATAGTTTCACTGTATTTAGCTAAATCAGTACGTTTTAAGTAGTCTAATAATTTACGACGACGAGAAACCATACGTAATAAACCACGGCGACCGTGATGGTCTTTTTTATGCACTGCGAAGTGTGCTTGTAAGTGGTTGATTTGTGCAGTTAATAATGCAATTTGAACTTCTGATGAACCAGTATCTTTTGCATCACGACCAAATTCAGCAACGATAGCTGCTTTTTTTTCTGTGCTTAGAGACATATTAAAATCCTCAATAGTAGGGTTAGTCATACATCAAACGCCGATCTCTAATTCAGCGCCGACAAGGAGCAATAATTGTAGCGATTAAGAGAAAAAATGCAATAAATATCTTGGGCAAATAAGCATTTTAATTATATGATTTAGCCAGGTTTGATTTCATTTTCAGGTGGGTTATGGAACTTGATCAGCAAGTTGCACAGAAAATTGTTCAACGGGCAATGCATATTATTCCAAACAGCGTCAATGTAATGGATAAAAACGGGGTGATTATTGCTTCTGGCGATACTTCCCGTTTAAAGCAAAAACATACGGGGGCGGTGATTGCAATTCGAGAAAATCGGGTTGTGGAAGTTGATGAGTTCCTTTCGCAAAAATGGAATCAAGAAGCCAAGCCTGGTATTAATATTCCAATTAATTATCTCGGAAATATTTTTGGCGTTGTGGGGGTATCAGGCAAACCAGAGGAGGTGCGTCCTTATGCTGAATTAGTAAAAATGACGGCGGAATTAATTGTTGAACAGCACATTTTAATTGAGCAAGAACGTTGGTCGCATCGCTATAAAGAGGAATTTATTTTACAGTTAGTTAATCATTCACAGCAATATCCCCAGCTTGTTCAACAAGCACATTTTTTCGGTATTGATTTATCCAATAATTATGTGGCAACGCTGATCAATTTGTGCCATTCCAATCAAAATCAATTACAGGAATTAGTCAGCTACTTGCAGCAGCAAAATGTGCTTTTTGCCATTCATTCTTTGGATTCCATCTTGATATTATTACCAGCAAGTGAACGTCAAAATAAAACGTTGTTGAAAACCTTTGTGCCAGCACATTGGAATTCTCGCCAATATAAGATTGTGGTAGGCGGTTTTTTAGGTGGAAATGAAAGATTGTCTCTTTCTTATAAAACGGCATTAAGTACGCTAAGTTACGGGTTAAAATTTTTCCCTAAAAAATCGATTTATTTTTTTGAACAATACCAGTTGCCGGTTTTATTAGATGATTTAACCGATTCTTGGCAAGCAAAGGAATTGTTAAAACCCATTAATAAACTTTATGCACAAGATACCCATCAACAATTACGCAAAACCCTGCAACAATATTTTTTATCAAATTGTGATCTCACTCTCACTGCACAAAATTTATTCATTCATAGTAATACACTGCGTTATCGACTTAACAAAATTGAGCAAATAACTTCTTTGTCTTTCAATAAGATAGATGATTTATTTATATTCTATTTAAGTATATTATTAAAAAAGTAATTTGTTTATTTCTACAAATTATTGTGAATTACCCTCTTATTTTTTGTATTTTTAGATAAAGTATTTTCTCTTAGAGAAAACAATAATGTGATTGCTGATTAATCATATAAAAGGAGAAATAATATGACGGGCATCGCACTCATTATTAGCTTTATCCTTGCTATCCTGATTATGATTTTTATGATAGCGAAATTAAAAGTTCACCCTTTCCTCGCATTAATGAGCATTTCCCTTGCTTTAGCACTTCTTGCGGGCATTCCTCTCACTAAAATTCCAGCAATGGTTGGAGCTGGCTTTAGTGGCACATTTAAGAGCATCGGTATTGTGATTATTTTCGGTGCAATTATTGGTATGGTGCTAGAAAAAACAGGAGCAGCCTTAAAATTAGCAGATATGGTTGTTAAACTGGTTGGGCAAAAACGACCAGAGCTGGCTATGCTTATTATGGGCTGGGTTGTTGGTATTCCTGTATTCTGTGATAGTGGTTTTGTTGTATTAAACCCAATTCGTGAAGCGATTCAGAAAAAAATTGCCGCTAATCCCGTTGGTACTGCCGTTGCACTGAGCGCAGGGCTTTATGCCGCACACGTTTTTATTCCGCCAACACCAGGGCCAATTGCCGTGGCAGGTGGATTAGGTTTAGAGCATAATTTATTATTAGTCATTCTTATGGGGATTGCAGTATCTATTCCTGTTTTGATTGCAAGTTATCTTTTTGCCAAATTTATTGGTAAGCGAGTGATTTTGCAAGATGATGCTAATGATGAATTGATTGCTCAAGGTTATGAAGCCTTATTGAAAAAATATGGCACTTTACCTAATGGCTTTTTAAGCCTTGCGCCGATTTTTGTTCCTATCATTTTAATGGCACTAGGTTCAATCACTAAAATTTCAGGCGCAACAGGGGATATTGCCAATTTCATTTTATTCTTAGGCAATCCGATTATTGCCTTAGGAATTGGATTAATCTTTGCCATCATTCTTATTTTTCAATGTGGCAAAATCAGTGAGTTTGAAACCTTAACCAACGACACCCTAAAACTCGTTGGCCCAATTCTGTTTATTACAGCAGCTGGTGGCGTATTAGGCAAAGTGATTGTTGAAGCGGGATTCGTAGAATATATTAAAGAAAATGCGCATATTATTAGTAGTGCGGGTATTTTCTTTCCATTTATTATTTCAGCAATTTTGAAAACCGCACAAGGCAGCTCTACCGTAGCAATGATCACCACTGCGGCAATTATGGGAATGTTTAATGTTGATGATTCTCTAATGAGTGCATTAGGATTAACCAGTGAAATTGCTGCCGCGCTGACCGTAATGGCGATTGCGGCAGGGGCAATGTGTGTTTCTCACGCTAATGACAGTTACTACTGGGTGGTAACAAACTTTAGTAAAATGACACCACAACAAGGCTATCGCACACAAACCACACTCACTTTTATTATGGGAATTGTGGGGATTAGCACTGTTTATGTCCTTTCCTTAGTTTTACTTTAACAGGAATTAACAATGAAAATACTCATCGCACCAGATTCATTCAAAGAAAGTTTGACCGCGTTTGAAGTGGCAGAAGCGATTGAAATTGGGTTTCGCAAGATTTTTCCGCACGCGCAATATTGCAAAATCCCAATGGCTGATGGTGGGGAAGGCACGGTGCAATCTTTGGTGGACGCTACGCAAGGAAAGCTGATCCAATGCACGGTTACCGCCCCTTTGGGCAATAAGATTGACGCCTTTTGGGGGCTTTCTGGTGATGGTGAAACCGCATTCATTGAAATGGCAGCGGCTTCAGGATTGCATCTTGTGCCAATGGAGGTGCGTAATCCATTGAAAACCACCAGTTTTGGCACGGGAGAATTGATTTTGAACGCCTTAAATTATGGGGTGAAAAAAATTATTCTCGGCATTGGTGGAAGTGCAACCAATGATGCTGGTGTTGGAATGTTGCAAGCCTTGGGCGCGTGCTTTCTCAATGCTGAAAATCAATCTTTGGGCTATGGCGGTGAACAGCTAATTCACACCGCTCATATTGATTTAAGCCAGCTTGATTCACGTTTAGCGCAAGTACAAATTGAAGTGGCTTGTGATGTGAATAATCCATTATGTGGTGAAACTGGTGCATCTGCCGTGTTTGGTCCGCAAAAAGGCGCAACCGTGCAAATGGTGCAACAACTTGATGCCGCGCTTGCTCATTTCGCCGAGAAAGTACGGCAACAGCTTGGGATTAATATCGCTAATCAAGCAGGGGCAGGAGCGGCTGGCGGAATGGGCGGTGGATTATTGCTGCTACCTAAAGTGCGGTTGAAAAAAGGCGTAAATATTGTGTTAGAAACCTTAAATTTTAGCGCTCAAGTGCAAGATGCCGATTTGGTGATTACGGGCGAAGGGCGAATGGACGGACAGAGTGCTTACGGAAAAACGCCCATTGGTGTCGCCAAAACTGCTAAGCAATTTGATAAACCTGTGATTGCTATTGTTGGCTGCCTACGGGAAGATTACGAAGTGGTGTATGAACAGGGCATTGACGCAGTCTTTCCGATTATTCGTCAGCTCGATAGTTTGGAAAACACCTTGCGTTCGGGGAAAGAAAATCTGATTTCAACGGCGCAGAATATCGCCAGATTTTATCAGTTAGCGATGAAATAACAGAATAGTGAAAAGACAAGTGCGGTGGAAAATTTTCAGATTTTTCACCGCACTTTATTTTTAGGCATAAGATACGTTTTTCTACCAACTTTTCTACATTAACTTCCTGTAGCTTGCTACTTTACTATCTCGATAAAGCTTGCGAAAAAACGGAGCACTTCCCTACTCCATCGTCTTTTTCTTTCCTAGTCAGTCAGCTTATCAATTCCCAAATGACGATAGGTTCGCAATGTGGCGATACGCCCTCTTGGGGTGCGTTGTAAAAAGCCTTGTTGGATTAAATAAGGCTCAAGCACATCTTCAATGGTTTCACGTTCTTCACCAATGGCGGCGGCAAGGTTGTCTAACCCCACAGGCCCACCGTCAAAACGTTCAATAATGGCACTGAGTAATTTACGATCCATAAAGTCGAAACCTGCGGGATCAACATCTAACATTGAAAGGGCGGATTTGGCAATTTGTGCGGAAATTTGCCCTGCATTTTTAACATCGGCATAATCTCTCACACGGCGTAATAAACGGTTGGCAATACGCGGTGTACCACGAGAACGACAGGCAATTTCTTGCGCCGCATCTTGTTCAATGGCTAAGTTTAAACATTGCGCACTGCGTGCCACAATGGACGTGAGATCTTCTACGGAATAAAATTCTAAGCGTTGCACAATGCCAAAGCGATCACGCAAAGGGGAAGTGAGCGAGCCAGCTTTGGTGGTTGCGCCAATTAAGGTAAAAGGGGGCAAATCCAGTTTAATTGAGCGTGCCGCTGGACCTTCACCAATCATAATATCGAGCTGATAATCTTCCATTGCGGGATACAGCACTTCTTCAATGGCTGGGGAAAGGCGGTGAATTTCGTCAATAAATAGCACATCGTGCGGTTCAAGATTGGTCAGCATTGCCGCTAAATCGCCTGCTTTTTCAAGCACTGGCCCTGAAGTGGTGCGGATATTTACTCCCATTTCATTCGCCACAATATTGGCAAGGGTGGTTTTCCCTAACCCTGGTGGGCCGAAAATTAATAGGTGATCGAGCGCATCTTGGCGCAGTTTGGCGGCTTGGATAAAGATTTCCATTTGCTCACAGACCTGTGGTTGCCCTACATAATCGGTGAGTAATTTAGGGCGAATGGCACGATCAATGACTTCTTCATCGAATTTTTCCGTTGCGCTGACAATTCTATCTACTTCAATCATTATTCTGCCTTAATTTATAATGCCGCTTTCAGGGCTTCGCGGATTAATTGTTCGCTGTTAAGTGCAGGATCGGCAACTTTCTTCACCATTTTTTCCGCTTCACTTGCTTTGTAACCTAACGCGATT
Source organism: Avibacterium endocarditidis (assembly GCF_965138825.1). Taxonomy (NCBI): domain Bacteria; kingdom Pseudomonadati; phylum Pseudomonadota; class Gammaproteobacteria; order Pasteurellales; family Pasteurellaceae; genus Avibacterium; species Avibacterium endocarditidis. The sequence continues at coordinate 34,130 of NZ_CBCSDH010000011.1, forward strand.
AATGCCGCGACTGCATCATCAATTTGAACATTTTCTTTATTTGGTGATTTTTCTGCCGCAGGTAAATGCGTGCTTTCAATAAAGAAATCGCCTTGTTGTAAATCCTTAAATTTCCCTTTTAATTCAACCAGTAAACGTTCTGCTGTTTTTTTGCCCACGCCGGGGATTTTGACTAATTTAGACAATTCTTCACGTTCTATGGCATAAGCAAATTCATTGACAGACATCGCAGATAAAATGGCGAGTGCCAGTTTCGGGCCTACACCGTTGGTTTTGATTAGCTCACGAAATAACGTGCGGTCTTGCTTGTGGGAAAATCCAAACAGCAAATGTGCATCCTCTCGCACGACCAAATGGGTAAATAAGGTTGTTTGCTGCCCTGTTTCTGGCAAGTTATAAAAGCTGGTCATTGGCAATAAAAGCTCATAGCCCACGCCTTGCACATCAAGCAAAATTTCTGGTGGTTGCTTTTCGACTAATAATCCTGTTAAACGGCCTATCATAATTTCCCCTTAAAACGATTTGCCATAGGATAAAATAAAACTGGATAAATATCCAGTTTTAAACGATAAATTTTCACGCTTAGCCATTATAAACGAAAACGCCCACGGCTATATCTTGGACGCAAAAGTGCGGTGTTTTTTCCCGCTGTTTTTTGCATATTCTGATTAATTTGCGATAAATGCGCGAAAGAATGGGAATGCGTGATGGCAATGGCTAAGGCATCGGCAGCATCGGCTTGCGGTTTCGCGGAAAGATTAAGAATGCGCGTTACCATTTCTTGCACTTGAGTTTTATCGGCCGCCCCTGTGCCAACCACCGTTTGCTTGACTAAGCGCGCGGCATATTCAAACACGGGTAAATCGTGGTTCACAGCAGCAACAATCGCCACGCCACGGGCTTGCCCAAGTTTTAAGGCGGAATTGGCATTTTTCGCCAAAAATACTTCTTCAATGGCAAACATTGTGGGCTGAAATTGCGTGATAATTTCGCTTACCCCCGCATAAATGCGCTTTAAACGGGTTGGCATATCTTCTGCTTGAGTGCGAATCACCCCGCTGCCTAAATAGTCCAACTTTAACCCCACTTGACGGATTACGCCATATCCCGTTAAGCGAGAACCGGGGTCAATTCCCAAAATAATTGCCATTCGATTTCCTGTTTGAAAAGGTTCAAATACCCTAAACAAAAAAGGTGCTTTCGCACCTTCTTCCATTACGCATTAAAGCAAGGCTGCCACTTCATCACTGATTTCGCCGTTGTGATACACATTTTGCACATCATCACAATCTTCTAGCATATCAATTAAGCGTAATAATTTTGGTGCAGTTTCCGCATCAAGATTTACCGTAGTTGATGGAATCATTGTTACTTCGGCTTCTTGAATTTTGAAGCCTGCTGCTTCAATGGCTTCACGCACCGCACTTAAATCTTCCCACGCAGTGTAGATCTCAAAGCTGCCGTCTTCTTGTGGTTGAATATCATCTGCGCCTGCTTCAATTGCTGCTTCTGTAAGCGCATCTTCATCGGCTTCCGCAATTAAAATCAACCCTTTTTTACTGAACAAATAGCCAACAGAACCCTCTGTCCCTAAGTTTCCACCGCATTTAGTGAAGCTTGGACGAACCTGTGAAATGGTGCGATTTGCGTTATCACTTAAACATTCTACCATCACCGCTGTGCCACCAGGGCCATAGCCTTCATAAACTTTGGTTTCCATATTGGTGTCATCGCCACCGCCCACACCGCGATCAATTGCACGGTTGATGGTATCGCGCGTCATATTGTTAGAAAGGGCTTTATCCACCGCCGCACGCAAACGCGGGTTAGCGCTCACATCACCGCCACCAAGTTTGGCTGCGGTAACCAATTCACGGATTAATTTAGTAAAGATTTTTCCACGTTGGGCATCTTGGGCGGCTTTACGGTGTTTAATATTCGCCCACTTACTATGTCCTGCCATTTTTTTTCCTTCTGTTTTTGTGATCTTTTTGATCTTGAGTTTAATTAAATTTGTTTGTTTTTATAAATCGGGTTTCGCCGTTGGCGACTTATGTTCACCACAATAGGCGTCATATCATTTAGTGTGTAGTTATTGCTACTATCAAATCTCCCCCTACCCATCTTTTCTAAAGAGGGGGATATGAGCGTATGATTAACTCATTTTGAGCTATAACTACTAAATTCCCCTCTTTCGCAAAGAGGGGTTAGGGGAGATTTGGCAGAATTTATTCCAACCAAATAATCAATCAGCCCTTATTTACCAAATATTTCTCAATCGCTGCGGCGTTATTTGGCGATTTTGTCATTTGCACGGCCTGTTGTGGGGAAACCCATTTAAAGGCCAAATGCTCGCTTAATTGCGGTTCAAATTCCTGCTCCACGGCGCATAAAAACCAATGTTCGCGCGCGTGGGTGATATTCGGTGCGTATTTATAGCGGAAATGGGGAAAAATTTCAAATTCTACGCTTTCGTTGCAATCAAAAAGTGCGGTTGAATTTGGTGAAATTTTTAACCGCACTTCTTCCCAAAGCTCTCGGATTGCTGTTTCTCTTGCGGTTTCGTCATTTTCCATTGAACCTGTTACCGACTGCCAAAAATCAGGATCATCTTTGCGTTGTAGCATCAACACGCGATTTGTGTTTTTGGCGTAGATAATAACAAGAACACTTTGGGGGTTTTTGTATTGCATAGAAGAAGAGAAGACGTGAGTTCTCTCACGCCTATTCACATTATTTCTCGTTTTTCACCACGCTAACCCCTAACTCCGCCAATGCCTGCGGGTTGGCATAGCTTGGGGCTTCGGTCATTAAGCACGCGGCGGCGGTGGTTTTCGGGAAGGCGATAACATCACGAATGTTGTCTGTGCCAGTTAAAAGCATCACTAAGCGGTCTAAACCAAAGGCTAAACCTGCGTGTGGTGGTGTGCCGTATTTTAAGGCATCAAGCAAGAAGCCGAATTTTTCTTGTTGTTCTGCTTCGTTAATGCCAAGAATGCGGAAAACGGTTTGCTGCATTACAGGATCGAAAATACGCACAGAGCCGCCGCCCACTTCATAACCGTTAATCACCATATCATAAGCATTGGCTACTGCTGCTGTTGGATCTTGTTCAAGCTGTGCAGGGCTGAAATCTTTTGGAGAGGTGAACGGGTGGTGCATTGCGGCAAGGTTGCCTTCTTCATCACGTTCAAACATAGGGAAATCTACCACCCAAAGTGGTTTCCATTCTTCTAAGCGAGTTAAGCCTAAATCACGGCCTAATTTCAAGCGTAATGCGCCCATTGCGTCAGTGGCAATGTTCCATTTATCCGCCCCGAAGAAAAGAATATCGCCGTTTTGTGCTTGCACACGGGTTAATAACGCATTTAACACGTCTTCAGAGAGGAATTTTGCGATTGGGCTTTGCACGCCTTCTAAGCCTTTTTCAAGCTCATTGACTTTTAACCACGCCAATCCTTTCGCTCCGTAAATGCCAACAAATTGGGTGTATTCGTCAATTTGTTTACGGGTAATGCTTGCACCATTTGGCACGCGGATTACGGTTACGCGCCCATTTGGATCATTAGCAGGGCCGCTGAATACTTTGAAATCCACGTCTTTGACTAAATCAGCCACGTCCACCATTTCTAACGGGTTACGCAAATCAGGCTTATCTGAACCGAAACGTTGCATTGCCTCCGCCCAAGTCATCATTGGGAATTTACCGAGATCTACGCCTAAAATGTCTAACCATAATCCGTGGATCATTTGTTCCATAATTGCACGCACTTCAGGGGCGGTTAAGAATGAGGTTTCCACATCGATTTGGGTAAACTCAGGCTGGCGATCCGCACGCAAATCTTCATCACGGAAACATTTTACAATTTGATAATAGCGGTCAAAGCCCGACATCATCAATAATTGCTTAAATAATTGTGGCGATTGCGGTAGAGCATAGAATTTACCCTTATGCACACGGCTTGGCACTAAATAGTCGCGCGCGCCTTCAGGGGTGGCTTTTGTGAGCATTGGGGTTTCAATATCTAAGAAACCGTGATCATCCATAAAACGGCGTACAAAACTGGTGATTTTCGCACGGGTTTTTAAACGTTGCGCCATTTCAGGGCGGCGTAAATCTAAATAACGGTATTTTAAGCGTTGCTCTTCGGTGTTATTTTGATTGAAATCCAACGGCAACACATCAGAGGCATTGTAAACAGAAAGGGATTTCGCCAATACTTCCACTTCGCCTGTTGTCATATTTTTATTGATTTGATTTTCAGGGCGCGCAATGACTTCGCCTTTAATTTGCACGCAAAACTCATTACGCAAGCCCGCTGCAGCGGTGAGTGCTTCTTGATATTTCGGGTCAAAGCAGACTTGTACAATACCTTCACGATCACGCAAATCGATAAAAATCAAGCCACCTAAATCACGGCGCTTATTCACCCAACCGCTCAGAGTAACTTCTTGTCCAATGTTGCTGCGGTTTAACGCCCCGCAATAATGAGTTCGCATCATAATATTTTCCTTATTGAAATCTAAAAAAAGTGATAACCGCAAGATTATAGCGGAAATCTTGGGGGGATAGAATTGTTTATTCAGTGAATTTATTAAATTCAGTGCAAGGACTTGCTGTGTATGTTGTAAAATTTTCCATTTGTGAGAACCGCAGTCTTGCTCTAAAATGCAGGCAAAATAAAGTGCGGGGGGAAATTTTGTGAAAATCCGAAATTTTCAGTAAGTACAAGTGTTTTTATGCCAAAAACGTTCCGAAAAATCACTGTATTTTTCAAAATTCCCATCAATTAAATCAATAAATTAGAAATCGTTTCGGAACGTTTTATAGCCCCCATTTCGTCAAACTAATGTCACTTTTTCTTAAACGAAATCCCCCCCCCAAATACTCTCACCAATCCATACAACACACGCCCTAAAATCGGGCGTTTAGTTTTAAACATTATGAAAAAGGCGACCATAAGATCACCCTTCTCCACTATTTGCAACAACAAGATTCGCAATTATCTTCTGTTGGACAACCGAGATCGTAAAATGCGCTTTGGGTAAATTCCCATCTTACACAAGCCCCCATTGGAAAAGTTTTTGCTTGAGTATCATCTTGTCCACGTTCAATTTTCACCTCATTACCAAAACGGTAGGCTTTGACAATTTCAGCCCCTGTTCCATCATTAATGACAAGGTAAGTGTGATCATCGTTCAATCTTTCTGCTAATGCTCTTGCTTCAGCAATGGGTAAGAGCTTGTCTGTGGTGCTGAGTTTTTCATTAAGGCTTGCTGTAAAGCCGTTTAAGAATTTATATGTCATTTTGCACATCCTAAACATTCTGTTGAAGTAAAATAACCATTTTCACTACGCCCCATTGAGCAAGTACAGCTATCAACGTGAATTGGCACGCAGAAAGGTTTGCACCCATCAATGCGAATAATCCCCTGGTAACGCCCTTTTCTTGCTTTATAAATCGCATCGTCCCACATAAACGTAACTTGGTTTTGATCACTTTCAAAAGCAGGATAAACAATCGTTGAACCATCACCGCCAACACGTGTGAGTTCAATACTAATATTTTCGGTGTTCGTACAGTTATCAATTTGGAACGTGGTCTTGGCCACTTTTTTATTAATTAAAATTGGTCTCATTTGATCTCCTATGTCCATAAGTTATTTGCAAAAGCTGGGATCATTCCTGCATTTAATGTGTGCATATCAGCGACATTTAATCGTCCCCACGCTGCGCCAATATTACTTAGCCCAGCTACAGATTGACTCCAGCCTTCATAAGGATTTATCTGGCTTGCAGCGGCTGCTGCCTGTTGTGCGGTGCGAATAGAATTAAGGCTATCCCCCACCCGCCCTTGAAATAAACCATTCCATTTATATACTTCTTCACGGTACTGACTTTCTCGTTGGTGTTTACGTTCTTCTTCAATGCGAATAGCCTGGTTTGTAGCCAAAACAGCGGCTCTTGCTTCGGCAATATGAAGCTGGCGTAATGCTGTTCTTCTTGCCCCCACACAATGCACATTCATTTCTCTTTCTATTTTTTGCCGAGCGTAAGAATATTCACTGCGAGTTGTCACAACAGCACGATTTTTCGCTGTATCATAATCAACGGGATAACCTGCCTGCTCTCTTGCTCTTGCTTCATTGAGCATCGCCACTTCAATCGGTCTGCTATTGTCATACCAGTGATTAAAGAGCTTATCCCCCTTATCACGTTGGTTATTCCAAATTTCATCAAAACGATTTTGTGCTTGCTTTGCTACATCGTGTTGCTTATCGGCAAAATAAAAAGATGCCGCTTGCTGGATTAACGCAATAATCATATTGGCTTTTGCATTTTGACTAACTGCTTTGAAATATTTGCAAGCATAATCAGCCATTGCAATCGCTCGCGCTTTTGCTGAACCATTTGTCAACTTTCCAGCATCATCAATACTTTTGATGTTATTAACTACTTCGTCGCAATTAATATCATCACCGGTAAGCATATCGAGATAGGAGCTACTGTCTGCCATAATTTAGTTCTCATTAAAGTGATGAAGATAGAGATACTCAGCTTTTTCCTTGTATTCCATCATCTGGTGGATAATTTCCTTAACATATTCATCTCGCAATGAAGTTAGTTGAGGTGCGGTGTATTTTTTATATTCTTGGTACAGCAGATCTTTGCTGCCCTCTTTATCTGACTGATCTTTTAACTGATCGATGATAGGCTTAAATTGATTTGCCATAGTCCTCCTTTTGAGTAATAAAAAACCGCTTGCGGTTTCCCACAAGCGGTTAAAGTGCGGTGTTTTTGTGAAATTTATTTCACATAGCCTAATTTTGGCATTGTGGCTGCGGTTACTGCTTATTCAAAATCATTGCGTACATAAGACTCGCAGCCCATTATTGGGTAAATTTGTCACAAAGCTGTTTCTGCTTTTTGGCTTTGGCAACCACAATTAAAGTGTTGTAAAAATAGAATTAGTTAATTCCAAAAAAATCTTGATAACGCTTTAGTAATGGCACTGCCGAATTACGCTCGATTGTGCAATATTGATCGCCAAATTTATCTAATCGCTTTTGTATCGTATTACGAATTAAGTTATTCATTCGATTTCTTTCATCCTGCTTGAAGTCCATTTCTGACTGATATTGAGAACATTGTTGAGCAATATAATATTGTGCTATTACTTCAGGTTTGACTTGAGTATCCGAAAATTCATTAGGACATAACGAAGTGACAGTCGATAAATAACTACCTTCATCAAAAATTCGGTTACAAAAATCAGCTTCACTCAAAATTTGATTAGCTGTCGGACTAAAAACCCAAGCTTGTGGATCGGCAGCTATATCTATGTGCTCACTAAACCACTTGTTAAAATCGAATTTAGATTGTCTATTTAATTCTTTAGCATAGAACTCTTTAGCATAATCACCGTATGGATTTGCATATTCAGAAAATGCTTCATTAAAGTCCTTATTATGCAATTTCGCATATTTCTGCTTCACTTGAGAAAATTTAGAGTATGCAGTTTTTTGATTGTCATTTAATACAGAATATAAAAATGAATTTGCCGATGCTTTCCCTGCTACTTCATCAGGCGAATCATCAAAAAATGAAAAACCAAACGCTGGAGAGCTAAATAGCAAAATCCCATAAGCCAACAATTTTTTCATAAAATATCCCAGCAAATAAAAGAAATTTAAGCATACAAAATAACCAAACTTTACTCATCAACGCTACTTTTGCTATCCTTCGGGTGAATAACTTTACCGATCGCAAAAACACCAGCTAAAGCAACTAGTACGCTAATCATAACAGTAACTGAAAGCCCATATTGCTCTTTATTTATTAATTCAAAGCAAAACTAAATAACTAAAGCAACGCTCACCATTGCAAAAACAAGTCCCAATCCTTTCAAGAATAATGACCACTTAGGAATAGCATAGCGATTTCTCTGTTCATTCTCTGCTAATTTCATAATGCGATCAGCCCCATTAGGAATAACCTCATTATATTTCCGCATATCATCAGCCATCGGTAGCGGGCCTGAATGGCTAATCTGCTGTTGAACCATCATTGAGATCAATCCTGCTGCTTGCGGAGTTTGCAAAACCTGTGTTAATAATTCAGGCTTTGCCGCAACAGTTTCAACAATATCTTTAGCTTGTTCTGATTGCTCAGCTTCTGTAATTTGATGTTGTTCGGTCATTGTCTAATGTTTCCATTGCTTTATATAAATAACCACCAACAGCCTGCCAATCCTTTTGCAAATTGGTTTTATCATTATTAGGCGTATCAGTATTTATAGGTAAAAATGCGATTGGTGCAACATTTAAAATCGAACCAATTCCAATCATAAAGCTTGCTAAATATTGTGAGTTTCTTAACTTTTTCATTTGAATTTATCTCGTTAAAATAGGTAATAAATTCAAACTCTCTGTGAAATAAGAGTTTAAGAATTGTTCATAGTCTATTATACAAACATAAATAGCTTATGCAATAGATTAAGTGCGCCAATAACTTTAACTGGCATTATCTTACTTAGTTAAAATGTTCAGAAAAAACCTACCGCACTTTGATCTCAACCAAAGTGCGGTGATTTTTTAGTGCGTATTTAGGCCATTCATTTCACGCCAGCGTTTAAGCAGAATGCGCTGGAGCTTATCCGTTTTTTGGTTATAAAGTTTCAATCTTGCTTCATAACCTGCTGGCGTTAATTTCCCCTTGTTTAAATCTCGGGTGAGTTTGGATTTTTCCGCACGCAGTTCCGCCATTCGTTTTTTGTCGATTTGATGAAATTGAATCATCGCTCGTTTCTGTGGGGTGAGCCAGCCATCTAACTTGCCGCGCGCTTTACGGCTTTCATACTCTTTAAACAGGCTTTGAGCCTCATCACTTGCCTCATAATAACGGCTCATAATGGCGAACTCATTGCCTGCCCCATAAAGCTGATTGAAAAATGGCGTGCGTTTATTACGCCCTAATAATTCTCGGTTCGGATTTTCCACAAAGATCGTTTGCACTTCTTTGAGTGATCCGAAAATTGAGCCATACCCATCAAACAGATTTTTAATTTGTTCAGGGTGAGCATCAATACCGAAAACATCGTGAACTTGCAGTGCCACATCTTTCCAAAATTGTGCGGTGGTTGATTTGGCCTGCTCTGCTTTCAGCTTATCATCTCGCACAAAGTTTGTGGTGATTTGGCTGCCAAATGCGTTACGGTTTAAGGCAATTTGCATTAATGGCTGCAAAATCGTCGGCGTTGCAGTCATCGCCACTTTTTCAATCGGATATTTGGCGGCGGAAATCTCACTTGGTGAAATTGGGGCAAAGGTTTTCATTGTGTGAACAAGCATATTCACCGCCGCTTCACTGTTAGAAATATCCCCCACATATGCTTTCACCAAATTCACGGAGAAGTTCCACGCCAATTGTGGCATACCAAAGCCAACAGGCAGTTTGATGTATTTGCCTAATCCATCTGGAATTGGGATGTAGCGAGAAATATCACCAAGCTGATCCATTTTGTTTCCGCCTTCATCTTCATCATCAAAAGCACGCAAGGCTAGGTAAAATGGCATCATCACTGCCATATAGGCAAAGAACCGATTTCTTCCTTTTCGGTGAGAAAGGAATTTATAGAGATTTCTTGCCCCCATTGCGGTAGGTTGAGAGAACATATACAAGGCTTTAATCGGTGCCATTGCCGAACCTTGCTTGCGGAAGTTAGTAAGTTCCAGCGTAATGGCTGCCGCTTGTTTTTCATCAATACCATTTTTGATCAAAGATTTAAACGCTGCCAAAGAAGATACCGTATCAAAGGTTTTGTTATAGCCTTCTAGTATCGTTCCGACTTGTTCAAGGCGTTTACCTAAGCCAGAATTTTCCGCTTTCACTTTTTTGACCAAATCTTTTTCCGTGCGTGCAAGATAAGTGCTGTAAGTAGAAACGCCACCTAATTCAAGCAAGCGTTTCAACAAACGCTCATCTTCCACGTCTTCACGCAAAGCTTGGCCAAAACCAAAGCGTTTTGTTGCCGTCCATAGTCCTTTATCGGAAAAGGCATACTTCAGCACCCCACGTCCGATTCTATCCATTGTTGCATCGTCCACTTTCTTACCATTACGATAAAGTTTCTGCACACGGATAAATTCGGATTTTTCCCAAGTATCTCGCAACATATTTTGCGGAGAAAAGGTAAGCGTCCATTGGGTTACACCACGGGCATACCAACCTGTTGGTTTGCTCACAAGTCTAAGTAACGCATTCACTTGTTCCACATTATCTCTTTTCAATGCTTGGATCACATCATTTGGTAAATGATATTCATAATAGCTATGCCCTTGTTTGCGAATGAGTACGTTATCACTTGTGCGTGTGGTGCCTTGCATTTTTTTCTTGCTAATGCCAAGGGTTTCTTCCACTTGCTCTTTGGCAGAACGTTCAGAAAAGCCTTCTTCTCGCAAGCGATGAAACTCATTTTCATAGATTTCATCAAGGCGATTTTTGAAATCCACCATTCCTGCATAAGCAGTAGTTTTACCCACGGCTTTCCAAGTGGCATCAATGGCATCTTCTGCTTCTGAAGTTTTCCGCCCTTTATGTGCTTTATCCTTAGCGATATTAAGCGCACTTTGCCCTGCACCACCAATGAAATCAAAGCCTTCATCAGCTCTTGGATCGCCTGTTAATGGCACATAATGACGATCTTGTTTATATTCGTCATAGGCTTCTTGCGTAAATCGCCCTGAATTGAGATCGATAAGCAAACGTGCTTGGTTTAAATCATAAACCAATTCTGCCACGCTTTCTAAATCCTTGCGTGAAACATAGGTTTCAATGCGTTTCATTAAAGCACGCGCGTGTGGAATTGAAAATCCGCCAGCGGTTCCCACTTTAAAGTTTTTCTCCACATTGCTACCAAAGTTTGTGCTTTCTACATCCGCTTTGCGGTAACGGTATTGGCGCTCCGCTTTACGATAGGCATCTCTTGCCTTATCGAGCAAATCCGGATCGTCTTGCGCTTCCGCTTCGTGCAATGCTTCTTCCGCGTCTTCCATTTTCTTTTTCTCATCGACTAAATAGCGCTGATTTCGTTCAATGGAATACCGCGCAGAAAGCCAAAAGCCCACTAAGCGTTTCACATCAAGTTCATTGCTTTTATTGCCTGATGGCCCTTCTTTGCTGGCAATTTCTGCCAGTTTACGCAATAACGGTTTGAGATAGGCTTGCTCTAATTCAGAATTAAGCGCATCTCTCACCCCTTTTGCGCGATACATATCGCCTTTTAATTGCTCTGCAATATGTTCTGGCACAATGCCTTTTATCTCATCAATCCAATCATTCACTGGGCGCAAGCTATCCGCAAACCATTCATCTAGTTTACTCGTTGCCCTATTTATGCGTTTTTTAAACCCTTCCCAGTCTTTGGCTTTGAGATCGTCAAATAACCCTGGTTCTGCTTTCGCTTTCCCTGTTTTGACTAAATCATCTACGGACTGGCGTTTGGAATAACGAATATTTTCTTCATTTTCCACCGCACTTTTATCTTGCAAGATTTGTAAAAGGCGTTTATCATCAAATTCATTAAAAGGCGAGTTACTTTTATCCACTGGAGTTGTTATCCTACTGGTCCGTGAAAGTAGCTCGCCTTTTTCGATCTCACTTAATTTATGATCATAATAACGACTACCATCTTTAGCAGTAGAAACCACCGCTTTGACAGTATAATTATCACCACCGATATTTAAGCCTGCCACATAATAATCATAACGTTGAATATTCGGGTGCTTTTCTTTATCCTCATTTTGAAGCGTATCAATATAAATCGCCTCTTCAATTATTTGTGGAATGGCGGCGATACTTTGTAAATGATCAGGGTCTTTGTAATCGTGGTTTAATACCTCTTTCACTGCCCCCATACCTAATACAACTTCTTGCCCCGTATCTTTATTCACATAGCTACCACGCAAGGTTTTACCATAGTTCAAGGCATTACGTTTGTATTGGCGTAAGTCTGAGCTTGGCTCAATATCCTTGCCTGAAATGTGAATCGGTTTCGCTTGGCGTAACTTCTCAAGGCTTTCTGATTTTGGACGGTGAGTTGGGCGGAGAGAATAACGAATATCATTTGAACGAGCATTAAAACGTTTTGATAATGGAATAATGTTTCCCTTATCATCATAGGTAATCAAATCAGCCGACTTCATTTGATTTTGTGTACCAAGAATATAGTGGGTACTGCCATCCTCTTTAGGAGCAATGATTCCACTGTTCTTCCGCACTTTGCTCAATGCGTTATAAACCTTGTCGATATCATTACCTGAGTTAATAATATCCCCAATAACTTCTACATCATTATCCAACTCAAGCAATGATTCTGCTGCTTCATTAAGAACATTGTTATATCCCTCATAATCCACGTCGCCATAATTAGAAAGAAAATCTTGCCCCGTTGGATCAAGCTGTTTGAGCAGTGATTTCACTTCTTTTTTGGTGAGTGTCAGCGAATTAGGATCTAATTCATTTTCTAGGTTGAGATACGCATTGATGACTTTTCCATTACCTTGTTGATAACGTTTGGCATAATCCGCATCATCGGTAAAATAGAACCCCTGCCCATCCACCGTTCCTTGCTGCCCAATTTTGTCGTAATCAAAGGTATGCAAGTTTTCCGCTTTGGTTCCGTGGTAAACGGTGCGTAAATTTCCATTCTCATCCGTAATACGGCTCGCTTTTGCCCAAGCTTTTGCCTTTTGATCAATTAATTGACGTAATTGTGGTTCAACAGATGTATCACCTTGTTCATAGCGTTTTGCTAATTCAAGATAGGTTTTATCATCCGCTGTATTTTGTTTCTGACGTTGGGAATAACGAATGTCGTCATTTTCTGTTGAAAACTCGCCATTATTCCCAACAGCAGATTTCACTTGATTTGGGTTGTACACCACCCAAATATCGCGAGAATCATTTGGGCGTAGATGATCAAGTTCAACGGTTTGCCCTTTTCTTCTTGCCAAACGCTTTTCAGTCAATCCGATTCTAGCGTTCAAGAACACAGGCATTACGTTATCACCAAACAATTTCGCCACGTCAGGATTGCTCGTGAAATAAAATCCACCGCCATATTGATTGCGGTAGTTTTTCTGTTTTTCTGGGTCGAACACATTAAAGTTTGCACTCGTGCCGTGATAGACCACCAATGGCTCACCGGTTTTCGGGTTAATCACTTTAGACGCATTTTCAGGATCGTTCTCCCAATCGCCGAACCAAGCCTTGAAAGCTGGGCTACGCACTTGCTTCCATTGTGAATAACTGAGTTCAGTTTCGCCATTTTCTTTTGCTTGGTTGTAACGTTGTTCAGAGAGATCTTGGTTCTCTCGCTGAGAAAAACGTGTTTCTTTGTTGTTTCGGTATTGACTTAGATCGTCTTCGGTTTTAATATTTTCAAAAGGGGAAAAATCTTGTGATACATATGCGGGCAATTGAAGCCCAAAGGTATCGGCAAAATTTTTTCCTTTTTCTTTATTTAAATACAACAAATCATTATCTAGCCCTCGCTGAATCTGAGAATGATTTCTTCCATACACGCTTGCAATATTAATAAGCTCTAACCCATTAGCATCTTGTTTTAAATGCAACGCTGCTATTACTGGCTTATTTGCTCCGTTTACATTTTCAATTAATTCAGTTAAAACAACATAGCCATTATTTTCAGTTGATGATCTCATTACCGCAACGGGATTATTAATTTGTTGTGGTAGCTGTTTTAAGGTTTCCGCTGTAATATGATGTTTATCTTGCATCACCTTTTTAAAGGTAGCACCGTGAATTGTAACTTTTACATCAGGCAATCCCAACATTTTAAGTACATCTGGTGTTGTGCCAACATCAATATAACCTTTGACACTTCCCCCCTTAGAAACCTCATCAACCGCTTTCGCAAAATCAGAATCAGCACTTTCGTTTAGGGAGTAACGTGTTTCTTGGGTATTGTCTTGCGATACATTCTCGGTATGCGGATCTTGGTTAAGTTGTTTGAGCAAAGAAAGAATATCTGCCGTGGTCGCTTTACTGAGATCTTTTTTCAGCACCGCACCGACAATTTTGCGTAATTTGTTCGCCACATTTTCAATAAAAGTGCGGACAGAATTTTCCCCTGTTTTCCAGCTATGGTGAATGCGAAGATTGTAATCTTTCTCTAGCTTTGCCCAATCGTTTGTCTGGCTTGCTGCATAAAGTTCAACAATGGCTTCTTCCGTTGCCACATCATCATTGATATGAATATTCATATCTGCATAACGCTGTTGGATTTTGCGTCTTAACGTTCCCACGACGGGATTAGTGCGGGCAAATTCCATTAAGTTTTTATGATTAGCACTAAAACGAACATTAACACCATTATGCCCCAATTCGTGCCAAGCGACCCAGGCAAGACGTTCTTCACGGCTAAATACGTCATCACCCTTGATATTGTCCGTAACAAGATGCGCCTTACCATTTTCAAAAAAACCTTCTGCGTTTTGCTTATTGCCCTGTAAAGCAACACGGCTAACCAATTCAATCTGGCTGGCAACATCGCCCAATATTTTTTGCAAAAACTGGCGATCTTGTTCAATATTCGCAGAATCAATATGAGGCTGGTTGTTGCTTTGAGTGGTGGTTTGTTGTACAGTATCTGTACCGACTGCTCCCATATCTTGACGCTGACGTGTAGGCAAGGTATGCGTAGGCTGGATAGGATCGTTACTTCCTACTTGTCCATCAGTTGGTTTCATTTCAAACGCATTCATTAACCAACTATTTGATCCTTGTCTTTTTATTAATGTAGCTCGATTTCCATTGTAATCAATAAAAACGCTTTGAACGTTTCCATTCTTGTAAATTTGAGATACTTGCCCTTTTGCAAGCGTCTCAACGACCCGATGAGTAAGCATTTGACTAACTTGACCATAATCCATACCATCTTTTCTAATTCGTGATTCAATAATATGAGCAATCCCCATTGCTCCTTTTGTTTTACCACTAGGCTTAATTTGTCCTACATCCCCCCATTCAAAATCCACCCAGCCATCTAAATTATGGTTATACATTGCTCTATGAACAGTTCTTCGCTCTACAATGGCTGTGTTCATAGCTTCACGGCCACGCTTGATATTCGCTTCCACTGATTTTATTGGCGAATGAGAATAGCGAGTTTGTGCTGCAGAATCACCATTATCTTGTGCATATGGTTGTGCTTGTACACTCGATTGTGCGTTATCTTGTGCTTGAGCTTTATCAAGATCTTCTGCAGTGATGGTGATGTGGGGGTCGCTGTCCTGTTCAATCCATTCACGGATCGCATTGCCATCGTTTGGATCAATCCCGTTACGTTCTGCCAAACGCTGAATTTCACCAAACGCAGTGCGAGTGGCAAAGGTGACTTTTGCTTTGTCATCAGTGAAGGTCATTGGCGTGCTAATAACATCGCTAATATCATCAACCTTTTCTTCATTGAGCCAGCGTTCCATTCGGCTTCTTAAATCAGCCGCACGTTGTTTATCCAACTGTTCTTGAGTTAGCCCTTCCGTTTCAGCTTGAGCTTCTGGCTGAGTTATTGCACGTTGCTCTGTATCAATTTCCTGTTGCGGATTTGTGGCTTGTAAATAGGCTTTGGCTAATTTGCCATAGGTAGAATTTTCTTTTGCACGTTCCGCAATTAACCCGTCTTTGATGTCATTTTCGAGTTCTTCTTTATAATCTTTACGAAGTTGTTCATCTTCAATGACGCTCAATGTTTCATCTAAGACATTTTCATCAAACTGTTGTGCAGCCTTTTCGGTTTGCTTTGGTGTAGGCTCTGCATTTTCACTTTCTACTTCCACGGCATTCTGTAATGCTTCTCTGTGTTTTTTTGCTTGGCGATCGTTACGATACGCATCATAAGCAGAAATTGCCCCTGTTGGCACGCCCAATACAGCACCAGCAACGGCGCTTGCTTGCACGTCATCCATTAGTTGGGTTTTGCCGTCAATTTGTCCTACGCCATAGTTTCTATTCCCTTGTTCTATGGCTTCTTGCGCTGCCTCTTTGGTGACTTCTTTGCCAAAGGTTTTGAGCATACCGCTATTTACGCCTTTGCCTAATTTGCCAAGTGGGCTAATGGCATCAATCCCACCAATTGCAGCTGCTCGCCCAATTCCCGCCAAATTATCCGATAAGTCTGTAGACGCATCTTCAATAGCTTGTTCCAATGTCATTCCTTGCGCCATTCTTTGTTGGATTTGTGGCATTTGAATTGCTTGCTCGGGCGATAGGTTTTTCCACGCATTGCGAATTTCTTCACGATATGAACCCGCACTAGCCGCCGCATTCACCGCTCCTAGACTCAATCCACCTGTTGCGGCAGCCAAAGCAACTTGTGGAATTGCCTGCGTAGCCTGATTGGCGGTGGCAAGTGGGTGATTCCACAATGATTGGAATTTAGCTAGCGCTTCGTTTTCCCCATTCGCCATACGCTGGGCAAACTCTTGATCTTGACGATTAAGCCCAATTAAGCCACGATCTGAAAGCGCATTTGCATAAGCATCTCGGGTTTCTTTCCAGTCGCGATGCCACTCACTTTCAGGCGCAAATGCACCGATGACATCTGCCGTTAAGCCACTGGTTGCTGCTGCGGTAGATTTGGCTAAGTCACTGGCGTGATCCCACGCGCGTTCATACCACGGGCCTTGTCCCGCCAAATTCGATGCTTGGTTAAATTCCGCTTTGATCTTCTCAATTTGCGCAGGGCTAAATCCTTGTAGGGTGTAGAACTTTTCCATTTCCCCTAAATGATGCTGGAATTGATTGTCAATCCAAACTGGATCTAATCGCCCTTTCTGTGCCGCACGCTGTTTTTCTACCTGGGAATTAAAATATTCACCATATTTTGTTCCCATTCCTGTAACATCTTTATCTTGAACATTACGAAATACCCATTCTTGTGGATCTAAAGCTGGTTGCTGTGAGGCGTTAGCTTGATGGTTTTGTAGCATTTGGTTGGCGGTGTTTTCATCGGCAAACACCCACGCACGCGGGTCAAATTGAGTTGATTGTGTCATTATTACTACCTATTAAATAAAACAAAACCCGAACGATTGTTCGGGTTATTTCCATTGATTTTTATTTTCTATCTATTCCAGCCATTTTGATTCATTACCCTGGCAACGAATCCATTAATTTCATCTACGCGATTTGGGTAAAGCAGATAAAGTTGTTTCATATTTTGGCGGAATTTCGCAGGATCTAATGCTGGGACGCTGCCTTCTTCACCTAACATATCTTGCATAGAATTGGTGAGTACATCACTAAAGGGTTTGGTTAAATCAGGTAATGCACGTTGTGCCGCTTTTTGTTGAGATTGCTGATTGGCAAGTTGATTGAAATAATATTTCCACGCCTCGCCACCTGCTACCGCTGCTGGATCGACATTATTTGGTAGCACACCAATGTTTTCCCCTGAGAAAAAGTTTTGCACTTGATTATTTTCATCAAGCAAATGTGGAGTTACACCAGCCATTAGGGAATATTGCGATGCTGCACTGGGATTAATGGGTGCAAGATTTTTGGCGGTTTCTGTAAGGTAGTTTTTATCTCCACTAAGTAATTGGGCAAAGAGATAGGGGTTTTGTTGTTGCGTTGGAAATTGGCGATATTTGTTGAGCAATTCTTCAGGATTTCTAATTCGTCCTTGCTCATCAACAGCGTGTTTTTTCAAGAAATCTAACCCTTGCTCCCAACCTTGTAGTTGGGTTAAATCTGCTTGCTGTTTTGCCACATTGGTTTTGGCTAATGCGTTGGCATAAGCAACGCGCCAATCTTTGGTTTTATTATTTTCATCTAATCGGCGGTGTTGCTCTGCCGTGTCAGCAAAGGCGTTAGCCATTTGAAATGGTACTTTCCACGCATTTAATTCAGCTTCAGGTTGGGTAGCGTACAAGGCTTGGATTTTGTTAATATCTGCAATGGCCATTTTGTTCTCCTAAGTTTGGTCATAAATACTTCGCACTAAGTCACCAATATAATCAGGTATCATTCCTTTGGTAGAAGGTTCTATGCCAAAGGCTTTGGCGAGTTCCTTTTGATATTTCTGCTGATAATTAATTGGCTCTATTGGCGATTGCGCACTTTCTCCTTGAGCTCCGTTGAGTTGTTCAAAGTAATTTTGAAATTCGGCTAAGGGGTTGTTAGATTGAAAATTAGGTTGACTAGGAAAAGAGAACGCATTTTCTTCTGTGTGTTGAGACAAGTTTGATGTCGGCTTTATTGTGCTGTAATCACGCTGACCATTGTATGGATCTATTCCAGCGCTTTTCATTACATCAATTAAGTTTTTGGCATAATTAGGATCGGTAGCATAGCCACCTTTTTGTAATGCTATCGCTGCTTCCGCTGGCGATGCTGCATCAAAATACCCCGCCTTTTCATAACGCCCACCGCGTTTAGTAAATGCAGCCCTGTCTGCTAAGGCTTCCGACAGGCTGTTATAATCACGGAATTTTTGTTTAACTTTGACATTTTGCCCATTGATATTTTCGTGCGTCCAAGATACCGTTCCCTTTTCATCATTATTAGGATCACCGTTACCTGCTTTGACTCCCCAATAATTATACTTTCCAGTAACCTTTTTTCCCCATCCAGATTCTGCGGCCCATTGTGCGGCAACCACTTCAGGATGCGGAATTTCCGCTTGTTGTGCTGCTTGGAAAACTTCCATAAATTGCGCTTTCTGTTCTTGTGTTGCCATTTTTTCTCCCATTAAAAAAGCCTATTGGAATGAGCAATAGGCTTGATATAAATTTGTTAATAAGTGCGGTAAAAAATTGTTTCATAAACCCTCCTTATGTGAATAAGTTATTATAGGCCTATTCAATCTGGAGTTTCACTAAAAATTTAAACGCTGTCTAAAATCAGTTTTACATACTGTTCAAACTGAGTATCACCATTAGTCAAATCAACAAAGCGCTGAATAAAAGGCTTTTCAACGAATAGTGGGTTTTCAATAAGCAATGCCATTACACAACCTACAATGTGATCTTTTTCATCTCTGGCGGTAAATACTTTGATTTTGGTGTACGGATCTTGATTGCCCCAAATACGAAAAAACGGCACCCAACTTTCTCTTAACTGTGCCGTTTGATCGTGATGTTCGCCCACGAAAGTAAAAAGTTCTGCCAGCAAGGATTGCGATTGGCCGATTGCTTCAATGCGTTCTGTTTGGTATTTCATTATTCTGTTCCTAATTCTGCTACAGAAGTAGCAATGTGATAAGCCAGCACTTCGCCTTTACCCGAGATTTCAACGTCAAACTGCAATGTTGAATAGCCCCCCTTTAAACGGTGTGGACGGCTGTCATTAACGATTTTATCACCTAAAATAACAAGCTCTCTGACCATCTCGTTGCGATGGCGTTTATAAGCCGTATGCTTAACGTGCGTTTGTGCAAAATCCTGTTGCAATTTATACGCCGTCATTGCGGTGTAACCAGGTAAGGTATTTAATCGTCCTATCCATTTAAAGGTTTTCCAATCATCACCGGCGTTCCATTGATAAATGCCAGATTCAGTCGCAAAATATAGTTCATCTTGATCACTACGATAAACCGCCTGTGGTTTTATGGAAAGAGTGGTTAAAGATTCAATTTGCACTTCTTCATAAATGCTATCCGGAATTTTAAACCGCAAGCTGTGTGTTTCAGTAAATCCCAAATAATAACCATCTTGTATGACACCAATCATTGTCCAAGGAGCAATAGCTTGCCACTGGTCTTGCGTGAATAATTGTGTGGTAACAATTTTAGATTGATTACCCGAAAGCATAACCAACCCATCTTTAGTCGCATAAAAACAAGCTCCGTTGTATAAGCAAGCGGATTGGTATGAGATGATGGGGTGTGGTTCTTCATGCAAGCTAATAGTCCTACAACCTTGCGATTGGCACGGGCTTTCCATTTCGATAATCGCAGGATATTCATCGGTGAGAATATAGCCTACCCGTTCGCCACATAAAAAGCGAATTGGTTTACCGTTGAAATGGCCATAACGATAGGCTTCAGGAAAAGCGTGCGGCTTAAGGGGTTCACTTAACCACAATTCCGTTCCCACCAGGCCACCAAGCTGTCCATTTCCACAATATTGCAGATCGGTCATAGTGTTTGGCGGTGGTTCATATTCTTCAGTAATGCACACGTCGCCATAGGTGATGTGTGGCTGGTGAATATAATTTGCCGTGCCAAAATCAATCTCATCAAGCAATAAAAAGTGCGCATCATAATCGGTTTTAGCGTCACCATAATCTAAGGGTGTTACCGCACAATATAACCGCACTTTGGCTATGTTGTAGGTTGGGAAATCCATTGGTAGTCCACTTAAAATAACTGGCTTATCATTATGCGCATAAATCGCTTCACTCGGCAAACTTGGGGCTGATTCAAACCCAAATTCATCAACAAGCGTGTAAATATATTGGCGTAGTTCTTGATTGAAATCTTGGCTTAACTCTCCCAAGAACTCGGCATTTGGCGGGGGCAATTCAACGGGAAATCCAAGCCGATTCCACTTCTCTTCGCAAGCGCACTGCTTCTTTTGAATAACAGGATATTCTTTCACCCCACTTGCTACGATGAAACAACAATCGGTATTAATTCGAGAAAAAGACGCCTTGCAATTTTCACTCGCAAGATAACAACATTTATCAATAAAAATGGATTTCCCTGTTTTTTCGCTGACCTTTTTATCCGTACGCCAAGGACGTAATGTGCCACGGGAAAGATCAACATCTTCCGCCACTTGCGCCATTGCTTGATGTAAGTTTTGTGCCTGATACCTCGGGGCAATCCCACCAAAGTTAGTGAGTTTAATACTTGGCATAATTATGCACCTTAAATGAAAAAGGCCTAAGGGTTGGGCTGTTCCTGAATAGCGGAAAGCGTTGCCAAAGGCCGGATGTATTAAGGATAAGCCGCTCTAAGTAATTCAAAATGCGGGCCATCATAAAAACGTTCGTCTTCCGTTTTACCATTTTGATTCCAATCACCGCCCCAGCGGATAGGAATATTTAACTCTTTTGCCGCTTGGAACATTGCTTGGGATATTTTTTGAAATTTCGCTTTATCTTGCCAGTCTAAAGGATAAGGAACAATATCAACGGCGTGGCCTGTAAGATGGCGGCTGTGCATTGTTTTACTTGCCCCTTGAGCAAAAAGTCGCTTTTGTTTGGCTTTGCTGCGAATGCCTTCAATAACGGTAAAATCGACCGCACTTAACTGTAATGCACGGCGAACCACTTTGACTAAGTCTTTGTGAACGCCTTTAAGACTTTCTTCGCTACGCTGGCTAAATTTGAACTTATTCACTTTTCACCACCTTTTTATCCACATAGTTCTTCGCAAATAACCGCACCTGGTCTATTCCAAACATTGCGATAATTGCCCCTAGTGCGATGGCTAATTTTGCTGGCATTTGGAAATACTCAAATAGACTTTCACTTGCTATGGCAAGTGAGCCACAAAGCAAGCATTCCACTAAAATTCGCCAGCACTTTCGTTCTTTGCCCACATAAACAATGCATAAAAATGCAATGATAAAGGTGAGAACAAAGCTATTGATTGAGTTCATATGTAGCGCCACCCAGTTCCAAATGGTTGCCCATACGTCAGGATTTTTTATTGGCATTGTTTTCTTCCTCCCCTTTCGGGAAATAAAAAACCAACTCCGCTGAGTTGGTTTATGACGTTTCGTTACAATCACAATCTGGTTTGCACCTTGATGCAAGTTCCACAATTTGTCGCTCAATCACGCGTTCTGTTGGTCGGGGAATTTGGATTTTCTCTGCCAATCCCACTTCTTTGTTTTTACAAGCGCACTTTTTGCATTTCTCTAAGATTTTGCATTTCCCCATTAGATCCAAGCCTCCCCAATCAATGATTGTGTGTCCGTTGAGAAATCACGCATTGTGTCAATTTTTGCCTGAGCTATTCCCTGCTTAAAGCGTCGCTCATAAACCATCGCCATTTGCGGATCAGTAAATTCATAGTGACGCATTAACAATAAATCAGCCAATGCGCCATTCACCACCACATCGTGGTAGCGGTCGTAAATCAGCTTATCCACCTGACAGGCATTTTGCGTGGGTATGGCAAAATAATGCACAAAGAGATGCCGCTCCCTATCTTGCATAGGCGGACGTGTTAGAATAATTTTATCGCTAGGCTCAAACGCCAAATTTTCATCACGATAGCCAGCCAAAGGTTTATAGCGGAAATAACCTTGTTTACATTTGCCAAGAGAAATATTATCCACATAATGCACTTGTTCATTATCACCGCAATGCAGGTAGTAATCTTTTACCCCTGCTTGCACATCTAGGCTCACTTCTCGCTTAAGTAGCCAGCTATCCCTTGCCAGTTGTTGGCAGGCTTGGCGAAGATATTCTATCGCTACATCATCGGGGACGCCTTTGGCAACCAACGTAACGCGTGGCAGGAATAACTCCAAATCCACAAACTCAACGTCTCGCCCCACATTTTCGCAAGAAAAATTCACCGCACTTTGTTGACTAGTGATGGGCTTTAAGCAACCGCAATTCATTTTTTACCCCCTTGCGGTACTTTGGTTCCGTGAATAAAACCTTGTCGCACCTGCTCCTTAACCATTATGCTTTCTAAAAACTGCTTGTAATGAAAGGCAGACTTTTGCTGTGAAGTGGCGCTTTCTGTTTCCGCACCAAATAAACGGTATAGCGCATAATCCACTAACGCAGAATAATGCTCAGTAATCGCCTCATCTAATGGCTCATCTTCCTTGATCTTAGGCATCACCGCACAAGTCATTCTTGCATAAACGGTTTCATTTGGGCTAATTGGTGGGCTGACGGTAAACTGATTGTCCGTGTTAGGTACTTTGCTGTAACTGCGTGTTTGGCTTTGTCGGCCTGTGCAGTTACGTTTACCAAACGCGGTTGCCGCACTTTCATCAACGGATTTTAGTTTGGCAATAAAGTTACCCTGTGCATCAGTAATCGCATCCACCGAATAGAGCAGATCACAACAGCAAGGTTGTTGTAAGTCGCTGTCATCAAGCTGTGCCACAACAGTTTTCAGAAACTTATTTGGGTTTAAGCGAAAAAGCTCTTGTAATCCCTCATTGAGATAATCAATAATCAGCGGATCTTCAATTCTATCGCTGTCGATGTCGTTGTAATCGAACCGCACTCGTAAAATAATATCCGCAAGATTCATTAGTTAAGTTCCTGTTCTACATCATCCGTGCCAATCGACACTTTGGCTTTGCGAGCGGTTTTGGTTGTAGGTGTTTCCGCTTGCACGAATTGGCTTTTTTGGTGGCTGCTTAAAAGATGATTGGTGGTTGGGTTATAGCTATCGAACTTTAACCCATTCACTTGAGAACGAAAAATTGTTTTATCCATTGTGATTTCCTTGAATGAAATAAAAAGTGCGGTGAAAGTTTTGAATTTTTCCACCGCACTTTTTGATTAGTAAAATGATGGCATCATATAGCCTTCAGGCTCAAATCGACGTGCAAACTGGATTTGTGCCTTTTGTAGTAAAGACGGATCTTGCGGTAATGCCACAATTTCTAAATCAATGGCATCTACTTTGCTGTTGTAGCCATTCTCCACAATCGTGGTGATTTGCGTGAACGCATCAACGGCCGCAGTATCTACCTCTTCGACTTCTTCTTGATTATCAACGCCACCGCACTTGGTGTAAGTGGATTGATAAATCTTGCCTGAATAATCTGCCCCATTTGCGGCCACAAGGTTAAATTTAAATCCTGCAACTGGCTCACGGAAATCCATAAAAATCGATTTCACGTTAGCGTGATTTGGTTGTAAGAAAATGCGAAGTTTATCGCCTACCTCAAGATCCGTTGCATCTTTGTCATAACGGCGATCTAATTCGTGCAACAAGTCTTCCCAAGTGATTTTATCGCGGAAATGGTAGCCATCTCTGCTATCAGGTTGCAAAAAAACAGGCAATTCATTGTCAGTATCAACCGAGCAACCCTTGCAGCTATTGCCATATTCAGGGGCGATGCCCCCTTTCGCTAAAATATAAAGTGCCATAGTATTACGCTCCTTATTCTTCTACTACAACGGCAGCTACAACAACAGATGCACCTGTTAATGCAACCACATCAAAGTCAAATTGACCAACCAACCAAATATCACGCTTGATAGTTTGCCATTCAAGGAAATCAAGGGACATTGGTGCGGCAATGTGTTCAGGGTTTACCATCATTACATATTCCACACGTTTACCATTGCCCGTTTTGTCGAAGGTTGGCATTGCGATAGTTGAATACAATTCCATTCCTAGCATTGGTGAAGTGATACCAGTGATAAGCGGATTATTATTCAAACAACAGCCCGCACCTAATGCAGATTGTTCATCAAGCACTAAGTCATAAAAACCTGGTGTTGCCACCACTTTAACTAAACCACAGTTGCCCGCACTTTCGGTTAACACGCGTTTCATCCGTTTTAACACGGTTGAAGCTTTAGTATTACCTTCACCTACAACAATTGGGTTGTCTGAGCTACCTAAGTTGATATTCTTTGAGTTACGCCCAGCTTTCGTCCCTACGTTATAGCGATAGGCGTGTGCCATAATAGAGCGTAAACCATAGTATTCCACTTCGGCAGCCAAAGCTTGCCCAATTGACGTTTCATAGCCACCTTGTACGGTGTTCCAGCGTTCACCTAAGCGTGTTGCTTCACGGCGAGAGAATTTCTTCTCAAGATCGATGTTTTGACACAGGGTGATTTCCCCTGATTTAAACGGATTATTAGGTTCCCATACTTCTCCGTTCCAGTTGCCACCAGTAAAACCGCCCACTGAAATATCAGTGATGATGTCATACACGGCTTTAGGTGCTTGATCTAAGCCTAAGTTTTCAATGCTGTACTTAGGATTTACGATTTGCAGTAACACCGAATGACGGCACGTTTCTGCAATAATAAGATTGAGGTTTTTCTCAGGGACACGAGAAAGCGATGCACCGCTATAGTCAGCGGCCTTGATAACTGCTCCCATATTATTTCCTTATTTAGTCAATGTCATATTCATCCTGAAGCTTGCGTAATTCCTCCGTTTGTCCGGTGTTCATTAAAATCCGCATTTTGCTGATAACTTCAGGGGTTAGTTTCTTTTTGCCTAAACCAGCTTTTCTATTCATCGCTGTGCCACTATTACTCGGTGGTGCCGTAACAGCTGGCTTAGAGGGGTGTTGAGATTGATTGAACTCATCCACTAAGGCGCGGAACTGCGGAAGTTTCTCAATATCATAGGTTTTGCCGATATGTCCTACAAACATTGCAGCGGTGTTGCCATAAAAATCTACCACCTTGCTATTTAAGAATTGTGTGAACGCCGAGTTGTTCATCAACCCTTGTAGCTCTGGTACGGTATCATTTAAGGCTTGGATAAAGGCTTGTTGGCGAGTTTGTTGCGCTTGTTGTTCTTGCGCTTGTTTTAACCGCTCATCAACGATCTTGCCAATATCTTCAGGCGGTTGCGTAGGTGGATTAGCTGGCTGACGCAGACGATCTAACAGTTTTTTCCCAGTGGCACCGAGTAGCGAAATGATTTCCTCTTCTTCAGTTGTGCTGAGTTCATCTTCTGCTTTTTGTGGTGGTTGGGTTTCGGGCTGTTTTTGCTGCTCAAGTTGCTGTTGCAACGCTGCGAGCTTTTCTTCTGCTTCTTTCGCCTTTAGCTCCGCTTGTTGGCGAGCTTCAGCTTCTGCAAGCAAGCGTGCATTGGTGCTTTTATGCGCTTCTTGCTCTTTGTTTAATCTTCCTTTCCACGCCTTAACATCGTTATCTTCTTGTTCGATGTTGGTTTGTGGTGGTTCAATCTGTAGTTGCTCAGATTGTTGGGGAACTTCTTCAGGGGTAGCAGGGGAGTTATCTTGTTCCTGCTCGTTATTTTCGATATGCTCACTTGGTTGCTTTTCGTCAGTGGCAAGTAGGGCTTGTCGAACCTGTGTGGGTAAGTTTCCGTATTTTTCTAAGTCTTGATGTTCCATTGGTCTTTCCTTTAAGAGATGGAATAAAAAAGCCATTCAAGATGAATGGCTTTCAGGGTGAGCGTTAAATGCTAGATGGCATTTCCGTTGTCTTTGGCGATTCACTTTCTTTAAACAGCTTGCCGGCAATTTCTGCCAATGCGTGGGCATAATGCAGGTACTCTTGCCGTAACTCAGGGTTAAGCTCAGTACGAACTTTGGTGTTGTAAGCAAGCCATTCTGAATATAAAAACGCCTGTAAGAGATAAGATAAGTTTTCGTCTATGGATAACCGATGCCGAATTTCGGTCAGCTCAGACTTTGAGCTGGTGGGCGAAAACATCTGTTTCCACAGCGGTGAGTCAGTGTTTTTCATTATGAATTACAACCGCTACAACGTTCTTTGCGTCCAGTTTGTTGTAATGGTTTTCCGCTATTGATAATACCGGCTACTTTTGCCGTGCTATCTTGAAAGCGTACTCCACTATTACCATTGGCTGGTGTTTTTACGTTACGGCGGTTTGCTAAAGGACGTAATGCCATATTGTTTCTCCCATAAAAAAGCGACTGGATTAACCGCAGTCGCATTGTCTGTTTTTTGCCATTACTGGATCATCATAGTGATCGAGTATGACCTCATTGTTGCCGTGATACTCAAAATAGTAAGTTCCCGCATCATCAATGTGAATAGCAGGATCATCAGCAGTTAAAACTACCGCTTGCTTACATTTTTTGTAGGGCATTTTGTTCACATTCACCACTAAATCTGGCTCAATAATGCAAGGGCAACAATCGTCCGTTAATGCCCAATTTGGATTACCGATTGATTGCACTCTTGCAATATGCACCGTTACCGTTTCATCACCTTCCAATCCCCACGCAATCACGCGCTTAGGTAAGCGGCGAACTTCAATATTGCTTGATGTGGGATAAAGTGGATTAAGGGTGAAGCGGGGGGCGTTAGATTGAGTTGAATTTGTCGTGATTATGGTGTGTGTTTTAATTTTCATACACCAAGCTACCTTTACCATTTTGTTGGCGAAACATCAGAAGTTGGAGCCAACAACTGCTTTACTCCATTTTGTTCATCAATAACAGCGCCATATACTCGTTTTGTAAATCTCTCTACAGGATCTGCATTTTGGCCCAAAGAAATGGAAAGTAGGTTATTAATCCTCTGATCCCAACCTTGATGTGCAATAATATGACACGCTACATTACTTTCAATAAATGAATTCAAAATATTAATTTCTCCCCCCTGAGGATGAAGAAAACCTGTAATAGAAATTTGGTTACCTTCAACTAGCTTACGCGATTTCTCAAGTGTAAATTCTTTAGTATCTTTAAATGTCATATTTCCCACACAAGATAATCTACATTGGAATAAACCGACATTAACGCCATCGCGTTGAAGAATTCTACTAAGAGATCCATATTTCACTACGTTAGATTTTGCTTCAGGATGCTTTCTAATTTGGACATTTAAGTCATTACATAAATTTATCCCATAGAAATTAACTTTGCATCCATTTGACAAGGAAATACAAGGCATATAAACATACGAAGCTTCTTTTGTTGATGGTGGAGTCAATTTCATCACAACTCCAGTGAATTTTACTATTGGCGCTGTACTTTCTCTTGCTACTATACTAGTAGCTGTAGTTCTATCTCCACCAGCTCTTTCCATTGCCGCATCAAATGCTCCCCCATAAGGAAATATAGATAAATGCCCTGGCTGAACAAAAAACTCATCACTTGATGAGCAGATATGTTCCTGTTCTGTATGCAGATGTATTTCTCGATATGTTCCTTTTACCGCAAACGAATTGGCATATTTTATTGTCCTTAACGGTTTGTTAATTGTTCCCGCCCCTTCAATCTCATAAGGTGATTGATCTACCCCATTTACCGAATCAACATAAAGCACCTCCACCTCTTTCGGAGATTTAGACCCCACATAAATACCATCTTTATGCACTTGTAGTAAATTATCTTCTAATTTTGATATACGAATGCTAAGTTGTCCCGTTTTATCATCAACCTCAAGAAGCTGACTATTAATATCAATGTTATACTTGCCTGTAGAATCATCCCATAATAGCCCCTTACCCATATTCACAGGAGAAACCACAGCAATATCGCTTTCGATCTCCGTGTCTGAACCATTTCCTAATTTTTGATGTGCCATACTATGCTCCCTGATTAACTGCATAACCAATTACTTTGCCGGCTGCATTAACAATGCGTGCAGTTGAAACATTGAGCTGTTTACTTCTTTCATCAAAATTAAGCCCATTACCTGCTAACGCATTACCAATAACGCCACCAACCTTTTCTGTATCTACACCTAGTTTACCTTCTTCGTTAAACTTAAGTGTTTCATCTGGTGCTAATGCAAGTGGGCTTTCTTCAGTACCGTTCCCATTAATTCCTGCGTTTGGTTTTACAGAAACTGCAACATCACCAGCAATTGCTTCTTTAATTTTCTCAACGGTTACTTTCCCAGCTCCTTCGCCACCGCTCTTATCTAGTAACGAATCTTCTGCGGAAACCGCTTTATCATCTTGCTCTTGTTGTGAATCTTTAAATTGTTTACAAGTTACGAATGCCATATTTGTTCTCCATAAAAAGTCTTGTTATTAAACAAGACTATGTGTTAATACGAACTACCTAATGGTGCCGTGATAAATACTGCCGAGTCATCATTCGTACCATCGATGCGAGTGAGTCCAAATAATGATGAACCACTAGGACCACCACTGAATGAAATTCCAATCTCTCCTGCATTAACTACATTACGGTGTCCATGGCTATCAGTTAAACGAATAGTGTACATTCGTCCACGACCGATTAATTGACTATCTAACACTTCAAGCGTTGAGCCAGAACCATTCACCCAGAAATAATCTGGCACCATTGTTTCTGGTACGGTGTTTTCACCCGTTACATCATACACAGCTACAACAGCTTTCACATAGTTGTTAGTCTGAATGACAGTTAAGTTACTTATCCCCCATTGTGGTCTAGGTGCCGGCTGTCGCTCTATTGATTTTGCTTTATCTCTAGCTTCTGCTAATTGAGCTTGTGTAATAGCAAGCTCTGATCGCGCTTGAGTTAATAACTCTCGCATTGAATCAAGCTCTGACTGAGCACTTTCTGCTTGAGCAGTTATTGATTTGAGTTCTGCTTGTGAAATAGCCAAATCAGATTGCGCTGTAACTAAATCACTTTGAGTTCTCGTCAATAAGTCTGTTAAATCTGTAATCTGTGAAGTTAAGTTTTCAATCTCGCTTTCAAGACCTACAATTTTTGCTTCCAGTGCGGAAGTGTCAGCCGAATCTCCTTTTTCCTGACATTCGGCTAATACAGATTGAACCTGCTCTAATTCCTTTTGGGCTGCAGCTAAACGCTGATAAAGTTTGCCTTTTTTACAAGGCCAGTTTATTTCATCAAGTAATTCGACATAAAGTTTTAAACCCATATTTTCTCCCTTTTAATTACATTGGATAATCTCTGGAGCTGTTGGCGAGTTATTTACCGCATACCCCACAATAGTCCCGTTACACTCCTCAATAGGTAATGTATGCCCATCGCCTGCAGTGGGATAGGCATAACCAACGAACTTTTCACAATCGTAAATTTTAACCGTTGCTTCTGGATCACGCGTTTCATTTGGGTGAAATAAATACCCCATAAACATCACTCCACAACAATCCCCATCATCTAAACTAATCGGCAATGGCACACTAGCCTGATACCCACAAGGAACAATGCCTAGCTCTTTGTCACTAAAATCAGTGCCATTAATGGGTTCTATCGTGACGGTTAAGTCAGGGCTATGCTGATTATTCACCACCGGAATATAATTCCCTGTGTAACGAATCACTAGCGTTGAACGCTTTGCCGAAAGAGTAGGTGTGCAATATCCCAGCTGATAAGGAATTGCACTGGCTATTTCTGCTGGCGTTGGTTCAATAATGCAGCAACCTTCGCTCTTATAATTTCCTTGATTAGAGCAATAATTCACACGCTTAAAGGTAATGGTATCAAGCGCATTTAGTCCATATGCACTCACTAAAACAGCTTTTGAACCTACGGAAAAGCCTTTTGGATCAATGCTGGCAGGTGAGATAATAGAAATAACATTTGGATTACAACTCATTTTGCCCTCCATATTTCCAATCAATTAAGTGCGGTACAATTTCTAGCAATTTTTGGTAATTTACTCCTTTTCTCGGCGTAAATAACATTGGTGGTTGCCACCATAGCACTTTAAAATTTCCTGCATACCCACCCTCAGTAAAGGTTAATAGTGTCGGCGATTCATTAAATTTGACATCGCAAGTGCCAGATTGAACTCGAATCACCTTTCCCCATCCATAGCGATCGTGCCAAACCTGATCGTTTTGTTTTACATCATCTAAGTCAATTTTCATTGCATTACTCTCAAGCTCCTTCCGTCTAGCCCGTCTGTTGGGCTTTGCATCTGAATATTATTTAAATCGGACTGCACGCCATCACTCGGCATATAACGGTCAGTGTCGATCCCTTTTGATTTGAAATAATCCCGAACAAGATCGCGATAAAGCTGTTCTGGGAGCATTCCTTGCTGAACAATTTGTCCAGCTTGTGGCACAAGCCCTGCCAGCTCTTTGGATTTATTTAACTCAGCCTCAAGACCAAGCAATCCTGTTGCCACAATTTTGGCATCTGCTTTAATTGACTTATCTTTACTGGTTACCAGGTTTGTCGCATAAATCAGCGTAATTGCTGGGCGAATAAAGTACTCGTCAATATTTAATGCACAATCTTTTAAACCTAATACGGCATTATCAGTCATCATTGCTAAGCCACCTAAGGTTTGCCCAGCGCCTTGCAATCCCGCATTCCCATTCAAAAATGAAGGCAATCCGCACTCGTCATCGGCAAGACGAATCTCGTTTGTCATCTGATTAAATAGGGTTGGAAATGTTGGGGTGATTTGATGTTGTTTAATGCCGTTAAGATAGCCTTCCTTGGTTGGGTTCGTGTAAACCCGATGCAACGGTTCCATCGTTACATCTTGCGGGCTGTCAAAAGCAGCCGCATCAATTTCTAACATCGGGCCTGCTGCATAACGTGTATTAAGTAGCATTGCATATTGCGTGCGGTTTATAGAGATTTGTCTGTCATAAACCATCATACCTACGCTAATCCCATAAGGCTCTCCTGCCACCCGTTTATAGCTGGCTGAAAAATAAGTACGTTTACCTTTTGGGTGAGCCACAATGTTACATCGGATAACCCGATGATTGCATACTTCGATGTCCGCATTAAAATACTTAAATTTTTCGCTTTCTTGGATTGGTACACCATAATCAATTAAGTCTGCACCACGAACAAGCATTTGGCATCGCAAGATATGAATTTCGTCATCAAGTAAGCTATTATCCAATGTACCACTTTCATTTGTGTCAATGCCAAGCCATTGGTTGTCGCCATTTTCGATAATGTCTTTCAGCACTTCATCAAAATAGCCTAGGGTTTCATTGCCAATAAAGCCCGCCAGTTGTGCTTTCGTTCGTTTCGCGAGTTCGATAAAAAATGAACCGTCTTGCGCATTAGTTGCATCAGGTGAGAAATACGCATTGCTTGGTTCTACACGTCTAAATGTTGGGCGAATAACAATCTTTTCTTCGTATTTATCGTTTTTCCATACCTGATCGACAACAGCTTCATTTTCATAGCTGATCACCATTACAGGATAAAGCGCCAAATCCAATAAGGCTTCCGTCATTGCGCCTGTAAAATTCCCTTCGATAAGCTGATCTTTAATTAACCTTGCCATTTTAGTTGTGGCTTCACTGGCGATTTTAAATTCTTCTTCGCGCAATGTTTCTTTTGCCTGCTTGCTTTGCTCCTCAATAAATTTGGCAATTTTCGGATGTAATAAAAAGCCATCAGTTAAGGCTTCAAACGGCAAATTATTATCCAATACCACTTCAGTGAGCTTTGCTTTTACTCGCTCAAAACCTTGCTCTTGCTTGTCTTTTGGTAGCTCTACAATTGGTGTGGGCGCAATATCAAAAGGTGGATTTCTGTGATTAATATATTTTGAGCGGATATAGCTCGATACCATATTGGCCTTATTTTGAATTAACCCAAAATAGGTTTTCATATTTTTTAGATTGGCCAATTCTTCGGGTTCGTGGATTTTGTTATAGGCGTTATACAAGCGATAAAACCAACTCTCCACCGTCTTGCCTTGTATCTCCATTCTCGCACGATACCCTTGCGCAATCCTAAAATTATCCATCACCCTTTCGGCAAGTTTATCGTGGATTTCTTCTTGCGTTTCTTCATCTTTGGGTAACGCAATTTTTTCGCTAGATGTTTCCATTTATCATACTCCCGCCACTAGTTGGCGTCCGTCTAATGCCATCATACTCATCAGGTTGCGGTGAGCGTGGGACAATATTTTTTAAATAAAAGGTCATCGCCAAAGCATCGCCTACATCGGGAGAGCGTGGTAGTTTCTTTTTGGCGGTGAGCAATAGCCGATCTTTGCTGTCATAATCATATTTAGGCAACAACAAATCACTAGCAAATAAATCGTTATCCGGTATATCTGCCCCTGCATTAAGCCACTCACTCATCCGATCCCACATTTCTGCACGCTTATTAACATAAGCATCATCATTGTCAGCCGTATTGCTAGCAATTGCCTCAAAGATTCGCTCTCCAAAACCTAGTTGATTTAACCTGTCATAAACACCAGCACCAATGCCTATCGTATCGACAAACACCGCATCGGCATTAAACTCAGTAATAAATTTCGCACAGCGCTCTGCCACCAGCATTGTATCTGGGATTTTTAAGCGTAAGGCTTTAATTACTTTGCGCCCTTGTCTAATAACTACTCCTGTACTGTCTTTACCACGTCTTGCAGGGTCAATACCCATCACAATAGGCCCAATCGGCTCATAGGTTGCTTTGCGTGCTTTGGTTACACTATCGCCACTCACTAAAGAGCCATCTGCGGACTGAAATGCTTCTTCTGCCGTGATAGGATATTGCTCGGCAAACAACGCAATTTTTCGATCTTCTGAACCTTTAAACGACCTGATTTTCGACTGCCGCCAAGCTAATTGCTCATCGCTAATGCCGTGCAAACGTTGGTAATCCAATTCTTCTTCGGAAAACTTCACGCCTTCCGCACTGATGGCATATTCTTTCATCACCGTCCAAGGATAAAAAACCGGCTCAAACTCACTTTCACCACGCAGAGCCGCCTCCCAAGTTGCGTGGAAATAATCACCAGGGCCATTTGCCGTACTCTCCAAGAAAATCATTGAGCCTTCGCCCGTTGGCACGGTTTGCATTACCCCTGCCGTCATATCTTCTTGGTTTTTTGAGCGGGACACCTCAGACCAATGCAAACACTGGATTGTTGAGCCGTGTCCAACGTTTTTACTCCCTGCCGTAGCAGTTTTAATTGCGCAATCAATCCCCGTAAAAGCTAACTCATTAACACTGGCACGATTAGCAGGTGTTTTAAACGTCTCAGGTGTATAATCGTGATAACGCTTAGTTATCTCAAATAATTCTTTTGTCGAGCTATCTAAGTGCGTTAATACCAGAGATTTTGTCCCTGCGTGGTTAATCGTCCACCAATAAATTAATGCTTCAATCAGGGTGGAAAACCCCATCTGCCTTGCTTTTAAAATGATAAAACGCGCATAACCTTTAATGGTCATAGACTCAATAAAGCGATTAATAAAATCCGTCTGCGCCTCATTTGGTACAAATCGAACTAACCCGCCTTTTTTCGGACGTATCCATAAGCAATCTGCTGCAAAACGCAAAAAATCGGCGCGATAAATTTCGCTCAAGCGCCGAATAATTTCATCATCCGTTAGTGTTTTGCTCATATTCGCTTAATCTCTTTAACCAATTTTCACGGTCGAACCCTTCCGATGTTGCCTGATTCTCCGTGCTTGCTCCCAAGGCTAGGCGAGTAACGGACTGGGTATCTTTTAGCGCCCCTGATAGTGCTTTAAGCGCAACAGGGCTATCTATAGTAGGCAGCAACTCAATGATTTTATTATTAATCAGCTCTGCTGTTTTAACGCAATCATCATCAATTTGAGCAAGTTTTGCGGCTCGATTATTAACCGAAAATTCAATGCTCTTGTTTTCCGCATCTTTTCCGATCAATTTCCGTTCGTCTATCCACTTCCCTTGCGCGACTTGTTTCGATAGCGATCCATAAGGTATTCCGTATTTTTCCGCAAATTCTTTTGCGGAAAGCGAAGAATTGATAAACTGAACCTTAATTGCTACCCAGTCATATGATTTCTTCGCCATCTAACTTTACCCCGCCAAATAACCAATTAGTCCACCAAGCAACAACCCGCCCATAATGCGATAGCCTAAGCAGCACTGACAGTCTGTACCATAAGCAAAAAATAAAGCAGCCTTTTTGAGCTGCTTAAACGGGAATGGCAATTCGTCTGCTGGCATCGAGCAAATCCAAGCAATTTTCTGCCCTCCAAATTTACTCACTGCTTCGGTTCCCACCACCTCATCATAGTCATTGGCATAATGCAATCCTGCACAAATACTCTCAGCCAATGCTTTTGCTTCCTTAACGCTTGATGCCGTAATGTAAAATGATTGCTCTTCGCCATTATGGATATAAGTAAACAAAAAGTTATAGTACTTCATCATCAAATTCCATAAGTTAATGCTTTAACCGCCCACATCTGAGCATCAAGAATGCGTTTTTGTGCTTCCTCGATAAGCATTTCTTTTGTTGAGTTTAGTGTACCTTGTGCAAAAGCATCTTGTTTATGCGCCTCAAGCTGATCAATAGCAAAAGCAAATCGCTGCTTGCAATCGTGTACATCTTGTCTCGCACCAACGTTAAAGGTAATACCAACTAATTTCTCACCGCGTGTAAAAGGTGGCGTGGTTTGTTCTTGTTCTGTCATATCTTCCTCACTCATTTGATATAAGTTAATTCTTATTTAATTTCTCCGGTGATGCGGATTTTAAACATCGGTTCATACTCAGGATTGTTAATATTTATCAATCCCTCAATAAAAAATCCTATATGATCTGCCGCAGTCAAAACCCAATCAGGAATAAAGTTAGCTGCAACGATTTCTGGAGCTTCGCTATTGATGTCTTTAACATAAACGGGAATATCCCAAAGCCGTCCGTAATGCGTGAAGCCTTCTTCAATCAATTTCTTTTTCGACTTATAAAGCATTCCCATTTAATTTACTCCATTCAATCACGCCACTTAATCGCCCTGCACAAATCTCACGCTCTTTTTGTACTATACGCAAATAAACAATCGCCTCGCCGTAAGTTGAACCTTGAAAAGCAGTTTGTTGGCAAGGAATTAAGTAAATGCTAGGCGGTAAAATAGGCTCTGTTTTGATGACTGATTTAGCGCAACCGCTTAATAACGTCATTAGGCAAGCGCTGATTAGCACAGTCTTGCACTTTAATCGTTTTGTAAATGACTTGAATGTCTTCATCTGCTTTCTCTCGCTGGGTTTGTTCAAGTGCGGTCTGTTTTTCGGTGGATTTTCGCTCATCATTTAACTGCCTTGTTTTTTCCGCTAAGCTATGGTTAAGTTGCTGTATGGTTTGGGCTTGCGCTTGATTTTTGGCTTTTAAGCTACTTATCATCTGTGACTGATACCAAACCCAACCACACAAGCCTAAAATCAGACAAAGTGCGGTGAGATTTAGCCACGTTTTAAACTGGTTAAACATAGTGCTTTCTCTTTTTCACGGCGGGCTACCAAACCTTTAAGCACTTTCCCGCCAGAATATTTCCAGCGCGGGAATTGCTCACATATTGCAGCAATATCACCTTGTTTTGCGTAACGGTAAATCGTAGATGTTTTGAGCTTGCTGCAACCTACGTTAAAGGTGAGTGAAGTTAATGCCTCAAATGCGCCTTGTGGTAAGTTTCTACCATTAGCATAACGATTGACACACTGTTCCGCAGTCTGAATATCTTTCGCCCAACGGTAGGCAATCTCTTTATCCGAATAAACCTTGCCAAAGGTAATATCGCCTGTTGACCCAATTCCAACCGTCCACACATCAGCAGGGCATTTATACGGCTCACGCATACAGCTTTCCGCTTCGCCGATTAATTCCATTCCCTTTTGCGTAGTGCGGATTTCGTCGGAGTGATTAAGCATTACTAAGCCAATGATTGCTACAACCGAACAACCCGCAATTTTTTTGAAATGCTTCATTTAATATCTAGCCCTTTTTTCAATCTCGCCACTGTGAGCTGATGGATTTCTTCCTTACGTTCTTCATCACGCTTTCTCGCCCGCCAATCACAAATACGTTGATATAAATTAGCAAGTGCGGTAACAATACCGATGGCGAGGCTCAACATCATTAAATTTTGTTGATCGCCAAGCCAAGCTAAAAAGCCACCAAAGCCTGACCAAAGATAGCTTTGCGTCCCCATATCTTTCATAGTTTTCATACTCCGCCCCATTTCGGGACAACAAAAAAGCCCACTTGTTACAGTGAGCTATAAGTTCTGCTAAGATAGAGTTTCCACGCAATAAAATAGCAGAGGTTTAAAATGATTATACGAATTTAAGTAAGACTCGAAGATTTCGTACCGCCTGAAACAATACACTTACCGTTGCAGACTCTTACAGTATAAGCACATTTAAATTTCATCTTCAAATTCTCATAAAGTGCCTTGAGTAAATACTCTGGCACTTCTTCGCCGTTAATCTTAATTTTTTCGCCTAATGTAATTTCCATACTGTCACCTAAATAAAAAACCCCGACCGTTTCCGATCAGGGCTGTTAAAATTCATTCGTGCGTTTTAAACGTGCAAAACCGCACTATAGACAAAATGTTAGTGTTTTAGTGCGCACTAGTCAAGTGTTTTCACAAAAAATATGCTTACGCAACAAAAATACAGTTATTTTGGCTTAACATTAACATCAGTGATGTTTCTGCTATTTTTAAGCGTTCAAAATAAGTGCGGCGACCGATCCCAAACCTTTCCAAAATCCCCATTCTCACTAACGCACGATTGCGATCGTACTCATTATAAAGTGGCAAACGGTAAGCATAAGTTGCCATAAACAAATCATAAAGCTCAGGTGTTGCTTTACGCATCACTAGCACGCAACGTTCAATTTCCTCAGCCAATGGCTCACTGATTGGATCTGCTCGTCTTTTGCTCTCATCAATAGGCACGGGTATGCTCACCGAAAGGCAAGGATATTCTGTGCCTAATCGTGGTGTAGCCCAATAGCCCCATTGGGTGCAAACTTTTTTAATATCGTTAAAAACTAATTCCATTATTAAACAATCTCCCCAATAACAACTTCAATCTTTCCACCTTTAACCGCTCCGCATTTTTCGGCACTTAATTTAAAGATCAAACTATCATCCTTAATCACTCCCGCTTTGACGAGAGCGTCAAGCAATGCTTTAAAAATATTATCAATATCTCGCCTGCGGTTATCGGGTGGGTAAATTGCAATATTCAGTGCCACCTTACCCGCAAAGTGCGGTGTATTTTTTGTGAGATTTTTCACTGTTTGCTGGTAGGCTTTGCCTTGTGTCGTCACATAATGCACGCCAGATTTTGTATGCTTCCAGTAATGATTTACTGTAGGCGGGTAAGGGAGGGTTAAAGTTAGCTCTCTCATAGTTTTCCCTCTCGTTCAAGTTGCACAAGGGTTCGCATTACACCTTCTGCGTGAGCTTGGCGCACAAAATCCGCTTCTAATTGACGAGTGCGGCGATCGATTTCATCGTGGCAAGCGCCACAGGCCCATGCGCCGATTAAATCATTGGGTTTCATTCCCATGCCGTTAATTCCAGCCATACGATAATGAGCCAGCACCACGGTATCAGGATTAAAATTACAAATACCAGGCAACCGCACTTGACAATCTCGCCCTTTGGCTTCTTTGCGTAAATTCATCTAACCTCCAAACGCCATCAACTGATTAATCTTATTCTCCAATGCCCATTCATCTTGATAGATATGGCATAGGGTTTCATTCCAAATCACGCCATACACGCCCTTGTACACTTCGTTGAATTTTTCCTGTGGCAACTTATCAAAGGCGATAGACCAGCGTGTTTTTATCGTGCCGCCATCTTGGCTTGGTTTAATGTCATAAAAACCTGCTTTTTTCATCACGTGATCGAGATAGGCTTCAAGGGTTTTCATTCCCTCATAATCCAATTTTGCTTCACGATTTGACCGCACTTTGGCTAACACTTTGTCGGCAATGGGTTTTGTGATGTTGGAATATAAATTCTCATCATTAGCCGCTATCGCAATTTCTTTTGCCACGGCTTGGGCAATCCATTCTTCCGCCTGAGTTAAAACGCTAAATTCTGGCTGCCAATATTCATAGCCTGCATCAAGCAAGGCAAAAAATTTCTTGTGATGCTGGTAATTGCGATTATGAGATAACGGCACAATTTTCACCGCACTTCCAATCGGTAATGACTTCAACAAATTGCGATCGTAATCCGTTTCTGCCACAATCGCCCCGTTGGCATATTTCACCGCGTGGATCTCAGTTTTGCGACGTGTTTTACTTGCCATACCCACTTACCTTAGTCTTCAATCCCTTCTCCGTATTTAGGGCATTTTCTATCCATTAAAACCTGACTCGAGATAAAATCGCAAAGCAAATTATCAAGGCCCAAAAACTAACCGCTAAACTTTCATAATCCATACCCACCTACCTTTTTTACAAAATCCAAACTCACCGAACGCTGTACAAAATCTTCCATTGCTGGATCGAACACCACAACCATTTGCCCTTTGCTGTTGCCTTTGATTTCTTCACCTGTTACCGGGTGGAGAAAATTAATGCGCCCGCCGACAATATCAATCACTTCATTGGCCACGCCGTGAATATGGTTTTGATACCATTTTGTGGATTTGTCGTTATTGAGCAACATCACCACCAAATAACCTGCATCGCGTAATTCCTTTGCTCGTTGCAAGTAAGGCGTAACGTTGGAGTAAGGCGGATTAACGAAAATGCGTAAGTTGCCGTTACAGGTTTCCGCAACCACATCAAGCAATCGCTCGAATAAATCCTCGCCCAAAAAATCTGCCGCAATAGGGTATTTTTCACCCCAAGGCGATTCATCGGGATGTTCATAATCTTCAGGTGCTGGTTTACCGATGTAACGATAGGTCAAAGCGTTTTCATAGGTCGCGCAACCGTCAATATCAAACCAGTTAAAACGCCGTAAGAGCCAGTCAAAAACATATTTCGGTGTGCGCCACGTGTCTTTATCGAATTGTTGTTCGGTCATCATTTCATCCCTAAAATCGCTTTGCATTTTTCAATGCCGTGTTGATTAATTTTTCTTTGCACTTCAGGCGGAACAAAGCTCGGTTTAGCTGGCAAGGTGATTTGCGGTTTAGGCAAAGTTTCGCCCGCTTCCAAGCGTGCTGCCATCGCTTTCAACGCTTTGCTCACTGCTTTGCGCAACTTTTCTTCCGTTGCCTCACGATTGTTGCAATACAAGTCTGTGAGCAACCAATATTCCGCATCGCTCTCAAATTGGAATTTGTGGATTTCCAGCATTCCGCAGCCTTGGAATTTCTTCAGGCGGTCGTAAAGTTCGTCTTCGCTCGGTAGCCCTAACGCTTCAAAACGGTCTTGTTTGCACCAAGTGATAAATTGCCCCACGCTCGGGAAAAACGGTTTATTTTCACGTTCCGCTTGGGCAATGCCACGCTTGAATTGGGCTGCGCTAGTTACCCCGTTATTCACCAAGGCTTCAAGCCAAAGGTGCTTGGCTTCTTGGTAGCCTTCTTCACCGTCAAATGCCGCTTGCCAAGCGGGGAATATTGCTTTCAGGCGGACGAACAGGCGATCGACAAATTTGGCAACGTGCGGTGGGATTTCTTGCTTGCCCACAGGTGCGTGATAGTTTGGCTCACGCCCAATCGCATTTTGCAGTTGTGTTACGGTAATTTGGTTCATCAATACCCCCGAATCTCAATGGTTTTGCCACGCCACCAGCTATCGTCATCATCGCTGAACTTTGGCTTTTTGCTGTCCGCCGTTTTCCAATCCCAATCAGCTTGAAAGCCTTGCCAGCCCCGTTCAATCATCATCGCCACTACCTCCCCAAGTGGCAATTTGGCTAAATCCGCTTGTTTTTTCAGTCGTGCCATCGCCGTGTTGGTGATAACCGCACGTTTGGCTTTTCGGTGTCGGATAAAATCTTCAGCAAGCTCCCCCTCAATGCCAAAACTTGCCAAAATTTCCACCGCACTTTGCGATTTTTTTTGCGAAGTTTTTTTAATTGGTTTTATAGGAGTGTTTTTATTGTTATTTTGTGTGTGAACTTTTTTCACAGGATCTTGTGAACTTTCTTCACAGGCGCTATGAACTTTTTTCACAGGTGAACTTTCTTCACTAGTGAACTTTTTACACAGGTTAGGCGTGAAAACATTCACCCCTCTTGCCCCTTTTTGGCGAGTTAATAACCCGATTTCTGTTAAATGATTACAGGCATCAATCACCGCTCTGTTACTCAACCCTGTCATTTCCATTAACTGAGAGATAGAAATCGCGTCGCAATCTTTATTCCAGCCTTTTGTCTTACGCACAATGACTAAGTAACATTTGAGTTCCGCACCAGTTAAATCTCGAATTAAATCATCCACCACCACATTAGGCAGCTGGAACGAATTTGGAATAAATTGATTGCTCATACACCCTCCGCTAGCCAATAAGCCTTATAACGCTTGCCAGAATTTGGATCTTTCATCATCTCGTCTGTGATGGGATAACCCTGTTCACGCAAATCCAAAATGCGGGCAGAAAGACGCATACAGCCAAAGCGATTTAATGCTTCAAGTGCGGTGATTCTTTTACCTGTTTTTAGATAAGCCAAGATTTTGTTACATTGGCTTTGACTTTGTTTTTCATTTGGATTAATATTTTCCTTCATAGTTAATTCCTAAATTGATTAGCCACCGTGTCCGCGGTGGTTTTTTATTGCTTATGAATAGCAATCGCCACTTCGATCGCTTTTGCCGTGGTCTGTTGTGATTTATGCAACAACTTATGCAGCACATCTTGTTCTTCCTGTGTCAGCACGCCATCGCTTAAAAATTCGTTGAGCTTGGCAAATAAAATCCCACGCTCTGCTAGTTCTTGCAGTTGTAACTGCGATAGCTCGACTAAGTCAGTTTCGTTTTCGTTCGGTACAGCAAAACTCACCTTGCCTAAACGCCGATTGATTTCATCCGACCAATCACTTACGCCATATTCAAGCTCAATCGCAATCAATTCTTCGCAGGTGAAACGCTGTCCTTTGGTTTGATAAAGGCGGTTATTTAGCGCCTGTTCTGTCATACCAAGAAAGCCCGCAACGGCTGCTTTTCCGCCTTGGCACTTCTCTATCATTTCAATAATCGTTTTCTTCATTGCCATAAATTCCTTGTGGATTTTGTGGTTTTGTTTTTGGGTGGGCTTGGTAAATTAGCGATTAGCTGGATTCGCTAGTCGCTTAATGTCGTCAGCCGTTATTTTATTATTGAGAGCATTAGCTAATTTCTCTGCATATTGCGTTTCTCCCGTGTAATCTGTTCTTGGCAATGCATTTGAAGCTCGCCACTTATACACAGCCCGAGAAGTAATACCGCATAATTGAGCTACATTTGAAGCTCCAATATGGTCAATAATTTGTGTAAGTGTTTTCATAATTCCTCATAAAAATATGAACATTAAGTACATAATAAATCAGAACTGAAAGTACTTCAATATTTATTTATAATTGAACCGATGGTACGGAGATAAAAAATG
The DNA here is from genome assembly GCF_965138825.1 of Avibacterium endocarditidis. Taxonomy (NCBI): domain Bacteria; kingdom Pseudomonadati; phylum Pseudomonadota; class Gammaproteobacteria; order Pasteurellales; family Pasteurellaceae; genus Avibacterium; species Avibacterium endocarditidis. The sequence continues at coordinate 76,019 of NZ_CBCSDH010000011.1, forward strand.
ATTACAGAAGAAAAATTCAGAGAGAATTTTGCTAAACGATTAGATCTTGCTTGTAAAGAAAAAGGTTTAGCAGAATGGGGGCGTGGTGCAGAAATTGCCAAAATCCTTGGAGTAACGCCTAAAGCGGTCAGTAAATGGTTTAGCGGAGAAACAACCCCCTCACCGAGTAAAACTTATGCTCTTGCCAAATATTTAGGAGTGACACCGGAATGGCTAACATTTGGCGATCAAAATGTTGTTCCTGCGAACGTTAAAAAATCCCACTCTTATCCCCTTATTAGTTCAATTCAAGCAGGTACATGGACAGATGCGTGCGATTTTCACGATAGTATAGGTTATGACTATATTGACACAGAGATAGATGCAGGCGAAGACGCGTTCTTTTTGAGGATAAGCGGCTTATCGATGGAGCCTAAATTTAGCGAAGGGGATTTAGTGTTAATTGACATTCGCAAACGCCCTCACCCCGGTGATTTTGTAGCCGCTGTCAATGGAAACGGTGAAGCAACCTTAAAACGCTATCGTGAATTAGGCGAAATTTCCGAATCAGGTAATCCACATTTTGAGCTTGTTCCCCTTAACCCAGATTTCCCAACCCTTAGTTCAATGAAACAAGAAATTCGCATTATTGGCGTGGCGGTTGAGCATCGGAGTTATTTGTAACTACCAAACCAGTAATTGAAATTTATTGGACGTGGCGGTTGAGTATATACGGAGTCCAAAATGAAAGAACACGATCACGATAAGTTTCTCATTGCCTTGATCAAAGAGGCTTTACGCCGTACTGAATATTCTAAAACAGAGCAGAAAGAATATTTAGAAGGTTTGCTGCGCGTTGAGCCAGCATCATTACGGAATCTAATCACCTGTATGCTATCGGTTCAACTAGAAAACCTACATCAGTTTGCTGATGTGGTAGTGGGCAAAGGTGAAGATAAAGATGGGGCATAGGTTGAATTTAAATTAAAATGATCAAATTTAGCTTGACATTAAAAGATTAGATATTATTATAAATCATAAATGACGGAACCCATAGCAGCTCACAGACCATTTTTACTATCTGTACGGCTGTTATGGGTTTTTCTTTATCATCTCAACGAGTTCCCAATATGAAGAAAACAGCAATTCTAATTGATGGTGGTTTTTTCTTTGCCAAAGTTGGTTTTTTTATTAGAAAATACTTTAAAACACAAGAAGTAACCGCAGATCACCTGATTGATTTAATGTGGAAAATTGTTAAATTCCATACCGAAATTGAGCGCGGACAACATTCAGGAAGAGAGCCACAAGAGCTATATCGCATTTATTACTATGATAGCCCCCCACTTGATAAGCAAGTTAAATTACCTCATCCAGAGAAAGGACAAAGCACACCTAGAGATAAAAATTTTAAAGCTGAACCAATGAATAAACTTAGAGCCGAATTTCACGCAAAACTGAAAGGAACACGAAAAACGGCACTACGAATGGGCAAATTACAATCAACAGATTGGAAACTTAATGATCATACCTTAAAAGAGCTTCGCAGGGGCAAAAAGAGATGGGAAGATTTAACTAATGCAGACTGGTACTATGAAGTTAATCAAAAAGGTGTTGATGTTAAACTTGGAATGGATATTACTATCCTTTCATATGAGAAACTTGTCGATGTGATCGTTCTCATTGCTGGAGATTCGGACTTTGTCCCTGCTGCTAAGCAAGCAAGAATAAAAGGGGTAGATTTTATTTTAAACCCTTTAAAGCAGGAAATTTCAGAAGAACTTTCGGAACACATCGATGGCATTCAATCATTTAGCATTGGTGTTGGATTAGCCGAAATATTAAAGCGCAATCCTGACAACAATCCTGACTGGTGGTTAGAATATCAAGCCAAAATAGAGGCTAAACGTAATAGCAAGAAAAAGAAGAAGTCTAAATCGCTAAAAAAATAGCGTCGCAAAAACCGCCCTCGTGGCGGTTTTCTTTTGCCCAAATCTTGCTTAAATCCACTCAAATCGTGCTTAAATCCATAAACTACAATCATTTCAATCTGTTAGATAATCAATCTTTCCTTGCTTAACCATTTTCGTGGCGTCGCGAAAATGGTATTTCAACAAAATTTATTTCTTAAATTTCACTTCTCCATTCTCGAATTGTTTAAAAAACAAGCAATCAAACAAATTTTTTGAAAATATTTTTCTTTAAAAATCAACAATATGTGTACTTTTGGTACTTTTTACTTCACAAAATGAACAAAAAGTTCTTTACATATATGAACCAATGGTACACAATACACCCATCAAAACGAAACAACGAGGAAAAACAAAATGGCTTACATCAACCAACAAATGAAAAAAGAAATTATGGCAAACGTGAAAAAAGTGTTACCGCAAGGCTGGAAAGTGAGCGGAAAGGTATGCGACAGCGCGGCACTTTCTCTTACTGTAAAAATCGCCGGTGAAGATGCGAACGTATGGAATGAGTGGAAAGCCAAAATCGCAAACGCAAAATCAAGCAATGCACTTTTTGAAGCACGCCAAGCTAAACCTTTTGCCGAAGTGATTGAAGCCTTACGCAACGCAATGGAAAGCCTCAATGCTGGCGTAAATGATGGCTCTCGTGATTTATGTACAAAACGCTACTTTACTGAAATGAACATTATCACCGCTTAGGCTCGAGAGAGCCTTTATTCAAGCCCTAGTGGGTTTTAATAAAGGTTTTTTTAACCGAATTTGCTCTTTAACAATTTAGATAAAACACATTGTCGCCTGATGGTGAGTAGTTAGTCAAAGCGTGGAAGACCATATAGAACCACCGCTACAACAGCATTATGCCTCAATGAGGAAAAATCATAATCCGACAAGGTGTTTAGGTGAAAGCTGGTCGCACATAATAAGGTGCAAGGGAGTAGCCGAAGTTATCTGCTGGCTGTGGCAAGGGTAAATAATCACAGTCTTAACATTGCCCCAATAGCTCAATAGGTAAGAGCAATCGGCTCATAACCGATAGGCAGATAGGTTCAAATCCTACTTGGGGCACCATTCAAAACCGCATTCTTAGCCATTCCTTTTTATGTTTTTTTCATCGTGGCTTTGAGTGTGGTTCTGAATGAGATGAGAAATAGGAGAAACTCAGTGAAAAAATATGAATTAACCGACGAGTATATCGAGATCGGGCTTACAACTAAAATTAAACTTTATCGCATAAAAGCGATAATCGAAATCGCATCAATTGGCGTTAGTGCTGGTGATTTAGGTGGCTATGTTGAGAAAGAGTCAAACTTAGATCAGAGCGGCGATGCCTGGGTGTACGGCAATGCCAAGGTGTACGGCGATGCCAAGGTGTACGGCGATGCCTGGGTGTACGGCGATGCCGAGGTGTTCGGCGATGCTGAGGTGTTCGGCGATGCTGAGGTGTACGGCAATGCCAAGGTGTACGGCAATGCCAAGGTGTACGGCGATGCCTGGGTGTGCAGTAATGCCAAGGTGTGCGAGAGATCTGGTATTGTCTGGTTTTCGAACGTGGGCACGGAGTACGGTACATTAACCATATTTAAAACTGAACAAGGAGTATTGTGGGCTACTAGAGGCTGTTTTAGTGGCTCTGTTGAGGAGTTTTTGAAAAAATCCGCGGAAGTTCACGATGAAAAAACAAAAAGAGAATATCAGCTCTTGATTGAAGTCGCTAAATCAAGGTTGAACAACTAATACGCCCACACGGAAGGCGTTAAACCCCGTGCAGACATACTCCTAAGGTTGCCCACTGTAACAGGTGGGCTTTTTTATGAAGGAAACAAAAATGCCAACACGAAAATTCAAAACTCCCGTAGGAGACTATCTAAGAAGTAAATTAGGCAATCACTTTATAGCTAATTATTACATCTCAGCATTGGGCGTTATCGTAAACCATTACCATAATAACGCTCTTCATATTTTCACCTTTTTCAATCTCACCCAGTATGGACTAGATGAGATTAATCAACGATTGCCCACCGTTAAATTTAACAACGAAATTGTCACTTCGGGAAGAAAAATACTCAACTTTGAGACAGATAAGGAAAATAAAGATCACGTTGAGCTTTTGGCTTATAAATTAACGCAATTGTAATTTATTGGGAGTAAAAAAATGAACGCACTGATCAAACATACCTTACAAACCCTACTCATTTTATTTGTCGTTATCTCTGCTCTGAGCCTTGCAGAGGCTTACGCCCAAAGCGTTGAAGAACACTATACCGCTCAAGGCTTTAGCCAAGAACAAATCACAGAAATGCAACTCCAGGCAAGCCCAGAATGGAAAAAAGAACACGGCGATTTACAACCAAACCTAACCGCCGAAAGCGAAAAATATCTACAAAATTACACCGCACTTTTGCAGGAGAAAATCAATGAGTAAAGCCAACCTCGCTTATGAAGTAGGCATTTATGCCAACGACGGTGGATTTCGTGGCTACATCGCCAATCTCAAAACGAATTTAAATATTTATCGTACGCCTGTTTGCCATTCGCCCCAAATGGCAAAAGAAACACGTGAGTTTAAAGAGAAAATACAGACGTGCAAACAGCAAGGAATAATGCTCTTTTTTGAAGAATCTTTCAGAAATGAGGTAACACAATGAAACGCCGCGGATTTTTAAGTGCTTGGCAATGCGATAGCGACCAAGACTATTATGAGCAATTTGAGCAACAAGACGAAGATAAAATCGATCCTGATGATAGCGATAACTTCGAGCCTTGCGATGATGATTGCGATTATTGGAAAAGTAACTGTTACGGGAGAGGATAAATGGAAAACCAAAAATTTGAGTTAATTATTAGCACTGAAAGCAAAGTGCTTGCTTGCAATATTACCGACTTTGAAAAGCAAGCAGATCAATTTTTATCAACGCTCACACAAACATTTGAGACGGATAATGATTTTGCTCAAGCAAAAGAAGAAGTGAAATTACTGAAAGAGCTAGAGGATAAAACGCGCACGGCAATTAAAAATGCACAGCAAGGCAATATTAACAAATTGCTTGAACAAGCCCAAGACATTGCCGAACGTTTCCGCCAAGCGCGCTTAGAACGTGAAAAACTGGTGAACACCAAAGAAGAAGAGATCAAAGCAAACATTGTCAATGGTGCTTTTGAGCGAATTTCAGTGATCAAATCAGGTTTTGAAAGCGATGTGTGCATTGCCCTTGAACAGGTTATTCCAAAAGCCACTGTTAAAAAACGCTTAGAAGAAGCTACTAAACGCCGTAGCCTCCTTGCTACGCTCATCAAAGCCGTGAACGCAGAAGAAACCCTTATCGCGGCAGAAATTGCAGCAGAAGCCGCACGACTTTCTGCGCGTCGCAAGCTAATCCCTATCTCTTATGAGTATCTCTTTAAGGATTGGCTCAATCTGATTACTGGCGATGACGAGCTTGAACCACTCATTCAAGCACGCATTGCCGATGAACAAAAACGCGAAGCGGAAATAAAAGTGAAAGCGGAACAAGAAGCAAAAGCGCGCGCAGAAGCGGAAGCAAACCTTAACGCCTTACAAACCAACGAAAAAACAGAAACCAATGAAAACACCGCGCATATTGAACCGCAAACGCCAACGCAAGAAATGCTACCTGCGGCAACGCAATTTATCCTCAAAATCCCAGCTCAAGAAATTCCTTTCACAGGAACACTTGAGCAATTAAGAGAACATTTTGCCCCAGTGAAAGCGTTGGGTATTACGGCAACGATTGTTAAACAATAAGGATTATACGATGACAACAGCACTTCAAACACTCACTCAAAAACTCGCTGAACGCTTTGAAATGGGCAGTAGCGAAAATCTACTACAAACCCTAATGGCAACTGCCTTTCGTGGGCAAAATGTAAGCCCCGACCAAATGACCGCCCTACTGGTTGTTGCTAACCAACACGGCTTAAACCCTTGGACAAATGAAATCTACGCATTCCCAAATAACGGTGGCATTGTGCCGATTGTCGGCGTGGATGGTTGGTCTCGCATTATGAACGACCACCCACAATTTGACGGTATTGAATTTACCTTTAATGATGATAACAGTTGCACCTGTAATATCTACCGTAAAGACCGCACTCGCCCAACAACAGTTACGGAATATATGATCGAATGTAGCCGCAACACGCAACCGTGGAAATCGCACCCAAAACGAATGTTACGCCATAAAGCAATGATCCAATGCGCAAGGTTAGCTTTTGGCTTTACAGGTATTTACGACCAAGACGAAGCTGAACGCATTGTAGAAAATCAAAAAGAACCGTTAAATGTAACGCCAAAACCAACGGTCATTGACACCACTGCGACAAATATCATTCACGCCACGCCTGAAAAAGTAGCAGAAATTCGTCAGTTAATTGAACTCACTGGTACACCGCTTGAAAAAGTATTGGCATCAGCTGGAGTGAATGAATTAGAGCTGATAACGGCAGAACGTGCAGAAGGCGTATTGAAAAAATTAAATCTTACACTTGATAAACAAAATGCACAAAATCAAGCCAATAACGCAGATGAAGGAATCCCACTATGATAGACGGTTTGATCACCCTTGATTGTGAACAAGGCTCGGAAGAATGGCTAGCCGCACGGCTAGGCATTCCTACCGGCACGGGCATTAAAAATATTGTATCTAACAGCGGGCAAAAGTCCGCTAGCTGGTTGAGCTATCTTGCTGAACTGATTGCCGAAATCATTGAAGGCGCGAAGGAAAGCGTAAAAACCGCTGCAATGGAACGCGGCAATCAGCTTGAGCCACTGGCAAGAATGGCGTATGAGTTTGAAACAGGCAATGATGTTGTACAGGTTGGCGGTGTCTATCTCAATGCCGACAAAGAGCTAATGATTAGCCCCGATGGACTCATTCCCTCCCTTAGAAAAGGGCTTGAAATCAAGTGCCCCAAAATGAAAACCCATATCAAATATTTGCTCGAAGGTGGTGTGCCGAGTGAGTACGTTATTCAAGTGCAATCCGCCTTATGGGTGACAGGCTATGAGACGTGGGATTTTGTCAGTTATTGCCCTGAATATCAAAAACAGCCTTTTTATCTTTACACAGCACAACGTGATGAAATATTAATGAAGGCGTTTGATAAATATATTCCCGAATTTTTGATCGCACTTAGGGCATTAAAAGCCGAAAATTAATGGTTAGGAGGGAGGTATGAGACTCTACACATCAGACAAATGGCACTCCAATTTATTACACGGAGCTTTTAAGAGTAAATCGGGGTTTATTGGTGTATTAAAGACTCAAAACAATGAATTTATACCTAGGATCTCGCTTAATGGTTCTGTTGTCAACTTCCCATCTTTCAAAGATGATATTTCCGCGGCGTTATTCATTGATGAAAAACGGGTAGAGCTATTAGGCAATGATTGTATTACTAACCAAAGCGCAGGATTAATTTATGGAGATTATACAGTGAAAAATATGAAAAAGGTGATTGATGAATATATTAAGGCAAACAAACTCGGGATTAGATTAGCGAATGTTGCCACAGTATTTCTGGAAGTCCTATGGAGCAATAGAACTCGGCAGGGACGCATTATTGATGCGGAGAAATCATTTAAGAACAGGAAGTGTGGTTCTATCCACTTAACCGATGACGAAACAAAGCTAATCCTCAACGATCTGCAAGAATTTGGATTGATTAGAATCACAAGTAACAAATACGGGCCGAAACTTTGGGTCGCAAAACTTGATCTAAAAAAAGAATTACGCCCAACATCCCCAATTACACCAACAACAAAGGAAAAAGATATGCAACAATTAGACAAGCTCTCCCCCGAAATGCTGGAAAACTTAGCTAAACAAGCGGCAGAATTAGCAAGAGCGAAAAAACAGGAAGCTGAAGAAAAGCACAATTTAAGAACCCTTCTTGATCCGTTAATCCTTAATGCGGTACAAGCGAAAGGAAAATATGAACGGCTCTTAAATGAACTCCTTGATACCTCAACAGAGCTTGATAATGCGCTGAATGCGTTGAAAGATGCGTTGAAATAATCCTAATTTAACTTGTCTAGCTTAGACAATCCTAGACGAAATCTAGACAGTTTTTTAGACGATAGCCCTTATTTAAGGGCTTTTTTATGAGGCGAAAAATGAAAAAACGTTATGAAGTGCGGTTGAATAATTTTAGGGGCTGTCCTAGATAACTAGACTAAACTCCCTTTAACCAATTGTTTTAAAATAGAAATTTGACTTTTTATGTTGCTGTAATTAAAACGCCATTCACATTCCTTTAAATAAAGCTCAAAATGCGCTTTTGGGATACCATTAAATTTGCGTAAATGGCGTTTTGCTTGGCTCCAAAAATTCTCAATTCCGTTAATGTGGTTATGATTTTCAGCAAAATGTGTGCTGTGATTGATACGAAAATGACTAAATTCACTCACATCAAGCACGTCATAACTACGATAATTATCGGTGTAAACAATACTATCAGGCTTTACCTGCTCCCGAATAATGGGTAACAAGGTGGCAGATTGCGTATTTGGAACCGCAACGGTATAAACCTTGCCATTGCGCTTGAGAAGCCCGAATACCGCAATTTTCCCTGCCGCACCACGACCACGTTTGCCTTTGCGAGCACCGCCAAAATAACTTTCATCGGCTTCAATTTCACCTTCAAACATCTCTAAGTGAAGGCTGTTTTGATAGATGAGTTGGCGTAAACGATGAAAGTAATATGCGGCAGTCGTTTTGTTTACATTGACTAACTCTGCTGCTGTCCTTGCAGTAACACCTGCAACAAATAGCTCAATGAGTTTATTTTATTTGTGCTGACTTAGATGACTTTTTCTCATTGGTTCATTCTAACCTAAATAGATTTTTTAGTTGTTATCTAGGACAGCCCCTAATTTTATTGACCTAGAGCTAAGCGCAAACTGGGAAATAGATTTTGGCTTCAAAGACTTTTCTGACTCTTTAAAAGAAGAAGGAATAAAAACGGTCGAGCAAGCCATTATCCATATTAATCAGTTTTGGGTGGACTCTCCCAATGAAGATGATGAATTTAATGAACATCTGAATTACTTTTTAAAATACGCAACAGTGAGAATCCACTATATCTACAACAATACTACGTTATGGGATGTTAATGACTTAACGCGACACCTATTTAGCAAAGAAGAAGGTTTTTGCGTTGGGAAATGCGGAATTGAATTAACTGATTTTTATGATGGATTTGAATTAAATGATGATTTATTAGAGGTGCACGAACAATGAACACAAACGAACTACTCAACGAACGAGAAAAAACGCACGGAGACTTTGTCAGCGGTGCAGAAACTTTTTATCACCTGATGAAGCCCATTATTGATAGCCAGCTATTTGAACGAAATAAAGTGGCGGCTTACGCAATGACAATGATACAAGCGAAAGTCACTCGAATTTGTAATGGCAATGAAAGTTTTCCTGACCACTGGGAAGACATTATTGGCTACGCGAGCCTTGCGCTCGGTAAGCAGTTTGAGCCATAGCAATCGGTAAGTGTGCCAGTTGTGGATTATATAAAGGCTCAAAATCTGACACCTAACCGCTAAATAGCGGTTTTTTATTGCCTTATAGGAGAAAAAAATGGGGAAAATCATTACTCATACCGTCACTGTCGATGTTGACGTTGATGTAGATATTGATCTTGATGATTTAGAACTTTCGGATTATATGCCAGATATAACCTTACAAGAGTTTTTCTATCACCGGTGTGGCAGCTTAAATTTTGTTGCTATTGAAGCAATGCGGGAGCTGCGAGCCTTGCAAGGTGAAAAAGCAAACCTTATGAAATTACTTGAAGAATTGACTGGTGTTTGTTTGTAGTAGAAAAGGAGAGAGTATGAAGCTATCAATATTTAAGCCACAAGAACCTGACTTAATTATGGGAGATGGTAAAAAATATATTATTTTAGAAAATCACGCTCATTTGGTTGGGATATAGCCAGAGAAACAAGATACGGCTTGCCACTTGATGAAATAAAACAAGTGCACGCATATCAAATTAAATATCGTGATATTAGTCATAAAAATTTATTGATTGTGCCTATGGAGGATTGATTATGGAAATTGAAAAATTAGAGTGGAAACCGACTAATGAAGTACTAGGTGCATTTATTGTAGACAATGATGACCTTTATATACCATTCATAAAAGGTACGCATAATGGATATATTCTTCTAGGAATTTTGCACCCACTATATAAGTTAGATTATGTAGATATTAATAAGAAACTGTATCAAGAAGGTATAACTCTACCGCACGGAGAAATTACATTTGGTAAATATATCTTCAATTTTAAAGATGGATTTAGAGAAAACATACAGGAATTATTCTCAGAATTAGATAGTGTTAATTATTTAGTATTAGGTTTTGATACTTGTCATCTAGATGATAACTCAATTAAATGGGATAAAGAAACCGTAACACAAGAAACAATTAATTTCGCTAAAACTATGGCTGCGTATGACATACAAAGTTAATTTGGAAGATGAGTTTGATAAAGCAGTATTAAGTTTTATTAAGACCGTATATATCCAATCAAAATTTAACAAAGAAAGATTACTGGGTTTATTTTCAGAAGATGTAATAAAAGCAGTAATGACAACAGTAGATGAAACAAAAAGAGAGGTTAATTATGAAACCATTTGATTTAGAAAAAGCACTGGCAGGTGAGCCAGTTAAATTATGTGATGGAAGAAAGGCATATATACAAGGTACAGTGCCGAAAGGATACGATAGTGACTATGAATTGGTGGGGTATGCGATTAAAACTGATGGACGAGCCGTTGCTTCGTGTTGGACATTACAGGGACGGCACGACAAAAGGTGGAAAACAAGTATGGACATTGTAGGTATGTGGGAAGAGCCAAAGCCTAAACGTTTTATTAACGGTATCGAAGTACCTGAACCAGTAACGCTAGATACTCTTAAAGAAGGTAATGATTATTGGTATCCAATATTTAGTAATTCTAGCTACACCACTTCAGATCGATTTTATGCTAAATATGAAATAGACAAAAATCTAATTGAACAAGGTTTGGTCTTTGAAACTCAAGAAGGTGCTGAAGCTATGGCTAAAGCATTACTTAATTATAAAGTGGAATATAAAAATGAGTGATATGGGTGAAATGTTTAGAGAGCTACGCTCTGCTAGGCAAGAAAAACGCTTTAAAAACAAGATTAATGGTAAAGCATTATTAATCGGAAATAATATTCCATTTAAATCTTGCAGTGATACTCATATCCAAATCACTACTAAAAAAGGGGTGATTAATTATTACCCTTCCACTGGTTTATGGTTTTATAACAACAGTAAATATAGACAACGTGGTATAAAGAAATTAATTAAACATTATTTTGACACTAAATTGGGAGATTAAAGAATGCAAAAATTAAATTTAATTTTAGGTATTGCTACGACAGAATTTTGGCAACCATTACCAAGTCCACCTGAAAACTAACAAGCCACTGTAACAAGTGGCTTTTTTATTCATTAAACACAGGAGAAAACAATGAAAAAATCACATTTAGCTTTAGCTCTTACTGCGACACTAAGCCTTTCCGCTTGCTCACCTTTTTCTGTAGATGAGGGAGAAATTGGCTTAGTAACCAAATATGGCGAAATTGTCGAAACAAAAACGGCAGGGCTGCATTGGCGTTCTTGGCTTGAAGATGACATCAAGTTTTCCACTCGTGAACAAAAAATCACACTCGGTTCGTTCAATGAGTCAGGCGATTTAACGGGCGGTATTTCTGCTTATACCAGAGATACGCAGACCGTAATAACGGCACTAGTAATTACCTATAAACTCACTGATCCTATTCTCGTGTATAAAAATTATCGCACGACCGACAATATGATTAATCAGTTGATTGAGCCACGCAGTCGTCAGGCGTTAGAAATCGTCTTTAGTGGCTATACGGCACAACGGGCGTTAGAAAATCGTGCCAAGCTCACTACCGATATTACCACGCAAATTCGTGAGGCGGTGAAAGGCTACCCCCTTGAAATTACCGCCGTGCAAACCGTGATCCAATTCAACAAAGAATATGAAAAACGGGTGGAAGAAAGCGTGCAAAAAAATGTTGCCATTCAAACGGCAGAGCGTGAGCTTATTATCCAGCAAAAGCAAGCGGAAATTGTGAAAGTCAATGCACAAGCGAAAGCAGACGCAGAAGTGATTCAAGCGAAAGCCGACGCGGAAAAAGTGCGTCTTGCAGGGGAAGCTGAAGCAGCAGCAATTCGTGCGAAAGGTGAAGCCTTGAAAGAAAATCGCCAGCTCGTCGAACTCACCGCCGCGGAAAAATGGAATGGCGTATTACCAACCACAATGACACCAAATAGTTCAGTGCCGTTCATTAAGGTAGGTCAATAATGGTTGATGTACTTGAAGTAATTTTTTATTTGATCTGCATTGGCATAATGTGTCTGAGTGGCAATATGCTATATGAGTCAAGAAAGCTAATTAAGCGTCAACAAGATAAAGTTGAGATGCAAATCAAAAAACTTCAGTCCGATAATAAGGAGTAACAATGTTTATATTAGGTATGATCGCAGGCGCAGCAGTCGCCTTTGCTGTGCAAGCATTTTTTCGACAATATAAATTAGTTGATCGAAATCAGGATAAATAATCACAACGCCCCGCTAATCGGGGCTTTTTATTGGAGGGAATATGGAATTTCTAACTGCTGAAGAATTATATTATCTAACTGGTTATAAGCAGCACTCAAGACAAATTACCTATCTCAGGGAACAACATTACACGATTCAAGGCATAAATAAATTTGGTATGCCATTGGTTATCTACAAAGATGTATTTGGATTTAGGCGAGATCCTTCGCCCACAATAAAACAACAAGACGTCAAATGGCAACCACCACCAATGTAAAAGAGGTAGGATATATGGGAAGACCACGCAAACCATCTAATCAATACTTACCCGAAAACCTCCGCCCGAAAACCGTTAAAAGAAAATCGGGTAAAACTGTCACTTACTGGCTTTATCGCACAGCAGGCAAAACAGAAATATCTTTAGGGAAAGATAGAAATCAAGCATTCATCAAAGCAGCACAAATGAATATAGAGCGAGAACAAAAAGGCGGCTCTATTACTTTTGGACTTGTAGCAAAACGCTATAAAGATGAAATTATTGCTAGGAAAAAAGCCTCTACGGCAAAAAATAATTTAATATGGCTCAAATCGTTACTTGCATTTTTTGCCTCTGCTCCGCTTGATCAAATTGAATCACCGCACATCGTTGAATATATGAATAGACGAAAACAAACACCAGCAATGGCGAACAATGAATTTTCACTATTCAATCACATCTGGCGATATGCAAGACAATGGGGCTACACAAAATTACCTAGCCCCTCAGAAAGTGTTGATAAATTCCCTATTAATCGTCGTAGTAACTACATAGAAGACGACATTTTTCAACTTGTTCATAAGTATGCAAACCAAGACATTAAAGATTTGATGGATCTCGCTTATCTAATTGGTCAACGCCCTTCTGACTTGGTAAATATACAAAAAGAACATATTTTTGATGGCTACTTGCACATAGCACAGCAAAAAACACAGGCTAAACTGCGTATTAAATTAGTAGGAAGATTGGCTGAAATTCTTAATCGGCGACTATCAAGCCAAAATAATTTCTTATTCCGCTCCAAGAACGGCACAAAACTCACAGCAGATAAACTCGCAAAAATTTTTGCTCGGCTACGAAACAAGGTGGTCACCTTGCACCCTGAATATGAGAGTGAATTAAGGGCATTTCAATTCCGCGATCTCAGAGCAAAATCAGGCACAGATAAAGCGATGCAACTTGGTGAAGAAGAAGCGAGAAAACAGCTAGGCCACACGACGGTAGCGATGACAAAAACTTACATTCGCAAAGCCCCCATCGTAACGCCTATTTTAAACTCGATCACCGATAACAAAAAAGCGTAACGGCTAGAGTTTCGGAACACTTCTTGTTTTTTCGGAACGCTTTGCTTAAATCTTTTTGTATGCGGTTGATTTTATTATAAAATAATCCACACATAAAGTGCGGTAAAAATTTTGTGAATTTTCACCGCACTTTGCTAACCCATTTAGGATAAATAATGAGTAAAGATACCATTTTTTCCGCCCCGATTAAGAATTTGGGCGATTTTACTTTTGATGAAAATGTGGCGGAAGTGTTCCCTGATATGATCCAGCGTTCTGTGCCGGGTTATTCCAATATCATCACTGCTATTGGTATGTTGGCGAGCCGTTTTGTAACGCCAAATTCTAATGTGTATGATTTAGGCTGTTCTCGTGGGGCGGCAACCCTTGCGGCCAGACGCAACATTCATCAGCAGAATGTGAAGATTATTGGCGTGGATAATTCGTTGCCAATGGTGGAACGCTGTCGCCAGCACGTTCAGGCGTATCATAGCGAGATTCCTGTGGAGATTTTGTGCGATGATATTCGCAACATTGAAATCAACAATGCCTCAATGGTGATTTTGAATTTCACCTTGCAGTTTTTGCCACCGCAAGATCGCAGCGCGCTGTTAGAAAAAATTTATCAAGGGCTAAATCCGAATGGCGTGCTGGTGTTATCGGAAAAATTCCGTTTTAATGATGAAACAATTGATGAGCTATTGATTGATTTACACCACGAATTTAAGCGCGCCAATGGTTACAGTGAGCTAGAAGTGAGCCAAAAACGCACCGCACTTGAAAATGTAATGCGTACTGATGATATTGAAACCCACAAAGCGCGGTTGAAATCGGTGGGATTTTCTCACATTGAATTGTGGTTTCAGTGTTTTAATTTTGGATCAATGGTGGCAATTAAATAATGCAAATCCGTTCATTGTTCTTGGCTGGGTTATTGCTTGGCTGTGTTAATCTGGCTTATGCTCAAAACATCGCCACAGCTCAAATTTCCCCCCAGCAAGTGGAGCAAGCGTCAAGTGCCACGCTCGATTTTATTATTTTTTACGACCGCACTTTAACTACTGCACCGCAGCTTATTGCAGCCAGCCAAAAATTAGGCGCTGAATTGCTGTACGAATACCAAAACTTTAATGCTATTGCGGTGCATATTCCTGAGAATTTAGAGCTGTCATCTCTAAAAACAAAGTTATCTCAAATAAAAGGTGTATTGGAAGTAAATGAATCACAAATGATGCAATTACATTAGCAAGCGGAACATTAAGAAACATATCAATTAACCTCAAGATCAATAAATAAAAAACCACCTCAAGAGGTGGTTTTCATATCAATCTAATATTGGTTTAACAATTAGAAGTAAACGCGTAAACCTACAGCATAACGGTTATCTTTAGCACGTTTAGTTTTACCTGTAACTTTTACATCGTCACCTTCGATAGAACCAGTACCTTTAACGCGAGAGTGAGCATATTCAACATAAGCTACTACATTTTTGTTAAATGCATAATCAGCACCAACTAGGTAAACATTCTCTGTTAATTTCTGATTTTGAGCAACGCTTAATGTACCAACAACAGAACGTAAGAAGTTTGCATCACCTTTGTCAAAACTTAATTTAGCTTTGTGACCTTTATATTGGTTGCGTTCCCAAGCTGCATATACAGAAGCATTATCTAAATATTGATATTTAGCAGCTACTTCTAAGAAACGTCCTGTTCCTTCTTTGTCTTGAGTTTGGTGATCTTTATAATAAGATTGACCGTATTCAGCACCCAAAGTCACTGGGCCATACGCGAATTGTGAAGCTACACGCCAAGATTGAACTTTACGACCTGTTCCTGTTGTTTTTTTAGCTTGAACTGGAGGATTTGCATTTTGATTTGCTGCTCGACCATTGTCATATACTTCTACAGTATAACCAGCGTTTAAATTTACCCCAACGTCAGCGAATTGACCTGCATAAAATGCAGATGTACCATAAGCATATTTAAGGTCTGAAGCTTCATTCTGTTTCTTAGCTTGACCAAAAGTATAATCAGCACCAAAACCTAAAGTTTGGCCTTCTGCTAATTGGAAATCTGCTGAGCGGAAAGAAACTACTTTATCACCACCAGTGAATAGATTATTGCTACCGCCAAATAAGTAAGAGTGATCATTGATCTCTACTGCATCACCAGTAGTATCTTGTTTACCAAATGAAACACGACCAATTTCATCTTTTTGAAGTGCTAACCATAATTTGTTAGTTTTAATGTTGTTAAATGAAGAACCAGTATCCCATTTATCACCGCCATCATTGAAACGTAAACGAGTGTAACCGATTACTTTAACGCCTTCACCTAAATCGTGTTGCGCTTTGAATTCTAAACGTGAACCAACGTTACGAAGATCCGCACGCTCATCATCATTAAATTTGCCTAAAGCTACATCAAAACGACCGCCAACATCAACTTGTGTACCATCGTTGTTATAAACTGTTGCTGCGCTTGCTGAAGTTGCTACAGCTGCAACTGCTAATGCTAATAATGTCTTTTTCATAATCAAATTCCTTTCAGAATTAAGTTGTTATAACAATTTAAAGTTAAGCTAAAACTTTTCTTAAAAGAAAATGTCAAAGCTGACTTCACTTGAAGCAGGGCTATATTGGCAAAGAAACATTCAAGTGTCAATGCAAAATCTGAAAAAGTTCACCATATTTAGTGATCAAGATCACATATTTTAAGAAAAGTTGCTCTTCATACTTAGCTTATACAAAATCTGTATAAAGCTACATCTAATACATAAAATATAGATAATAACGGCTTATCAAGCTTATGAAAGTATATGGGGAAGCACGGATAGGTTTCACAAAATGTTTAACAAATGACTTCTTTAATCTTTGTATCTGTAAATAGACTAAATCATATACTATGGTCTAAATTGAATGATATATGCAAAAATCAGCTCTTATACTAGCTACAAACACTTAAATTATTATTAAAACTAGAGCTAATATATCACTTAATCTTAATTGACCCCCATTGAATACTTCTTTGAAATATCTGCTCCAAGTGACGCATTCATATACAATAATTAACAAAGAGCAAAAAAATTTTACATAAATGATCAACAAACTTCTTATAAAGTAATGCAAGATCGCTACGCCAAAATGAAAAACGTGTATTTTATCCCTTCAGTCAAGACCTTAATTTTATGGCTAGAAAAAAGCGGATTCCACAATGTGCGCTGTGTAGATGTGGCGGTAACCAGCCTTGAAGAACAACGTAAAACCGAATGGCTAGAAAATGAAAGCTTGATTGATTTCCT
>NZ_CBCSDH010000012.1:0-67920 GCF_965138825.1 Avibacterium endocarditidis
CCCTGCTGTATTAGTCCATTCCCACGGCCCTTTTGCTTGGGGAACTGACTCAGATAATGCCGTACATAATGCGGTGGTGTTAGAAGAAATTGGTTATATGAATTTATTCAGTCGCCAACTCAACCCGAATTTAACGCCAATGCCGCAAGAATTATTGGATAAACATTATCTCCGTAAACACGGTAAGAATGCGTATTATGGGCAGTAGAGAAAACAATAGATAGAGAAACCAAGCAGTAATGTTTGGTTTCTTTTTGAATCACGATAAAACCTAGAAAAACTAATCAAATTAATTGCTATTTTTTCATAATAAATCGGGTAGAATAGCCAGAGTTCAGTTTTACATTTGATAATTAGGAGAACAAAAATGTCAACTCGAAGAGAATTAGCGAATGCCATTCGTTTTTTAAGTATGGATGCAGTGCAGAAAGCCAAATCAGGGCATCCGGGCGCGCCGATGGGAATGGCGGACATTGCAGAAGTATTATGGCGTGATTTTTTAGTGCATAATCCAACCAATCCAAAATGGTCAAACCGCGATAGATTTGTGTTATCAAATGGACACGGTTCAATGTTAATTTACAGCCTTTTACATTTAACGGGCTATGATTTAACCATTTCAGATTTACAACAATTCCGTCAATTACATTCCAAAACTCCAGGCCACCCAGAATATGGCTATGCACCCGGTGTGGAAACCACTACAGGGCCATTAGGTCAGGGCATTACCAACGCGGTAGGAATGGCGATTGCCGAGAAAACCTTAGCGGCACAATTTAACCGCCCAGGCCACGAGGTTATCGACCATTACACTTACGCTTTCTTAGGCGATGGTTGTTTAATGGAAGGGATTTCCCACGAAGCTTGCTCATTAGCGGGCACCTTAGGCTTAGGCAAATTAATTGCGTTCTATGATGACAACAATATTTCTATTGATGGTGAAGTGGACGGCTGGTTCACCGATAACACCAAAGAACGTTTTGAAGCCTATAACTGGCAAGTGATTGGTCAAATTGATGGACATAATCCAGAAGCCATTGCGGAAGCTATTAAACAAGCGCAAGCAGAAAAAGCGCGTCCAACCTTGATTATCTGCAAAACCACCATTGGTTTTGGCTCACCAAACAAAGCCGGCTCACACGACAGTCATGGTGCGCCATTAGGTGATGAAGAAATCGCTTTAACGCGTAAAAACTTAGGTTGGAACTATGCACCATTTGAAATCCCTGCGGAAATTTATGCGCAATGGGACGCCAAAGAAAAAGGCAAACAAGCAGAACAAGCGTGGAATGAAAAATGGACAGCATATAGCCAAGCCTATCCAGAATTAAGTGCAGAGCTTGAACGCCGTTTAAGTGGTGAATTGCCAGCAAATTGGGCGCAAGAAAGCCAAGCATTTGTTGAAAAATTACAAGCCAATCCAGCAAGCATCGCAAGCCGAAAAGCATCACAAAATGCCATTGAAGCCTATGCCCCATTATTGCCAGAGTTTTTAGGTGGTTCGGCAGATTTAGCAGGCTCAAACTTAACCTTATGGTCAGGTTCTCGCCCTATTCGTGCGACAGAAAATCAAGATGGTAACTACATCAACTACGGCGTGCGTGAATTTGGTATGTCTGCCATTATGAACGGGATTGCCTTACACGGTGGTTTCATTCCTTATGGCGCAACCTTCTTAATGTTTATGGAATATGCCCATAATGCAGTGAGAATGGCGGCGTTAATGAAACAACGCGTGCTTTTCGTTTATACCCACGATTCTATCGGCTTAGGGGAAGACGGCCCGACACACCAACCTGTGGAGCAAACGGCGTCATTACGTTTAATTCCAAATTTAGAAACGTGGCGTCCGTGTGACCAAGTGGAATCAGCGGTTGCGTGGAAAGCAGCGGTTGAGCGTAAAGATGGCCCGAGTGCGATGATTTTCAGTCGTCAAAATCTTACTCAAATGGACAGAACCCCTGCACAATTGGCTGATGTGGCGCGCGGTGGTTATATCTTAACCGATAGTGAAGGTACACCAGATTTAATCTTTATCGCAACGGGTTCTGAAGTAGAATTAGTGATGAAAGCGGCGGAGCAACTTCGTCAAGAAGGTAAAAAAATCCGTGTGGTATCAATGCCTTCCACAAACGTGTTTGACAAACAAGATGAAGCCTACCGCGAAAGCGTATTGCCAAGCAGCGTAACCAAACGTGTTGCAGTTGAAGCGGGCATTAGCGAGTTTTGGTACAAATACGTTGGCTTCGGCGGACGCATTGTGGGAATGAACAGCTTCGGCGAATCCGCTCCTGCTGGTGAATTATTCAAACTCTTCGGCTTCACCGTAGAAAACGTGGTGGCTAAAGCGAAAGAAATTTTATAATTTTCCACCGCACTTTATCTTGATAAAAACCTTGAGTTTTGGCTCAAGGTTTTTTTTGTCTGTATATAAAGTATTTGATTTATTCTGAGTTGTTTTTGTTGTTATTTTTAGCGTAATGCTTGCTAGATTTTTCAACTCTTTTTTCTCAAAATTTGATCCCTGCCACAAAAATGAAATTTATTTTTCATTTTTGTTTTATTTGAAATAAAAGTGTGATTATATAATGCAGAAATTCGTTTTTAGGGTAACGAGGAGAGAAAGATGAAAACAGTCAGACTTACAGTTGCGCAAGCCTTAGTAAAATTCTTAGATAATCAGTACGTTGAATTTGATGGCAAGGTGACGAAGTTTATTGAAGGTATCTTTGGGATCTTTGGACACGGAAATGTGCTGGGATTAGGGCAAGCACTTGAGCAAAATTTAGGCGATTTAGTCGTTCGGCAAGGACGTAATGAGCAAGGAATGGCGCACGTTGCCATCGGTTTTGCTAAACAGAAATTGCGTAAGCAAATCTATGCGTGTACATCTTCTGTGGGGCCTGGTGCGGCGAATATGATTACCGCGGCGGCAACGGCAACAGCCAACCGTATCCCTTTACTTTTATTACCAGGTGATGTGTTTGCAACACGTCAGCCTGATCCTGTGTTACAACAAATTGAGCAACCTTATGATTTAAGCATTAGTACCAATGACGCCTTCCGTGCGGTGAGTAAATATTGGGATCGAGTCAGCCGTCCGGAGCAATTAATGACAGCTTGTATTAATGCTATGCGTGTGCTGACCGATCCTGCGCAAACTGGGGCGGTAACGATTGCGTTACCGCAAGATGTGCAGGGGGAGGCTTATGATTTTCCGGAATCTTTCCTAGAAAAGCGTATTCATCGCATTGAGCGTACATTGCCGACAGAGCCAATGTTGCAAGATGCCTTGGCGTTAATCCAATCAAAGAAAAAACCACTCATTATTTGTGGTGGTGGGGTGCGTTATTCAGAGGCTGCGGAGCAATTAAAAGCCTTTGCTGAAATTTATAATATTCCTTTTGCGGAGACGCAAGCAGGTAAAAGTGCGGTGGTTTCTTCCCATTATTTGAATGTTGGTGGCGTTGGTGAAACTGGTTGTTTGTCCGCCAATTTACTTGCCAAAGAAGCCGATCTGATTATTGGTGTAGGAACAAGATATACAGATTTTACCACGTCTTCGAAATGGATTTTCCAGCACCCTGAAGTGAAATATCTCAACATCAATGTTTCTCGTTTTGATGCTTATAAATTAGATGGGGTACAAATCACCGCAGATGCGAAAGAAACTTTAGAAAAATTGACCGCACTTCTCGCATCGACAGGTTATCAAAGTGCTTGGGGAGAAGAAATTTCTCAAGCCAAACAACAGTTTGAAAAAGAGCTGGATCGTCTTTATCACCTGTCTTATAGCGAAAATGATTTTGTACCAGAAGTAGACGATAACTTAAATTGTGAAGCAGTGTTTGAAGAATTTATTAGGCTGACAAATTCACGTTTAACTCAGAGCCGGGTACTTGGCATTCTTAATGAAACATTAGGTGAAAATGATGTGATTGTTGGGGCGGCGGGAAGTTTACCTGGTGATTTGCAGCGGGTATGGCAATCGAAAGGTGTGAATACTTACCATTTAGAATATGGTTATTCTTGTATGGGCTATGAGGTGAATGCGGCGCTTGGGGTGAAATTAGCTCAGCCACAACGAGAAGTTTATGCACTGTTAGGTGATGGCTCCTATATGATGCTCCATTCTGAATTGGTTACTTCTATTCAAGAAGGTAAAAAAGTTAATGTCATATTATTTGATAATATGACCAACGGCTGTATCAACAATCTTCAAATTGGACACGGTATGGATAGCTTTGCGACAGAATTCCGTTTCAGAAATGCCGATACGAACAAGCTCAATGGCGCTTTTGTTCCAGTAGATTTTGCAATGAATGCGGCTTCTTATGGGTGTAAGACCTATCGTGTAACCACAGAGGAAGAGTTAGTCGCAGCGTTGCAAGATGCGAAAAAACAATCTGTCTCTACGCTAATTGATGTGAAAGTGTTGCCGAAAACAATGGTGCATTCTTATGGCAGTTGGTGGCACGTTGGAGTAGCAGAAGTTTCCGAAAAAGAACGAGTTCAACAGGCTTATGAAAATGCGGTGAAACGCATAAATGAAGCAAGACGTTATTAATTATTCATTGTTTAAGAAGGAAAAATTATGAAAGCTGAAAATGTAAAATTAGGGATTGCACCTATTGGCTGGACAAACGATGATTTACCTGAATTAGGTGCTGAAAATACTTTTGAGCAATGTGTGAGTGAAATGGCGCTGGCAGGCTATACCGGCTGTGAAGTAGGAAACAAATACCCGCGCGATGTTGAAGTATTGAAACACAAGCTTGATGTTCGAGGCATAGAAATTTGTAATGCTTGGTTTAGCACTTTCTTCGTGGACGGAAAAAAAGCGCAAACACTGCAAGATTTTATTAAACATCGTGATTTTTTACATGCGATGGGAGCGAAAGTGATCGGTTGTTCCGAACAAAGCCGCAGTATTCAAGGATTGCCGAAATCAATTTTTAATGAGAAAACCGTTTTCACTGATGCAGAATGGCAACTATTGGCAGAGGGTTATAATGAATTAGCCAAATTAGCCGCTGAAAAAGGAATGCGCGTGTGCTTACATCACCATATGGGAACAGGGATTCAAACACCAGAGGAAATCGATCGTTATATGTCGGTGGTAAATGATGATGTTTATCTCTTATTTGATTCAGGTCATCTGTACTATTCCGAAGGCTCTCAACAGGTAATGCTTGATGTACTAGAAAAATATATTGATCGTATTATTCACGTTCACTTGAAAGATGTTCGCGATGATGTAGTTAATGAAGTGCGGTCGAAAAATCTAAGTTTTTTAGAGGGCGTGAAAAAAGGGACATTTACTGTACCCGGTGATGGCGTGATTGATTTTAAACCTATCTTTGAAATCTTAGATAGACATAATTACAAAGGCTGGATGGTGGTAGAAGCAGAACAAGATCCTGCTGTCGCCAATCCATTTGAATATGCAGTGAAAGGTCGTAAATATATTAAAGATGTAGCAGGAGTTTAATATGATTAAAGTAGGTATTATCGGTGCTGGGCGTATTGGTCGCGTACATTCTGAAAGCATCAGCAAATATGTTAAAGGAGCAGAAATTAAAGCTATTTCTGATATTCGTGTCACTGATGAACTTCAGCAATGGGCAAAAGAAATAGGTATTCCAAATGTCTATGATGATTACCAAAAGATTCTGCAAGATCCTGAAATTGACGCTGTGTTAGTTTGTTCTTCAACCAACACTCACGCCCCAATTTCTATTGAAGCAGCGCGGGCAGGTAAGCATATTTTTTGCGAAAAACCAATTGATGCGAACGTGGAACGCATTCAAGAAGTGCTTAAAGAAGTAGAAAAGGCCGGTGTGAAATTCCAAGTGGGATTTAACCGTCGTTTTGATCATAACTTTAAAGCCATAAAACAACGTGTTGTAGCAGGAGATATTGGTGAGCCTCATTTAATTCGCGTTACCTCAAGAGATCCTGCTGCCCCCCCGATCGAATACGTTAAAGTATCAGGTGGAATGTTCTTTGATATGACAATCCACGACTTTGATATGATCCGTTATCTTTCAGGCAGTGAAGTAACAGAAGTTTATGCAGTAGGTGGAGTGCTCGTTGATCCTGCTATTGGTGAAGCTGGGGATATTGATACTGCCGTAATCACCTTGAAATTAGCTAATGGTGCCATTGGCGTGATTGATAACAGCCGTAAAGCCGTTTATGGCTATGATCAACGCGCTGAAGTATTTGGATCGAAAGGTGCGGTGCAAACGCGTAATGATACTGATTCTACAGCGATATACTCTAGTGAAGCCGGTGTTATCTCAGAAAAACCGAAATACTTCTTTTTAGAGCGTTATATGCAATCTTTCGCAGATGAAATGGCATGTTTCGTAGATTCTGTGGTGAATGATAAACCAACATTAGTCAATGGTAATGATGGTTTACAACCTGTGCGGATTGCCTTAGCTGCGAAAAAATCTTTGGAAGAGGGGCGGCCAGTACTATTGAGTGAAATTTGAATGCCTCTGTATAATTAAATAAATTGATATAAATAATGATTTATATCAGTAAATAAATAATTATTGATTTTTTAGTTTGAAGAAAAAAAGTATTTTGCGTATATTAGCCCACAATCATTAGTTTGCATATTATCCGTATTAGAGAATTTTTATGAGACGTTATATTATTTATAGTACTTGTTTGCTAACAATGTGCTGTAGCCAGACAAATGCGGAGGATACCACTAACAATTCACTGACGGATAATCCTACCCCACCTGGAGAAGTTGGTCAAGTTGTTGGTGACCTTCAGGAAAATCGCTCCACGATATCGGTGAGTGCTGCGATAAAAGGTGATCCGATGATAAGTATTATGAACAATGCTTCTGGGATTATTACGGTGTGGGCTATTGCACGAAATAATTGGCTATGGGGGTATTCTCCGTTTGATTCAAAGACATTTGGCAATTTACGAAATTGGTACATATTGAAAAATGCAAATGGTTCAGTGTCATTTCGTAATGTGAGAACTAATACTTGTATTAGTGCTTATAAAACGGGCATTATCCATACAGGGTGTAATCCAAATAGTTTAAGTCAACAATTTGATTTATTACCATTAACTAATGGTGCCGTAGCATTAAAAAATGCGGCTAATCAGGAATGTTTACGTATTCCGATGAAACGTTCAATAGTCTATATGCCAATTACTTTTACGAAATGCTTATCTGGAGAACAAACGACCATCGATCAACAATGGTTTATTATTCCGCCTATTCTTGATTCATATCCGATTCCAAGTTCTAAATAAGGGGCGAATTTATGTGGAAAAAAATCTTTTTTTCGGTGAGTATGTTACTCACTAGTATGCAAACCATGGCTAAGCTTGAGGATTTCAAAGTTGCAACATGGAATTTGCAAGGTTCTTCAGCAGCAAATGAAAATAAATGGAATGTGAGTGTTCGACAGTTGATAACCGGAGCTGGTGCGGCAGATATTTTAGCTATTCAAGAGGCAGGGGTATTGCCTAGTTCAGCCGTGATAACGAGTCGAATGGTTCAACCATCAACGATAGGTATTCCTATTCATGAATATACTTGGAATTTAGGTACAGCTTCGCGTCCAGATAACGTTTTTATTTATTATTCTCGTGTCGATGTGGGGGCTAATCGCGTTAATCTTGCCATTATCACGAGAAGACAGGCGGATGAAGTGATTATTATTCCTCCACCAACGGTGGTATCGCGTCCAATTATTGGTATTCGAATTGGTAATGATGCTTTTTTCTCCGTGCATGCGCTAGCAAGTCGTGGGGCTGATTCCGCTGCAATTGTGCGGTCAGTTTTTGATTATTTTAATAATCGACCTGAACAGCGAGCGGTGAATTGGATGATTGTGGGGGACTTTAATCGTGTTCCTTCTAATTTACAGCGTACTTTAGAAACCACAGAACCTGGAATAGCCCGACATATTAATATTATTGCGCCTACTGCTCCGACTCAACAAAGTGGAGGCACATTAGATTATGGGGTAGTTGGAAATTCTGCCAGCTTTGCTGGTACTGCGATTATTGCTTCAATTTTATTTGGTCAAATACGCAGCCAGTTGCTTTCTGATCATCGTCCGGTCGGTTTTTTCGTACCACGCTAAGGAAATATTATGATTGTTGTTCACAAATTATTAAAAATGGGTATTTTACTGATTTTTACTGTTATTGCCCCACTTAGTGAGGCTGATGCTGAAGCGGATTTTGTAGATGATATGGAACAGGTGGATCCATTGATTTCATTGCGAAGTATAGAAACTGGGGTTCCACTCAAGAATGGGCAATATAATGATGACCGAAATTTACAATGGATTATTCGTGAAGTGTTAGCTTCGGATACGATTCTCAAACAGGCTGGTATGACACAATTTAAAGTGCCAGGATTAAATCGCTGTCTTTATACCATACAAAATAGATTAATTTCCGCCAGCTGTGATGCCAAAGATACGGGATCCCTTTGGAAGATTATACCTACTGAGTTAGGTGCTGTTGAGATTAAATCAATGCGTACCAATACGTGCTTGAGTGCTGGAAAAAGTCATAGTGATTATAGATTGGCACCTTGTCAAGAAAACGAAGCAGTACGAACATCACCTAAATTATTGTGGTTTTTTGCACCTGCTGTGATGCCAGCAAAATTGTCACCAGCTTTTCCTGTGGCAGAAATTGAAGTCTCTCCTCAATAAAGATGGGCTTAA
The DNA here is from genome assembly GCF_965138825.1 of Avibacterium endocarditidis. NCBI lineage: Bacteria > Pseudomonadati > Pseudomonadota > Gammaproteobacteria > Pasteurellales > Pasteurellaceae > Avibacterium > Avibacterium endocarditidis. The sequence continues at coordinate 8,724 of NZ_CBCSDH010000012.1, forward strand.
ACCGTTCTCCTCTTTGAGCTGATTATATTTTCAAACTTTTTCTATGCAAAAAGTGAGAGTATTCACTCTCACTCTTTTATTAACGTAATCCTAATTCAAAAATTAATGATTCTGCTTGGCAACTAAAGGTGAAATCTGCCTTTAGCAAGAAGCGATTTTCAACTGGGATAATTTCTGCTTGAATTTGGCAGGGATCGGTTTCAGCAGCACGTGCTTTTTGGGTGAATTCTTGTAAGGCAAGATCAGCCTCGGCTTCTGTGGCATAAACACGTTCAACGTGGCTGGTGCAGTTGCTGTTGTCGATAATAGTGCCAACATCAAAGGTGTTGCAGCCTACGCATTCTACGGGATTCTCTTTTTTCATTTTATGACTCCTATTTTTTATAAATGGAAAAAGTGCGAAATTTTACACCGCACTTTATGTTATGCAAAAAAGCGATGAGAACCCCCATCGCTTGTTAGTTTAATTACACATCATAAGTAGTTGATGCTGTGTTACCGCCGCGTCCTGTCCAGTTGGTGTGGAAGAACTCACCGCGTGGTTTGTCTTTGCGTTCATAGGTGTGCGCACCGAAATAATCACGCTGTGCTTGTAAAAGATTAGCAGGCAAGTTTGCTGAGGTGTAGCCATCTAAGAAAGTGATGGCAGAGGCCATACAAGGCATTGGAATGCCCACTTCAATGGATTTCGCTACCACTTTACGCCAATCGCCCAAGGCATTTTCCAAGATGTTTTTGAAGTATGGATCTGAGCCTAAGAAAATCAGATCTGGGTTAGCTTCATAAGCATCACGAATATTGCCTAAGAAACGGCTACGAATGATACAACCTTCACGCCATAATAAGGCCGTTGCGCCGTAGTTAATGTTCCAACCAAAGTTTTCTGATGCTTCACGGATCAACATAAAGCCTTGTGCGTATGAGATAATTTTTGACGCAAGCAGGGCTTTGCGTACTGCTTCGATCCAAACTTGTTTATCCCCTTCCACGGGTTGAATGGTTTTGTGGAATAATTTTGCTGCGGCAACACGTTGATCTTTAAATGAAGACACGCAACGGGCAAACACAGATTCGGTGATTAAGGTTAATGGAATACCGAAATCGAGGGCGTTGATCCCCGTCCATTTACCTGTCCCTTTTTGTCCTGCGGTGTCTAAGATTTTTTCTACCAATGGTTCGCCATCGGCATCTTTATAACCAAGAATATCGGTGGTGATGTCGATTAAATAGCTATCCAGCTCGGTTTTTTTCCATTCAGCGAAGATTTTTTGCATTTCATCATAGCTTAAGCCTAAACCGTCTTTTAAGAATTGATAGGCTTCACAGATAAGTTGCATATCGCCGTATTCAATGCCGTTATGCACCATTTTCACGAAATGGCCCGCACCTTCTTGACCAACCCAATCACAGCAAGGTTCGCCTTTGTCTGTTTTGGCAGAGATCGCTTGTAGGATAGGTTTTACATAAGGCCAAGCTTCTGCGTTACCACCCGGCATAATAGAAGGCCCGTGTCTTGCTCCCTCTTCACCGCCAGATACGCCAGCACCCACAAAGCGAATGCCTTTTTCCGCCAATTCTTTCACGCGACGATTGGTGTCTGGATAGTTTGAGTTTCCACCATCAATAATGATGTCGCCTTCTTCTAAATAAGGTAGTAAAGCGTTGATAAACTGATCAACCACTTCACCCGCACGCACCATCAACATTACTTTGCGTGGTTTTTCTAATTTGTTTGCCAGATCTTCTAAGGAATAGGCACCGATAATATTTGTGCCTTTCGCTGGCCCTTCTAAGAACTCGTCCACTTTTGAAGTGGTACGGTTATACGCCACCACTTTAAAGCCGTGGTCGTTCATATTTAAAATTAAGTTTTGTCCCATTACCGCTAAACCGATAACGCCGATATCGCCTTTTACTGACATTGTTTTCTCCTGTGTAATCATTGCGAAAATTGTTTTATATGTTTCCTAGCTTAATATATAAGCAATGAAAGCTAAGATTGCAGGTAATCCCTGCTTGATTAAAATACTGTGGTTTCTTGCTGTTGCGGCACCAAAAATGGCTGCAAGAATGATACAACCTAGCAAGAAATAAATCATTGCCACATTTTGAGTGAGCTGAGCGAAAATCAACCCTGCGGCAAGGAAACCGTTATATAGCCCTTGATTGGCAAACAAGACTTTCACTTTCTTTTGAGTGATAAAACGCTCTTCAAGGTTAAAAATTCGTTTTGCACTCTTGCTTTCAATGGCAAATATTTCTAAATAAAGAATATAAAAATGCTCTATAGCAACGAAATAAAGTAAGAGCGTTGCGAGAATGAGCATTCTATTTTTTATCTCCTGCTTGAATAATTTCCGATTTCTGCAAAATAATTTGCTGAAATTCTGCCGATGTTGTAGCCCAATCCACAATATCCACTTGCCAAGGTAAATCACTTTCTGAAAACGCATTTTCGACTTCACATAGCGTTCTTAAAGAAAGGGGCTGTGTTGTCATTACCACCAAATCAAGATCTGAAAAAGGGCGAGCCGTGCCTTTTACTCTTGAGCCAAAAGCTCGCACTTCATATTCACTCAAATAAGTGCGGAGGATTTTTTCCACAATTTCAAGATGTTGGGGTTGAATATCAATCATCGTTATTACGCTGTTGTAACTGGCTGAGCAAGTTTTTGGCAGAAGCTAAAAAGCCGATCATTTGTTCATAAACTTGCTGAGCCTTATTTTGATCGTAAGTGTGCGAGGTGATGTTTCGCATTTTACGATAGAGCAGCCAATCCTCCACTTGCTCAATCAAGCCTGCTTTGGCACTCAAACGCAAAATATCACGGAAATCTGCACTGTCAATTTCATCGGGAGCTTCGGCGATCAGCTTTAATTGGCGTTTCATCATCTTGATACTTAGCTCATAAACAAATTCAAATTTTTGAATGCAACCAGCGATAAGGGTGTCTTGCACAATGTTTTCTTGTGTGGCAAACCATTGCTTATCCGCCAGTTTGGCTAAGGTCATTTCAAGTGAGTTAAACGCTTTTTCTAACGCTGAAAGATCCAGTTGTTCCATTTATTTTCCCAATAAAAATTCCTAAAAAAATCACCGCACTTTCATTTTATTACAACAACTTCGCCGCGTCTTTATCCAAATACCATTCCGTTACGCCATTTTTTGCTTTGATTTTCGCCGCGGGGTAAGGCAGATTTTCCGCCGGTGTGCTTTGGATTTCTTTTAAAATTTCCGCTTTTGCCGCACCGGTTACCAAATAGGTAATGCGTTTAGCTTGCTCAAGCAATTTGGCAGTTTTGGAAATTCGCACTTGCCCTGTTTCTGGGTGTTTGGCGATCACCGCTAAATTCTCGTCATCAAAATTGGTTTGATGTGGGAATAATGAGGCGGTATGCCCGTCTGCGCCCATTCCTAAAATAATCCAATCAAATTCTCCGTTCGGCACGACTTCTGCCAGTTCATTTTGGAAGCGCGCGAGTTCCTGCTCCACCGGGGCTTCACCACGAATGCGGTGAATGTTTTCTGCTGGAATTTCAATATGATCGAACAATAATTTTTGCACTTCGCCATAATTGCTTTCCGGATCAGAAGGGGCAACCATACGATCATCGCCCCACCAGAAATGCAAGTTTTTCCATTGGATAGCTTGGTTGTACGGTGCGGCTGCCAAGGTTTTAAACAAAAGTTTTGGAGTGCTGCCGCCTGAAAGTGAAATATGCACAGGACGACCTTCAAGGCTGTATTGCTTGAGTTCTTCAGCGATTTTTTCCACCGCACTTTGTGCATTTTCAAAAATAACGTTGTTCATTCTGTTCTCCGAAGATCCCCTAGCTCCCGTAAGAGCGGGGGGATTGGGTTAGACTTTTTTCTTCATTAAACCACTTGGTTTACGCCAAACGCGCCCTGTGCGAGCAATCAGTTTATCCGCTTCTGTTGGCCCCCAAGTGCCGGCTTCGTAATCGTAAATACGGCCGCGCGCGGCTTTGTAATCCAAAATCGGCTGCACAAATTTCCAGCAGGCGTGTACGGCATCAGTACGCGCGAATAGGGTAGCATCACCTTTCATTGCATCAAGCAATAAACGGTCGTAAGCGCTTAATAAACTTGGTTGCGCTAGATCCGCATAGCGGAAATCCATTGACACTTCTTTGGCTTCGAAGCCCGCACCTGGTTTTTTCAAGCCGAAACGCATTGAAATGCCTTCATCAGGTTGAATGCGAATGATCAATTTGTTTTCTGGCGCATTTTGGCTGAATACTGGGTGTGGTGTGGTTTTAAAATGAATCACCACTTCTGTTACGCGTGCAGGTAAGCGTTTTCCGGTACGTACATAAAATGGCACACCCGCCCAACGCCAGTTGTCAATTTCGCAACGCAACGCCATATAGGTTTCCGTATTGGAATCTGGCGGCACGCCTTTTTCTTCAAGATAGCCTTTCACTTCTTTGCCATCAATGAAACCGCGTGTGTATTGCCCGAGTACGAGATTGTTTTTCACGTCTTCTTCGCTTAATGGGTGTAAGCAATGTAGCACTTTCGCCACTTCATCACGCATTGAATCGGCGTTAATAATCGCAGGCGGTTCCATTGCGATCATCGCCAACACTTGCAATAAGTGGTTTTGGAACATATCACGCATTGCGCCAGAACCGTCATAATAGCCACCACGCTCTTCTACACCAAGTTTTTCAGCCCCAGTGATCTCAATATAATCAATGAAGTTGCGGTTCCATAAAGGTTCAAATAAGCCGTTAGAAAAACGCAACACCAACAGGTTTTGCACGGTTTCTTTACCAAGATAATGGTCGATACGGTAAATTTGATGCTCTTCAAAGAAACGGTGGATTTGAATATCTAAGGTTTTGGCTGTTTTAATGTCGTAACCAAAAGGTTTTTCCACGATTAGACGCTTCCAGCCCTGTTCTTCGGTATTTAAACCGTGTGCAGCAAGGCATTCTGGAATCACTCCATAGAGGCTTGGCGGTGTGGACATATAATAAAGCGTGTTGCCTTCGGTGTGATATTTTTCGTGTAATTCTGCTAAACGCGGCACCAGTTTGCCATAATCTTTCGCATCAGAAGTGTTGATGGTTTGGTAATACAGATGGCTACAAAAATGCTCAAGCATCTCGCCTTCCGCTTTTTCCGTTTTGATCAATGCCTGACGCATTTTTTCACGGAATTGCTCATCGGTCATTTCTGTTCTTGCTACGCCTAGCACGGAAAAATCTTCCGCTAAACGCCCGAGTTTATATAAATTGTACAGTGCGGGGATTAATTTACGGTGGGTTAAATCGCCCGAAGCCCCAAAAATCACGATACAGTTTTTTTCTGCGTTGAGGTTTGTCATATGATTGCTATCCATTTTTAAAAGAGTGGTAATAATATGCCCAAATTTGGCAAATTACCAATAGTTCTCATTAATTAAATTGAAAGATGTTGTGCCAGTTTAACTGCGCGTCTGCCACCATCACAAAATCAGGGTTCACCAAGGTTTCCCGCTGATTATAAGTGAGTGGCTGGAAATGCGGATCAAAAATTTTGCCGCCCATTTCCGCTAAAATAATTTCTGCCGCGGCGGTATCCCACTCGCCTGTTTCCCCTAAGCGCACATAACAATCTGCCGTGCCTTCTGCCACCAAGGCGCTTTTAATGCCGCTCGAGCCGATAATCTGAAACTCGTATTGAAAATTTGGATTTAAAATCGACCGTACTTTGTTTTTTGCGGAATATGAGCCAACGGCAATGCGAATAGGGTGGTTAAGATTAACAGGTTGTTTTTCAAGTGCGGTGGTTTTTTGCGGCGTTTTTTTGTATGCCCCTGCGCCTTGTAGCGCATAATAGGTATGCTGTGATTGCGGTGAATGAATCACCCCAAGCACCGGGCGATGTTGATGCACCAAGGCAATTAAAACAGAAAAATTCCCAGTGCGATTAATAAATTGTTGCGTACCATCTAAGGGATCGACCAGCCAATATGTTTGCCACTGTTTCCGTTCAGCAAAGGGAATTTTGCAATTTTCTTCCGATAAAACAGGAATCTCGGGCGTTAAGGCGGTGAGTTTTTCAATTAAAAATTGGCTGACAAAAAGATCCGCTTCGGTAACCGGCGTGTTATCTGCCTTGAGCTGCGGACGGATATTTTTTCCATAAAAACGATTAAGATGACCGCCCGCCTGCTCAGCAATTACCAACACGGATTGCAGTAAAGAAGAATCGAATAACAAAGTGGCCGCCCAAGTGATGAAACAATGGCACAAAGTATAGCAAAGGGGGGAGTAAAGGCAAGGGTGAAAGTGGGAAAAGAAAAAGGGGCAATTGCCCCTTTATTATTCACAAAATAATGAGATATTAAAGTGCGGTGTAATTTTTAGTCTTTTTTCGCACGCAATACACGAAGGGCGTAAATCACCACGCCAGCAAGGAACACCGTTAAACCTAGCCATTCGGCGGTGCTGTCCCAGTTTTCTAATGAAAGCGCAAGCGGCGCGTCTGAGCCACCAGAAGTCACAGAGGCAGCGATGATAAAGGCGAGAATCACGCCGATTAAGCTTTCCCCTACGATTAAACCCGCCGCAAATAACGTGCCATAGCGTTCTGCTTTTTTCTTCACATCATCAACATTTTTGCCGTTGCGTTGTGCAGAAGTCGTTAAGTGTCGATTAATAAACCAAGACAGTACCGCACCAATGACGATAGGCATATTTACAACTGGAGGTAAATAAATCCCCATTCCCACAGCGAGGGCAGGCAGGGCAAAGCGATTTTGGCTGGCTTTTTTCAATAGCGTATCAATGATGATGAGGGCTAAGCCTAATCCGATCCCCATAAAGATATAACGCCATTCTAAATTGCTGGAGAAAATGCCCGTTGCGATGGTGGTCATTAAAGTGGTTTGTGGGGCCGAAAGGGCTTGGCTTGGATCCATATCGGCACGCGGCAATGCTCCTGTAAAGCCATAAGCGTGATACAGAATTTCTAGCACCGGTGCGATCACTAAGGCACCGACCACACAGCCAATAATCAATGCCACTTGCTGACACCAAGGGGTAGCGTGAACCAGTAATCCTGTTTTTAAATCTTGCAAATTATCATTGGAAATAGCCGCGGTGGTAACCACAATCGAGCCGGAGAAAATGGTGAGTGCGGTTAAAAATTTCATTCCTTCCGTGCTGTCGATTAAGCCCGTGATTTTGCCTAATAGCATTAAAGTGAGGGAAATTAGCACCACGGAAATAATCCCAATGCCTGAGATTGGGCTAGATGATGATCCTACAAGCCCTGCCATATAACCACAGGCTGCGGCAACGAAAAAGCCGATAAACACAGCTAAAAAGGTACACACAATGACGAATAATAAGGCATATTCTGTGGCAATCGGTGCTTGCGCAATGAAGTGGTGAAGTGCCACCATAATCAAGGCGATTGCGGCGATTGTGATATAAATCAAGCTGTGTGCGATCATTGGTTTGCGCAGAGGGATCTTTTAATGCGCGGAAAGATTGCGCCATTCCTTGGATCATTGGTTTCATTAACACCAGCAATGTCCAAATTGCTGCAATGCCGATGGTTCCCACGCCAATAAAGCGCACCTTGCTTTTCCAAATGCCCATTGCATAGTTCACCATATCGGCGTCCATAGGCATTGGCGAGGTGCTAGTGAAATAAGGCACTGCAACGCCCCAAGTGAGGAAAATTCCCACTAAAATGGCGATACCCCCTACAATTCCCACTAAATAACCCGCCCCTAATAAGGCAAGAGAGAAGCCCATTGGCACTTGGAAAACGGCATTTCCTCCTTTAAACCATAGGCTTGTGCCATCGGCAATCAGGCGTAAACCGTTAGTGGCAAAGCTCACCACAGCGGCAATCACACCACCTGTTGCGATCTCTTTAATGCCGCTATCGCCTTTTCCTTCTTCGTGGTTGCCGGCTTTGAGAATTTCCGCGGCGGCAACGCCTTCTGGATAAGGCAGATCACTTTTCGCTACCATCACTTGGCGTAATGGCACGGTGAAAATCACCCCTAAAATTCCCCCGCGGCACAAATTAACAAGGTTTGCCAGAAAGGGAAATCTTGCCAATAGCCCATCATCAACAAACCCGGGATCACAAAAATCACCGAAGAAAGTGTACCTGCTGCGGAGGCTTGGGTTTGTACCATATTATTTTCTAAGATATTTGAACCCGAAAACATTTTCAGCACCGCCATTGAAATCACGGCGGCTGGAATTGAAGAGGCAAAAGTTAGCCCTACTTTTAGCCCAAGATAAACATTTGATGCGGTGAAAATCACCGTAATTAACGCCCCTAAGAGCATTCCCCGAAAGGTTAGCTCTTTTAAACTGGGCGAATTTGGTATTGTCGTTTGCATAATTTTCCTCAATTTAGTTATGAAAATGCTTCATTCTATCTGAATTTTGTTAGATCGGATCAAATTTTTGTCTAAATCTTGCCTAATGGCATAAAATACGGAAAAAACTACCGCACTTTAAAAATAAGAGGAAAAAGCAAAATGGCAAAAAATTCTGCAAAGCAACGAGATAATAAAGAAGATAATGAGGTTCGCTTGGACAAATGGCTGTGGGCGGCACGTTTTTATAAAACTCGCACCATTGCGAAAGAAATGATTGACGGCGGTAAGGTGCATTATAACAACCAGCGTACCAAGCCGAATAAAACGGTGGAAGTGGGAGCGTTGATTAAATTACGCCAAGGCAATGAGGAAAAAGAAGTGCAAGTGCTTGCTCTTTCCACCCAACGCCGCGGCGCACCAGAGGCGCAGTTGTTGTATCAAGAAACAGCGCAAAGTGTGGAGAAGCGGGAGAAATGGGCGATTGCGCGTAAAAATAATGCTCTTTCAATGCCAAATCCTGAACGCCGTCCAAATAAAAAAGAGCGACGAGATTTGCTTAAGTTTAAATATCAGGATTGATCTTGTGATCGGCAAAATCGTCCCAATATTAAGCCCATTGCCAAGTTGAGTGTGAGCATCGTGGGGAACATATTCCTAAAGGTGAAATCTATTCTTTTCTTAATCCACTCAGCAAATGGCGTAACCTAAAGATTTATTGAGGACAAAATGACATATCAAGCAGACAACGACAAACTTTACCGTTATCTATTTAAAAACCGTGCTGTACGCGGTGAATGGGTACGCTTAAACCAAAGTTTTAAAGACACCTTAAACCCCCATCATTATCCGAAAGTGGTGCAAAATTTATTGGGCGAAATGATGGTGGCGACCAGTCTTTTAACCGCAACGCTAAAATTTAACGGCAGCATTACCGTGCAAATTCAAGGGGACGGCCCGCTCTCTTTGGCTTTAGTGAATGGTTCTGATGATCAAAAAATGCGTGCGCTAGCCCGTTTACAAGGGGAAGTGCGTGATGATATGAACCTAAGCGAAATGATTGGCAAAGGGGTATTAGTGATCACCATCACGCCAAATGAAGGCGAGCGTTATCAGGGCGTGATTGGTTTAGATAAACCAACGATTACGGAATGTTTAGAAGATTATTTCGTGCGTTCTGAGCAGTTGCAAACCCAGTTAATTATCCGTACAGGCGAATTTAATGGCGAACCTGTGGCAGCAGGAATGTTATTGCAAGTGATGCCAGATGGCGTGGGCGAAGAAGGGGATTTTGAGCATCTTGCTACTCTTACGGCGACGGTAAAAGATGAAGAAATCTTTGGCCTAAGCGCAGAGGAAATGCTTTACCGTTTATATCACGAAGAAACCGTGGAAATTTACCCTGCACAAAATGTGGAATTTTTCTGTGGTTGCACCCAAGAACGCTCAGGCGGTGCATTGCTATTATTACCAGAAAACGAAATTGACGAAATTCTCGCCGAACACAACGGCAGCATCGATATGCAATGCGAATGTTGTGGCACGCATTATTTCTTTAATAAAGAAGCCATTGAAAAATTGCGTGATTCCGCACAATAATTTGATTAGCACGAACTTCGGTTCGTGCTTTTTTATTTCTCTTCCCGCTCTCTTTTCCTTGATTCACATCACAAAACTTAACTATTTTGAGTAATGGAATGGTTTTTTTCTGATTTTGAGATCTACCTAACATTTTTTTTTTCGTACTTCACATAGAATACCGCTATCTTTTTTAATATTAACTTAATTGAGGTATATCTTATGACTGACGTAAAAAAACTAGTGGCAGAATTGGGTAACTTGGGTATTTATGATGTAAAAGATGTGGTGTATAACCCAAGTTATGAGCAGCTTTTTGAGGAAGAAACTAAGGAAGGTTTAGAAGGCTTTGAGAAAGGAACGGTTACCCAATCTGGTGCTGTTGCGGTGGATACAGGGATTTTCACAGGTCGTTCACCGAAAGATAAATACATCGTATTAGATGAGAAAACCAAAGATACCGTGTGGTGGACAAGCGATGCGGCGAAAAACGATAACAAGCCTATGAACCAAGCCACTTGGCAAAGTTTAAAAGAGTTAGTGACTAAACAGCTTTCAGGCAAACGTCTATTTGTGGTGGACGCATTCTGTGGTGCGAACCCAGATACTCGCTTAGCCGTGCGTATTATTACAGAAGTGGCGTGGCAAGCGCACTTTGTAACTAATATGTTTATTCGTCCGTCAGCGGCAGAATTAGAAAACTTCAAGCCTGATTTTGTGGTAATGAATGGTTCAAAAGTAACCAATCCAAATTGGAAAGAACAAGGCTTAAATTCTGAAAACTTTGTGGCGTTTAACATCACAGAAGGTATTCAATTAATCGGTGGTACTTGGTACGGCGGCGAAATGAAAAAAGGTATGTTCTCAATGATGAACTATTTCCTTCCGCTTAAAGGTATTGCATCAATGCATTGTTCCGCGAACGTGGGTGAAGATGGTGATGTTGCGGTGTTCTTCGGCTTATCAGGCACAGGTAAAACCACCCTTTCAACGGATCCAAAACGCCAATTAATCGGTGATGATGAACACGGTTGGGACGATGACGGAGTATTCAACTACGAAGGTGGTTGCTATGCGAAAACCATCAAACTTTCTGAAGAAAGCGAGCCAGATATTTATCGTGCGATTAAACGTGATGCCTTGTTAGAAAACGTGGTGGTGCGTGCAGATGGTTCAGTGGATTATGATGACGGTTCAAAAACCGAAAATACCCGTGTTTCTTACCCAATCTACCACATTGAAAACATTGTAAAACCAGTTTCTAAAGCAGGCCACGCGAAAAAAGTGATCTTCTTAACGGCTGATGCGTTCGGTGTGTTACCGCCAGTGGCAAAATTAACGCCAGAGCAAACGAAATACTACTTCTTATCTGGCTTCACCGCAAAATTAGCGGGAACAGAACGTGGTATTACTGAGCCAACGCCAACTTTCTCAGCCTGTTTTGGCGCGGCATTCTTATCACTTCACCCAACGCAATATGCAGAAGTATTAGTGAAACGTATGGAAGCCGCTGGCGCAGAAGCCTACCTTGTGAATACAGGTTGGAACGGCACAGGCAAACGTATCTCAATTAAAGATACTCGTGGCATTATTGACGCAATTTTAGATGGCTCAATTGATAAAGCGGAAATGTCTGAGTTGCCAATCTTCAACTTAGCCATTCCAAAAGCTTTGCCAGGGGTTGATCCTGCAATTTTAGATCCGCGTGATACTTATGCAGACAAGGCACAATGGCAAGCAAAAGCGGAAGACTTAGCAAACCGCTTTGTGAAAAACTTTGAAAAATATGCGACCAACGAAGAAGGTAAAGCCTTAATCGCAGCAGGGCCAAAAGCTTAATCATATAAAAATTACGAAAATTTACACCGCACTTAGGGGGCGTAAAACTGAAGTGCGGTGTTTTTTATATTGGAGGAATAATGGAACTAAAAGAACTATTAGATGTTTTTCATAAACTTATTCAGGATAAGGAAATCACGATAGTTTTTCTGGGGATTATTGTATATATCATACATATTTTATTTAAAATGGACTATATAAAGGAATATATTTCTTATCTGAGAAGAAATAAATTGGAAAGATTTGAGGACAGTCTGAATTTAGCAGAGGGGTATCCAGAAATTTGTTCTCTAATCCGTGAGAAAAGGCTAGAGTATTCCCTCTCAAAATCATTGAAAGTGAGAGCAGAGTTTAGGCGTATAGAGGCTTTAGTTAAGCTTTATTATAGTCTAGATAGGAAATATACATTCAATAGATTAATAAAGATGTCAAGGTATTTAAAATTGTGCGATGATGGGAAAATGGAAGTAAGCATAAATAAAGTAGATAGATTTGGTTATTGGTTCAATAATCTGTTTGGGTGGGGGGTATTAGGGATAGCTATTTTTATGCTTTGTTATGTTTTTATTCTTAATATGTTCTTTGATGGGGGAGAGCTCTCTAATGCAGATACTATTATTCTTACCATCCTGGGAACAGGTCTTTCATTTTTAGGTTTGGTAATCGTATCAGATAATATCCCATATGAAAATGCAAGAAAATTACAAAATGAACTTAGTAGCTCTTCTGATTCAACTTCTCAGCAAACAAAACATGAACAAGTAGAAACCTGATACTTTTATTTATACAGCCTGATCTAACTGCCTTAATGTCTAGATTGTGATTTCAGTAATTTTTCATTAGAATAAGCACAATTTTTGTGGAGATTTAAGGTGTCATTATGGCAAATTGGGACGGTAAATATATTAGCCCTTATGCAGAGCACGGTAAGAAGAGTGAGCAAGTAAAGAAGATTACGGTATCTATTCCAATTAAGGTGCTGGAAATTTTAACCAATGAGCGGACAAGACGTCAGCTCAAAAATTTACGCCACGCAACAAATAGTGAGTTATTGTGTGAGGCATTTTTGCACGCATTTACAGGGCAGCCATTACCGACCGATGAAGATTTGTTAAAAGAACGCCACGATGAAATTCCTGAGCAGGCAAAAGATATTATGCGTGAACTAGGGATTAATCCTGAGAAGTGGGAATACTAAATTTCAGATTTTGCTGAGAAATAGGTTGCAATTCCTAGTTGAGCTAAGTATAATCCACAAGCTTTCTTAGAAAGCCCTTTGATGTAATCATTTATTAAAGGCGTGTTACAGATTTTGTAATACATAAAATGTTCCCGATTGGGGGACTATAATATTAGGTTACTGCACTTCCCTTTCAATGAAGTTTATGAAAGGTGATGGTGTCAGTTTTATTTTAGCTAAAAATTATTGGAGCTCTGGTCTAATGCAGAACCAAAGAATCCGTATCCGCTTAAAAGCTTTTGATCATCGTTTGATCGATCAATCTACAGCGGAGATCGTAGAAACAGCTAAACGTACTGGCGCACAAGTTCGTGGTCCAATTCCTTTACCAACGCGTAAAGAACGTTTTACCGTGTTGATTTCTCCACACGTTAATAAAGACGCTCGTGACCAATACGAAATTCGTACACACAAACGTTTAGTAGATATCGTAGAACCAACAGAAAAAACTGTTGATGCATTAATGCGTTTAGATTTGGCTGCCGGCGTTGACGTGCAGATCAGCCTAGGTTAATTAAGAGGTTATGACAATGATTGGTTTAGTCGGTCGTAAAGTTGGTATGACTCGTATCTTCAATGAAGATGGTGTGTCTGTACCAGTTACTGTTATCGAAATCCAAGCAAACCGTGTAACTCAAGTTAAAACTCTTGAAAACGATGGCTATACTGCAATTCAAGTTACTACTGGTTCTAAAAAAGCGAGCCGTGTAACTAAGCCTGAAGCAGGCCATTTCGTGAAAGCAGGTGTTGAAGCTGGTCGCGGTTTATGGGAATTTCGTACAACTGAAGGTGAAGAATTCACTTTAGGTCAAGAAATTAATGTTGACATCTTTGCAGATGTTAAAAAAGTTGATGTTACTGGTACATCTAAAGGTAAAGGTTTCCAAGGTGGTGTTAAACGTTGGAATTTCCGTACTCAAGATGCAAGCCACGGTAACTCTTTATCACATCGTGTACTTGGTTCTATTGGTCAAAACCAAACTCCAGGTCGTGTGTTTAAAGGTAAAAAAATGGCTGGACACTTAGGTGCTGAGCGTGTAACCGTTCAATCACTTGAAGTTGTTCGTGTAGATGCTGAGCGTAATTTATTATTAGTTAAAGGTTCTGTACCTGGTGCAACTAATAGTGATGTTATCGTTAAACCAGCAGTTAAAGCATAAGTCTAGGAGATAGAGATGGAATTACAAGTTGTAGGTGCAAACGCACTAACTGTTTCTGAAACTACCTTCGGACGTGAGTTTAATGAAGCGTTAATCCACCAAGTGGTTGTTGCTTATGCAGCAGGTGCTCGTCAAGGTTCTCGCGCACAAAAAACTCGTGCTGAAGTGTCTGGTTCAGGTAAAAAACCTTGGCGTCAAAAAGGTACAGGTCGCGCTCGCGCTGGTGATGTGAAATCACCAATTTGGCGTTCAGGTGGTGTAACTTTCGCAGCGAAACCACAAGATCACAGCCAAAAAGTGAACAAAAAAATGTACCGTGGTGCAATCAAAAGCATTCTATCTGAGCTTGTTCGTCAAGATCGTTTAGTTGTTGTTGAAAAATTCGAAATCGATGCACCAAAAACTAAAGCCTTAGTTCAAAAATTAAAAGATATGGCGTTAACTGACGCTCTTATCATCACTGCAAACTTAGATGAGAATCTATTCTTAGCAGCGCGTAACTTATACAAAGTAGATGTACGTGATGTTCAAGGTATTGATCCAGTAAGTTTAATCGCTTTTGATAAAGTGGTTTTAACTGTTGATGCAGTGAAACAAATTGAGGAGATGTTAGCATGATTCAACAAGAACGTTTGCTAAAAGTGTTAAAAGCACCTCACGTCTCTGAGAAAGCAACAAATAACGCTGAGAAGTCAAACACCATCGTTTTCAAAGTCGCTTTAGATGCCAACAAAGCAGAGATTGCAAAAGCTGTTGCAGAATTATTTGAAGTGAAAGTAGATTCTGTTCGTACTGTTGTAGTTAAAGGTAAAACTAAACGTCGTGGTACGAAGATGGGACATCGCAGTGACTGGAAAAAAGCTTATGTAACTCTTCAAGAAGGTCAATCACTTGACTTCGTTGAAGGTGCAGAGTAATTACGGAGGAGAAAGAAATAAATGGCTATCGTAAAATGTAAGCCGACCTCCGCTGGTCGTCGTCACGTTGTTAAAATCGTAAACCCTGAATTACATAAAGGGAAACCTTACGCACCATTATTAGATAGCAAATCTAAAACTGGTGGTCGTAATAATTTAGGACGTATTACTACTCGCCATATCGGTGGTGGTCATAAACAACATTACCGTTTAATCGATTTCAAACGTAACAAGTTAGATATCCCAGCGGTTGTTGAGCGTCTTGAATATGATCCAAATCGCAGTGCAAATATTGCTTTAGTGCTTTATAAAGATGGTGAACGCCGTTATATCTTAGCACCTAAAGGTTTAAGCGCAGGCGATCAAATCCAAGCAGGCGTAAACGCACCTATTAAAGTTGGTAACTCATTACCAATGCGTAATATCCCTGTTGGTTCAACTGTACATAATGTTGAATTAAAACCAGGTAAAGGCGGACAACTTGCACGTTCTGCTGGTGCTTATGTACAAATTATTGCTCGTGAAGGTAACTATGTAACTTTACGTCTTCGCTCAGGTGAAATGCGTAAAGTATTAGCTGAATGTTCTGCAACCATCGGTGAAGTGGGCAATTCAGAGCATATGCTTCGCGTTCTTGGTAAAGCTGGTGCTAACCGCTGGAGAGGCGTTCGCCCAACAGTTCGTGGTACAGCAATGAACCCTGTTGATCACCCTCACGGTGGTGGTGAAGGTCGTAACTTCGGTAAACACCCTGTTACTCCTTGGGGCGTTCAAACCAAAGGTAAGAAAACTCGCCATAACAAACGTACTGATAAATACATCGTACGTCGTCGTGGTAAATAATTTTTTAATCAATTAAAGAGGATAAGCCATGCCACGTTCTCTCAAGAAAGGTCCTTTCCTTGACCTACACTTGTTGAAGAAGGTAGAGAAGGCGGTGGAAAGCGGGGATAAAAAGCCAATTAAAACTTGGTCCCGTCGTTCAATGATCATTCCTTCAATGATCGGATTGACCATCGCAGTCCATAATGGTCGTCAGCACGTTCCAGTTTATGTATCGGACGAAATGATTGGTCATAAACTCGGTGAATTTGCACCGACTCGTACTTACCGCGGACACGCTGCGGATAAGAAAGCTAAGAAGTAAGGGGTAAAAGATGGAAACTATCGCAAAACATCGTTACGCTCGCACTTCAGCGCAAAAAGCTCGCTTAGTTGCGGATTTAATCCGTGGTAAAAAAGTAGATCAAGCGTTAGAAATTTTAACTTTCACTAACAAAAAAGCGGCATCGCTTGTTAAGAAAGTGCTTGAGTCTGCGATTGCCAATGCAGAGCATAATGATGGTGCAGATATCGATGATCTTAAAGTGACTAAGATTTTCGTAGATGAAGGTCCTAGTATGAAACGTGTTATGCCACGTGCTAAAGGTCGTGCAGATCGTATTTTAAAACGTACAAGCCACATCACAGTGGTTGTGTCAGATCGTTAATTTAGTAGAGGAATAGCAATGGGTCAAAAAGTCCATCCAAATGGTATTCGCCTAGGTATTGTTAAGCCTTGGAGCTCTACTTGGTTTGCGAATACACAAGATTTCGCATCTAACTTAGATGGCGATTTCAAAGTGCGTCAATTCTTAAATAAAGAATTAGCGAATGCTTCCGTTTCACGCATCACTATTGAGCGTCCAGCGAAAAGTATTCGTGTAACAATTCACACAGCTCGTCCTGGTATCGTAATCGGTAAAAAAGGCGAAGATGTTGAAAAATTACGTAACGCTGTTGCGGCAATCGCAGGTGTTCCAGCACAAATCAACATCGCTGAAGTGAAAAAACCTGAATTAGATGCAAAATTAGTTGCTGATAGCATCGCTTCACAACTTGAACGCCGTGTAATGTTCCGCCGTGCAATGAAACGTGCAGTACAAAACGCAATGCGTTTAGGTGCTAAAGGTATCAAAGTTGAAGTAAGCGGTCGTTTAGGTGGTGCAGAGATTGCTCGTTCAGAGTGGTATCGTGAAGGTCGTGTACCATTACATACACTGCGTGCGGACATCGATTATAACACTGCAGAAGCTCACACAACATACGGCGTAATCGGCGTTAAAGTGTGGATCTTCAAAGGTGAGATTCTTGGTGGAATGGCTGCAATTGAACAACAACCAGAACAACAACCTACCACGCCTAAAAAACCACGTGGTAAAGGTCGTAAGTAAGGAGAATTGCTAAATGTTGCAACCAAAACGTACAAAATTCCGTAAAGTCCAAAAAGGTCGTAACCGTGGAATTGCAGGTGGTACAGAAGTTAGCTTCGGTACCTTCGGTTTGAAATCAGTTGGTCGTGGTCGTTTAACCGCTCGCCAAATTGAGGCAGCACGTCGTGCGATGACTCGTGCGATTAAACGTCAAGGTAAAATCTGGATCCGTGTATTCCCAGATAAACCAATTACTGAAAAACCATTAGAAGTCCGTATGGGTAAAGGTAAAGGTAACGTTGAATACTGGGTAGCTTTAATCCAGCCGGGTAAAGTACTTTATGAAATGGATGGTGTGTCTGAAGAATTAGCAAGAAACGCATTTGCACTTGCAGCAGCGAAATTGCCAATCAAGACCACATTCGTAACTAAAACGGTGATGTAATGAAAGCTCAAGAACTACGTACAAAAACTGTTGAAGAGCTGAATGCTGAATTGGTTAACTTGTTAGGTGAGCAATTCAAATTGCGTATGCAAGCAGCCACCGGTCAGCTTCAACAAACCCATCAGTTAAAACAAGTGCGTCGCAGTATTGCACAAGTGAAAACTGTATTAACCGAAAAGGCGGGTGAGTAATGACTGATAATATTCGTAGCGTACAAGGTAAAGTTGTTAGCGACAAAATGGATAAATCTTTTGTTGTTGCTATTGAACGTAAGGTAAAACACCCGTTATACGGTAAATTTATCCGTCGTACAACAAAACTACACGTACACGATGAAAACAACGAAGCGAAATTAGGTGATGTCGTAGAAGTTCGCGAATGTCGCCCGATTTCAAAAACTAAGTCTTGGACTTTAGTTCGCGTTGTAGAAAAAGCAGTAATCTAATTTATTAGTTATCGCTTTAAATAAAACAATAGCCAATGGTGTATGCCATTGGCTTTTTTGTTGCATTATTATTTACTCAACGTTTATGGCTTTTTAAATATTTCCACACTTTCAATATCAGAAGCAGGATTGCTGTAAGCAAGTAAATCCATGCCCCTAATTGAAAACTTTTTGATGACCAAACATAATGCATTGCTGCAAAAAATAGGGCGATATAAGTGAGTTGATGTAAGGGAAAAACAGTTCTTTGTAAATAACGTTTTATAGCTGGCAGCATGATTACTGAGGTAAAAATGAAGATTACAAAAGCAAATGCACCTAATAGAAGATAAGGGCGTAGGAGTAATTCTTTAATAAACAGGGAAGTATCTAATCCCAGTTCAAGATAAAAATAGGCAATAATATGTAAACTCGCCCATACCATTGCCCATAGCCCTAAAATAGGGTGATAGGTTTTTAATTTATGCCATTTGAATAGCCCTATCGCCTCTCTGAAGAGAAAAACACCTAGAAATAGGCTAAGTGCCATCCATCCTAAAAAGTGAATTAATTCTTTAATCGGATCGGCCCCAAAATATTGTCCTTGGTTGATAATGAGTTCATGACCTAGCCATATAAAAGGGGCGCCAGCAGTAAAATGCAGTAAGAAACGTGCTGATTTCATTAGTAATTAACCGTTAAATCTAATCCTTGGTACAGTGAGGCAACTTCATCATAACCATTAAACAGCAAGGTGGGTTGTCGCTTCACATTGAATAATCCGCCTGCACCAATAACACGTTCACTGGCTTGTGACCATCGAGGGTGAGGCACATTTGGGTTCACGTTGGCATAAAAGCCATATTCATGCGGCGCAAGTTGTTGCCAAGTATTGAGCGGACGAGTTTCGGTTAAACGAATTTTTACAATCGACTTTATGCTTTTAAATCCATATTTCCAAGGAACGACTAGACGTATTGGAGCACCATTTTGAGGCGTTAGCTTTTTGCCATAAAGTCCAACGGAGAGCAGCGTGAGTGGGTGCATTGCTTCAGCAATCGTTAAACCTTCCCGATAAGGGTAATTAATTCCACCTCCCCAGAAGAAATTTTTTTGTCCCGGCATTTGCTCTGGATCATAGAGCGTTTCAAACTCAACATATTTCGCTCGACTGGTTGGTCTAACTTCGCGTAAGAGTGCATTTAATTCAAAACCAATCCAAGGAATAACCATTGCCCACGCCTCTACACAACGGAAACGATAAATTCTTTCTTGCAAGGGATAACGTGTATAAAGATCCTGTAAATCCAAGATTAATGGTTTTTCAATTTCACCAGAAATTTCTACTTGCCAAGGAGCGGTTTTTAATGTGTGTGCATATTGAGCGGGAGAGCCCTTGTCTATGCCAAATTCATAGAAGTTATTATAACCAGTTACTTTATCTTCTGGCGTTAAGGATAATGCGGTGTTTAAGCTGTCTTTTTTGAAGAGAAGTAAATTCTCTTGAGGCATAGGATCTGCTTGTGAAATTTGCGGTAATAGAGACATTCCACCTATTGCGCCAAGTCCAGCAATCAGTTTGCGTCGATGATAGAAAATTTCTTCCGGCGTAACATCGTTCTCGGTTAATTTGTGTCTGCGCATAATGAACTCCTTGTATAAAAAATATTTCTTTGTTTGAAATATGGACAAGGCGGTAAAACAGAAGTTCCAGCTTCAGAAAAGACTTTTAACAGGTTTAACCTCTCCTCCTACTCTGACTAAACTTCGCAGTGCTTGGCTGATTAACTAAAAATAATGAAAATTTCTACCGCACTTTAGTTTGTATCAAAGTTTGTAACAAATTTTTTGTGAATAGCTGTGTTAAAATAGTGCAATTAAAACAGAATAGAAGATCGAAAAATAATGAAAAAACTCCTTGTTCTCCACACGGGTGGAACAATTTCAATGCACGCGGACAGTCAAGGGAAAGTGGCGCCAAATGCCACTAATCCTATGACCAAAGTCGGGTTTGATTTGCATAATGTTGAAGTGGAATCGGTGGATTTTCTCAATCTTCCTAGTCCGCATATTCGCCTTGAGCATATGTTGGCGTTGAGCCAGAAAATTAAACAAGACGGTGCAAATTATGATGGCGTGGTGATTACACACGGTACGGATACATTGGAAGAAACCGCTTATTTTCTGGATACAATGCAGTTGCCGAAAATGCCGATTGTAATTACAGGCGCGATGCGTTCCAATAATGAACTCGGCAGTGATGGTATTTATAATTACCTTTCCGCGTTGCGCGTAGCAAGTTGTGAGAAAAGTGCTGATAAAGGCGTGTTAGTGGTGATGAATGATGAGATTCACGCCGCAAAATATGTCACTAAAACCCACACCACCAATGTTTCCACTTTTCAAACTCCAACGCACGGACCTTTGGGTGTAATTATGAAAAAGGATATTCTCTTTTTCAAAACTGCCGAACCTCGAGTGCGTTTTGATTTAGAGACGGTGAGCGGAAATGTGCAAATCATCAAAGCGTATGCGGGAATGGATAGTTGGCTGTTTGAGCAATTAGATTTGCAAAAATTAGATGGATTGATCATTGAAGCTTTAGGTGCGGGGAATATTCCACCGCAAGCGATGCAAGGATTGCAACGATTGATCGATCATAACATTCCTATTGCACTAGTTTCTCGTTGTTTTAATGGCATTGCAGAACCCGTTTACAGCTATGCAGGCGGCGGTGCAAATTTGCAACAACAGGGCGTGATGTTTGTGAAAGAACTCAATGCGCCAAAAGCACGCTTAAAATTGTTGATTGCCCTTAATGCCGGATTACAAGGCGAGGCGCTAAAAAGTTATATGGAAGGATAAAGAAAAAATTCCTAAAATTTGCACCGCACTTTATTGTGAAGAAGTTCTTTTTAAGGAACTACTTTCATCAGGTTTAAATAATGAAAATCGCAACGACATTAAAGGAAATTGAACAACATATTAATGAAAACCCTTTTGCTTTGTTGCTTATTAAAGCACCAAACTGTGGGGTGTGTACTGCCGTAGCGCAGCAGCTTGAAGCACTTTTACCAACTTATCCAACACTTTCCGCAATGCAAGCAAATATTGCGGATATTCCTGAAATGGCGAGTTATTTCCACGCACTCACCGCCCCTGTGGTACTTATTTTTTATCAACAAAAAGAAGTGGAGCGCTTCGCCCGCTTTGTGCCATTACAAGAATTAAAAGTGCGGTTGGATTTTTGGCAGAATTTTCACGCATAGCATTTTCACGCATAGCAAAAGCCCCATTGATTTTTGGGGCTTTTTTATCAGATTGCGATTAGAACTTCGCTAATAGCATCGCTTCTAATTTTTCTTGGTCGATAGCAAATTTGCGAATCCCTTCAGCCAGTTTTTCGACTGCCATTGGATCGCTGTTGTGTTGCCAATAGAACTCGCTTTCAGTAAGCGGTTGTGGCTTGGCTTTCACTTCGCCAGTATAATCTAACTTACGCACAAGTGCGGTGTGATTTTCTTGTAATTCTTTTAACAATGCTGGCGCGATGGTTAAACGGTCGCAACCTGCAAGCTCAATAATTTCACCTACGTTACGGAAACTTGCGCCCATCACCACGGTTTGATAGCCGTGTTGTTTGTAATAGTTGTAAATTTTAGTCACTGAAATGACGCCCGGATCTTCGGCGGTAGCGTATTCTTTTTTGTCGCTATTCGCTTTGTACCAGTCAAGAATACGGCCTACAAATGGGGAAATTAAATACACGCCAGCCTCTGCGCAAGCACGCGCTTGAGCTTCAGAGAATAACAGGGTTAGGTTACAGTTAATAGCTTCTTTTTCAAGAATTTCTGCCGCACGGATCCCCTGCCAAGTGGAGGCAATTTTAATTAAAATACGATCATTAGACACGCCTGCTTCATTATAAAGTGCGATTAATTTACGCGCTTTTTCAACGGTCGCTTGGGTGTCGTAAGAAAGACGAGCGTCCACTTCGGTAGAAATGCGTCCTGGGACAATTTTAAGAATTTCTAAACCGATGTTTACCGCTAATTTATCTTCTGCATCAATAAGTTGCTGTGCTTTGTCCGCACTTTTGCTTTTAGCATAAGCAATAGCTTCATCAATTAATGGGGCATATTGAGG
Source organism: Avibacterium endocarditidis (assembly GCF_965138825.1). Taxonomy (NCBI): domain Bacteria; kingdom Pseudomonadati; phylum Pseudomonadota; class Gammaproteobacteria; order Pasteurellales; family Pasteurellaceae; genus Avibacterium; species Avibacterium endocarditidis. The sequence continues at coordinate 31,022 of NZ_CBCSDH010000012.1, forward strand.
CAAAGCAGATGCGTTTAAAATGAGTGATGGGTTGGTGGTGGCGTCTTGTGGTTGGTAGGTTTTAATGGCTTCAATATCGCCCGTATCCGCTACAACCACGGTCATTTCGCGTAATGATTCTAATTGTGTTGTCATAGTTACCTCTTGTTTAATTGTTAGTTAAGTTGGAATACAATATCACATCTTGCCAATATACATATAGCTATTTTAGCTTTAGTATTGATAGGCAGATTCTAAATTAAATTTCGGCATTTAGAAAAATAAAATCTGTGATCTGGCTCACAATAATAGGAAACAAAATGAAAACACGTTGTAATTGGGCGCAAGGCTTAGCTATTTATGAAGATTATCACGATAATGAATGGGGAAAACCTGAATATAATAGCTTGAAATTATTTGAGAAAATTTGTTTAGAAGGGCAACAATCAGGGCTTTCTTGGATCACGGTATTAAAAAAGCGGGAAAATTATCGCCAAGCCTTTCATCATTTTGATCCCGTCAAAATTGCTCAAATGAACGAGCAAGATATTGACGCGTTAATGCAAAATGCGGGATTAATTCGTCATCGTGCAAAATTAGAAGCTATTGTGAAAAACGCCAAAGCTTATTTAGCGATGGAAAAGTGCGGTGAAAATTTCAGCGATTTTATTTGGGCGTTTGTGAATCATCAACCACAAATGAATGATGTGCCGGATTTATCTGTCATCCCTGCCAAAACAGACACTTCAAAACAACTGTCAAAAGCCTTGAAGAAAAAAGGTTTTGTTTTTGTGGGCGAAACCACCTGTTATGCCTTTATGCAATCAATGGGCTTGGTGAATGATCATCTCAACACCTGCTTTTGTAAGCATAAATAAAATGCTTTTTGAGCGTTTTTTCTTTATAATCAGGTTAATTTTACACCTTAAATTTAAATGGGTTATTAATGAAAAAAAATTACTACACTATGCTTTCTTTCTCAATTTTGACCGCACTTTATGGCGTGCCAAGTTGGGCGAGTTTGCAGCAGCAATGCTTAGCTGGCGTACCGCAGTTTCAAGGGGAAGTGGTACAAGGCGATCCAAATGAATTGCCAGTTTATATTGAAGCCGATCGTGCGGAGTTAAATCAGCCCGTTAATGCACGTTACGAAGGGGACGTGGATATTCAACAAGGTAACCGCCATTTAAAAACGCAAATGGCGGAAGTGATTCAAATGGGCGAGGGGCAAAATGTGCAACGCTTTGCCTATGCAAAAAATGGCTTTGATTATAAAGATAATCTAATCAATCTGTTAGGTGATTCCGCCAAGGTTAATCTGAATAATAAAGATGCCGATGTAGAAGGCGCAGATTACCAATTTGTCGGCCGTCAAGGACGCGGTAAAGCACAGCAAGTTGAGCTACGCAATGATTATCGCTTGTTGAAAAACGCCACCTTTACCTCTTGCTTGCCTGATGATAATAGCTGGGCGATTGAAGCCTCTGAAATGCGTCAGCATATCCAAGAAGAATATGCCGAAATGTGGCACGCGCGCTTTAAAGTTCACGGCGTACCGATTTTCTATACCCCTTATTTACAATTGCCTATTGGCGATCGTCGCCGTTCTGGTTTGCTCATTCCAAATGCGGGCACATCTAGCCGTGATGGTTATTGGTATGCTCAGCCTATTTATTGGAACATTGCACCCAATTTTGATATGACAGTAACACCAAAATTTATGTCAAAACGTGGCTGGCAATTTAATGGTGAAACACGCTATCTCACGCAGCTTGGCGAAGGGTTAATTGCGGGCGAATATTTAGGCCATGATCGGCTTGATGATTACCAAGGGGATAACCGCTCGCGCCATTTATTCCACTGGCGACACAGTTCCAGTTTCTTACAAAATTGGCGTTTAAACGTGGATTACACCAGAGTCAGCGATAAGCGTTATTTCTCAGATTTTGACTCCGCTTACGGACGCAGCACGGACGGTTATGCTGATCAAAATTTCCGCATTGCGTACTATCAGCCAAACTACAATTTCTCTCTATCGGCGAAGCAATTCCAAGTGTTTGATGATGTGGATATTGGGCCTTACCGCGTTTTTCCACAGCTAGATTTTAATTATTATCGTGATGGGCTTGCTAACGGTTTAATGGATTTCCGTTTATTCTCACAAATTTCTCGTTTTGAGAATGACAGCGCCTTAATGCCAAAAGCTTGGCGTTATCACATTGAGCCAAGCCTTAATATTCCCCTTGCGAACCGTTACGGCAGCTTGAATATTGAAACCAAACTTTACGCCACGCACTATAATCAAACCAAAGGGAAAGGGCAAAATGCAGAAGAGATTGAACGCTCTGTAACCCGCGTGTTGCCGCAAGTGAAAGTGGATTTGCAAACCTTGCTTGCCAGCAAAGAAACCTTATTTGATGGCTATACGCAAACAATTGAACCACATATTCAGTATCTGTATCGTCCTTATAAAGATCAAAGTAATATTGGCTCAAAATTAAACAGTCAATATCTTGGTTTTGGTTATGATTCCGCCTTATTACAACAGGATTATTTTTCATTATTCCGTGATCGCCGTTATAGTGGCTTAGACCGCATCGCTTCGGCAAATCAGTTCACCTTAGGGGGAACAACGCGTTTTTACGATCAAGAAGGGAACGAACGTTTTAACCTCTCTTTAGGGCAAATTTATTATCTCAGCGATTCGCGTATTGATAATAATCCAAACAATATCAGTGATCGTTCAACCTCGTCTTGGTCATTAGAAAGTAACTGGCGTATTAGTCCAAAATGGAATTGGCGTGGTAGCTATCAATACGATACCAGCTTACACCAAACCTCCCTTGCCAATACTGTGTTGGAATATAACCCAAGTGGCAATAATCTGATTCAGCTAAGTTATCGCTACGCAAGTCAGGAATATATTGACCAAAATCTCACGGGCGCAAATGCGTATAATCAAGATATTAAACAGCTCGGTTTAGTGGCAGCGTGGGAAATTGCCGACAGATGGGCCGTGGTTGGGCATTACTATCAAGATCTGGCTTTAAACAAACCTGTTGAGCAATATCTCGGCGTGAAATATAACACTTGCTGCTGGGCAGTCGGTGTTGGCGCGCGCCGTTATGTAACCAGTAAAGATGGGCAAAAAGAAAATGAAGTGATTTACGATAATAGCTTTAGCATAAACTTTGAATTGCGAGGTTTAGGCACAACAGATCACCGCAGCGGCATTGAAAAAATGCTAAAAGCAGGGAAATTGCCTTATATTCAATCATTTAGCTTATATTAAAAAGAAGTATAAGAAAGTAAGAAGTAGACCGCTTTATCTGCCTCTAAAAAAGCTGGATGAAATAAGCAACCTATTAAGGGGCAGATTTTCTATGACTAAATGCACATAACAACTTTAAACAAGTGGTTATGTAGCAAGGAAAAATGTCATGAAATAATGGTTGTAGAGCCTTTATTAAGCAGTAAATAGCTTATTATCCAAAATGGAGATAGCAATGAGACCTAAGTACATAAAAAATGATGTTTTACAGAGAAAATTGCCAAGATCTATCAGGGAATGGCAGTAATTCTTGATTTTTCTTTGTATTTAGAATGCTTGAAGAAACTCAAAATATAACGAAGTGATGGTAAACTCATGTTTATTACGATGACTTGGAGAGAGTCACTTATAAAGAAGGCTAATAAAAAAGCACTGAATCAATTTATTGGCCCCCAAAGTTCGGCTAAACAACCAACTGATTAAGCTGTAGATTTTTTATGACTAAATATACTCAAGGTTTCAAACAATAAGTGTTCGGCTTTTATATTTTAAAAATGGAAAAATCGTTCGCTTATTCGCCGGTATTTTCAGCTTACCAAAAATACGTTAAATCGTTAGATTGTAAAATTTAATCTTAATAGAATCAATGGATTAGCTATGTTAGGTAAAAAGCAATGTTATTCTGTTGAGTTTAAATTCAAGGTAATTCAAGCTATCAAAAAAGACAGTATTTTGCCAAAGCAACGTGCTTTCACTTTGATATCTCCAATTCAGGGATAAGTAGCCAATGCTTGCAAACCTTCGAAAAACAAAGTATAGATGTTTTATTGCCCAAACCTAAAGGTTGGCCGATTATGAAACTAACTTATCCTAATATGGTTATTGTCTAATTGCCTTAGAGTAAGAAAATATTACTACAATAATGAACGTATTCAAGTGAAGCTAAAAGGACTAAGCCAGTGGAATACGGAACCCAGTCCTTGAATTAAAATGTAGTCTAACTTTTTGGGCGCAGAGCAAATCAATCAGTGCTTCTTTATGTCATTTTACTTTAGAACGTTACCGCGCTTTTAAGTTTTTTCAATGCGTTAGTTTCAAGTTGGCGAACACGCTCAGCGGAAATATTGTATTTTGCCGCTAAATCTTGCAAGGTGGCTTTGTTTTCATCTAACCAACGTGCTTTGATAATGTCTTGGCTACGTTCGTCTAAGCCTTCAAGCGCGGTAGCAACTTGATCTGCCGCTTGGGTTTCATAATTTTCATTTTCAAGTTCTGCGGCAAAGTTTGAGCTTTTATCTTCAAGGTAAAGCGCTGGTGCAAAGCTTTCGTCATCATCTTCATTAGAAAGATCAAAGCCAACATCTGCCCCAGTCATGCGGCTTTCCATTTCAATCACATCTTGTTTAGATACGCCAAGCTCTTCGGCGACCATATCCACTTCATTATCATTGAACCAACCTAAGCGTTGTTTAGTTTTGCGTAGGTTAAAGAACAATTTACGTTGTGCTTTCGTGGTTGCCACTTTCACGATACGCCAGTTGCGTAATACATATTCGTGGATTTCCGCTTTGATCCAATGCACAGCAAAAGATACAAGGCGAACGCCCACTTCTGGGTTAAAACGTTTTACGGCTTTCATTAAGCCGATATTACCTTCTTGAATTAAATCTGCTTGTGGCAATCCATAACCAGAATAGCCACGCGCAACGTGGATCACAAAGCGAAGATGAGACAAAATCAATTTTTTTGCTGCCTCAAGATCTTCTTTATAATACAAACGTTCCGCTAATTCCTTTTCTTCCTCTGCGCTTAGCATAGGATATTCGTTTGCAGCACGGATATAGCCTTCTAAGCTGCCTTGAGGAACTAACATTAGGGTTTGTGTATCTTTGTTCATCATATTCCTTCTTATTTTACGCCCAACTTTAGGGCTATTTATAACATAATCTATAATAAGGTCAATCGATTATAACGATTAATCTATCCTTTTCTTGTAAGTTTAGACTATGGACTTTTAAGAAAGTTCGTTACTTTTGATAAATTTTTCATTAAATAAAATAAATCTTCAAAAAATCTCACTCAGCCCTTGTTTCACAAGGCTTAACGCTTATTTTTCTTCTGGCACTAAGCGATAGTCCTTGCCCTGTTCAATCACCGTAAATAACAGGTTAATATTCGGGTGCTTGCCAGGGAACTGTTTGGCATCTTGCGTGTGTTCAGCAAAAAGTTGCAAGCCTTTTTCTGCGCAAGTGCGGTCTAATTTTCCGTTAAATTCTTGTGCAAGGGCGTTGTACACGCGCAATGAGCCAAGTTTGCCTGCAATGGCAGGAATGTGATGAATTTGCGTTTCACCGTCAAATACGCTTAAGCCTGCAAGGTGATCGATAGTTGGTAAGGTTTCTAAAATTGTTTTGAAATCCATTTTGCTTCCTTTGTTTAAGTGAGAATAATGATTAATGTTGTGATGAAATAAATTGTTCGCTGTCAATTTCGCCTTGCGCACCGATAAAACGTACTTCTGGCTGCAAATACACAGCAAATTTTTCTGCCACCTTTTGGCGAATATGATGGGCAAGATTGGCCACATCTTTACCGCTTGCATTTGCTTTATTCACTAGCACTAAGGCTTGCTGTTGATGCACCGCCGCGCCGCCAAGTTGATAGCCTTTTAGACCGCATTGATCAATCAACCAACCTGCAGCGAGCTTCACAGTGCCATCTGGCTGCGGATAGCTCGGCATTTCTGGATATTGGCTTTTTAATTGTTCAAAAAGTGCGGTGGAAATCACAGGATTTTTGAAAAAGCTCCCCGCGTTGCCCAATTCTTGTGGATTTGGCAATTTTGCGCTGCGCACGGTACAAACTTCAGCGAAAATTTCCTCCGCTGTTACCGTGGCAGGATCAAAACGTGAAAGGGTGCCATAACTTAGCACAGGCTGCCAATCTTTGGCGAGCTTTAATCCCACGGCGACAATCATATAACCGTCTTTATATTGATGTTTAAACAGGCTTTCGCGGTAGCCAAATTGACATTCCGCTTTGCTTAAACAAAAAATTTCCCCGGTATTCAGATTCAGCACGTCCACATAATCGCATACATCTTTAAATTCTACGCCATAAGCTCCGATATTTTGGATTGGCGCTGATCCCACACAGCCAGGGATTAAGGCTAAATTTTCTAAGCCATAAATGCCTTGTTCCAAGCTCCATTGCACTAGCTCGTGCCAATTTTCGCCGCCTTGAACGTGAATATAATGAAAGTTGTCATCTTGCCGATGTTCGATACCTTTGAGCGCATTTACCAGCACGATCCCGTCAAAATCTTCCACAAACAATACATTACTGCCTTGTCCGAGAAAAAGCACGGGAAGCTGCTGTTGCTGAGCTTGTTGCCAAAGGGGCAGAATTTGTTCAAGTGCGGTGATTTTTTTCACCATTTTTGCTTGTGCATTGGTTCCAAATGTATGAAATGGTTGAAGATTTTCCATTATGTTCCTTAATCTCTATAATTTATTCGGCAGCGTGATTTTCACTTCTGTGCCGCCTTCAGGACGATTATTGATGCGTAGTATAGCATTGAGTTGGGCGCTACGTTCATTCATTATATTCAAACCGTAATGCCCTGCAGGTTCATCAAGGCTTGGAATGCCCACGCCGTTATCGCGCACTAACAGCTCATATTCACCGTCATCATTGGTGTGTGCAATCACTTCGATTTCCGTACCTTGGGAATGTTTAATCGCGTTTAACGCCGCTTCACGCACAATTTGTAAGGCGTGTACTAGCTGTTGCGCATTGAAAGTGTGGGACGGCAAACTACATTCCACGCGCATTTTCATTTCTGTTTGATTGCGTAAAGAATCGATCACTTGTTCAAGAGCGAGTTGTAAATTGGCTTCTTGCACCGTTAAGCGGAAAGTGGCGAGCAATTCGCGCAGTTGAACATAGCCGTCATTCAAGGCCTGCTCGAAATCTTTAATAATCGTTAGGCTTTTTTCCTTATTTTGCTCGCCTTCTTTATTCAAATTGTGCTTCAACAAAGTGAGCTGAATTTGCAGATAGGCCAGCACTTGTGCTAAAGAATCGTGTAATTCTCGCGCAATAATTGACCGCTCTTCCATTAATAATAGTTGTTGTTGCTGGCGTTGTGTATGATGGAAATAAAGCGAACGGCTCAACATTTGCGACACGTTGTGCATTGTGCGCAAATCTGGGCAAGGTAAGCCTGCTTGCCAATATAGCGTGCCAAGTTTATCTCCCTCCACGCAAAGATCGGTTTTTTGTAAAGAGAAGTTCGCATCATTTTCGCCTAAATAAATATGCCAATGCTCCGCGCCGTAAACGCTCAATTCAATATAGCGTAAATGCTCATTCACTTTAATTTGGTTTAGCACCTGCTTTAGCACCGTAGGATCAATATTATTGGTGGTAACTAATTGAGAACATTGATAAAGCATTGATAAAGAGCGGTTGACTTGGCTGAGTTTTTGCGTTTTTTCATTGACTTTTTCTTCCAGCCCAGCATAGAGCTTTTGCAAATCACTGGCCATTTGGGTAAATACGGAAGAAAGTCTCCCGATTTCGTCATCGTTATTCACATCAAGGGGAATATGATTAAACTGTCCAATTTGTACCTGTGTACTTGCTAAGGCTAATTTTTCCAGTGGGCGAACCATTTGCTTTTTAGTAAACCACACCACATAAGACACCATGGCGACAATCGACAACATTGTGAAAAGAATAAGCAACACCGCAAAATCGTGCTTTTTCTCGGCAAATTCTTGCAAGTTATAGACAAACTGATCGACTTGCTCAACATAATTTTTCACTTCTTTTTGATAGGCTTGGTAGTCTAATTGCTTGGCATAAACTTCCATCGTTTCCCAACGTGCAACCAAGTTTTTATAAGCCTGTTTTACATCAGAAGGCACGAAAAATTGCTGGTTAATATCCGCTAAAGTGCTGGAATATAAGGTCGCGCGGTATTGTTGTAAATTTTCTGCCACCAACTGCGGTTCGTGTTCAATTTCATATAAAATGCGATAACTTTGCATTCGCAATGAACCCGATACATTGATTAATTCCGCATCAGATTTGTTACTTTGCATCACAATCAAACTGAGCAAGCTGATGAATGCGGCAAAGATGATAATGAGCAATAAATAATTGGCGATTTTTGTCGCCACCGAATGTTTTTTATTTTTCACAATGTTCACGCTTGGCAAAGGCAATCAGAATTAAGGGCTATTCTAGCAAAAAATCCCATTGCTGTTTTAGCTCTCGAACAGGAAATTTTCACAAAAATTCCACCGCACTTTATTTTGTATCTAATGAATAAAATTAATGCGCGGTGATAATTTTGATCTAACGCAACAAAAGCGTGTTTTTCTGCCTAAATACTCAATTCAGGTTATTAAAAACCTTGCTTTACCTTTAGACAATAGCGAACCTAGTAAAAAACCATCTTGGATCGTGAAAATGTCAGAAACCGCATTACCTAGACGCCGTTTTTTGCGTGGAGAGTTTCTGCATTCATTACAAAGCGAAACGGTAAAAGTACAAGGGTTTCAGGGCGTGCGTCCACCTTGGGCGGTGAGTGAAGCGCGATTTATTCAACACTGCACCACTTGTGGCGATTGTGTCAAAGCCTGCGAAACGCAGATTTTAGTGCAAGGACAAGGCGGATTTCCTGAAGTGCAGTTTGATAAAGGTGAATGTACCTTTTGCCAAAAATGCGTGGACGTGTGCCAGCAGCCTGTTTTTCGCCCAGTCAGCGAAATAGCTTGGCGGCATAAAATTGACATTACCAATGAATGCTTAACGCAAAAACAGGTGGAGTGTCGTGCCTGCCAAGACAGTTGTGAAATGCGTGCGATTCGTTTTGTGCCGCAGCTTGGTAAGGTGGCGCAACCAAGCCTGAACTTGGCGGATTGTAATGGTTGCGGTGCGTGCATTAGTGCCTGCCCAGTTTCTGCGATTAAACTTGATTATCCACAGGAATAACTATGTCAGAACAAGAAATTATCCCAATGGATAAAGCGGAAGAATGGCACGTTTGTGGCGTGATTGTTCAATGTAATCCGCAAAAAATTGAAAAAATTAAGACCGCACTTTTAGCGCTGCCTTATGCTGAAGTGCCTGCCGAAGATGTAGAAAAAGGCAAGTTGGTGGTGGTGATGCAATCTCACGATCAACATATTTTGCTCGAACAAATGGAGCAAGCGCGCAATATTGATGGCGTGATTACCGTATCTTTGGTCTATCATCAACAAGATGATGGCAATGATGAATAATTAATCATACTCGTGGGGGAAATGAGATGAATTTAAGTCGCCGAGACTTTATGAAAGCCAATGCAGCCGCCGCTGCAGCAGCTGTCGCTGGATTAAGCATTCCAGTGAAAAACGTGGAAGCCGCACAGGATAACAGTATCAAATGGGACAAAGGTGTTTGCCGTTTCTGTGGTACAGGTTGTGGCGTATTAGTAGGAACACAAAACGGACGCGTTGTGGCATCACAAGGTGATCCAGATGCTGAAGTAAACCGTGGTTTGAACTGTATTAAAGGTTACTTCTTGCCAAAAATTATGTACGGAAAAGACCGTTTGACTCAACCAATGTTGCGTATGAAAGACGGCAAGTACGACAAAAATGGGGAATTTACCCCTGTTACTTGGGATACTGCGTTCAAAACAATGAAAGAGAAATTCTTAAACGCAATGAAAGAACGTGGCCCGAATGGCGTGGGAATGTTCACTTCTGGACAAAGCACCATTTTTGAAGGTTATGCCAAAGCGAAACTTTGGAAAGCAGGTTTCCGTTCTAACAATATCGATCCAAATGCGCGCCATTGTATGGCCTCTGCCGCGGTGGCATTCTTGCGTACCTTTGGTATTGATGAGCCGATGGGCTGTTATGATGACATTGAACACGCCGAAGCCTTTGTTTTATGGGGTTCAAATATGGCGGAAATGCACCCGATTTTATGGTCACGTATTTCTGATCGCCGTTTATCTAACCCTGATGTAAAAGTGGCCGTGCTTTCTACCTTTGAACACCGCAGCTTTGAACTAGCAGATAACGGTATGGTGTTCACACCGCAAGCTGACTTGGTGATTCTCAACTACATCATCAACTATCTCATTCAAAACGATGCCATTAACTGGGATTTCGTGAATAAACATACTAAATTCAAACGTGGTGAAACCGACATTGGTTATGGCTTGCGTGATAGCGATCCGCGTCAAAAAGCAGCGAAAAATGCCAATAGCGGTAAAATGTACGACAGTAACTTTGAAGAACTCAAAGCGCTTGTGTCTGAATATACCCTTGAGAAAGCCCACGAAATGTCAGGTGTGCCAAAAGATCAATTAGAAAGTTTGGCGCAGCTTTATGCCGATCCAAAACGCAAAGTGGTGTCTTTCTGGACAATGGGCTTTAACCAGCATACCCGCGGTGTGTGGGCAAACCACTTGATTTACAACATTCACTTATTAACCGGTAAAATTTCTATCCCAGGTTGTGGCCCATTCTCCTTAACTGGTCAGCCATCTGCTTGTGGTACGGCGCGTGAAGTGGGAACATTTATCCACCGTTTACCTGCTGATATGGTGGTTACCAAGCCAGAACATCGTGCAATTGCAGAAAAAACGTGGAAAATCCCAGCTGGCACGATCACCGATAAATTAGGCTATCACGCCGTGGCACAAAGCCGTGCGTTAAAAGATGGCAAAATGCGTGTGTTATGGCAAATGTGTACGAACAATATGCAAGGTGGCCCAAACATCAACGAAGAAACTTTCCCAGGTTGGCGTAACCCTGAAAACTTCATCGTGGTTTCCGATCCATACCCAACAGTATCAGCCTTAGCGGCAGACTTAATGTTGCCAACCGCAATGTGGGTGGAAAAAGAAGGGGCTTATGGTAACGCAGAGCGCCGCACACAAGTATGGCGTCAGCAAGTAAAAGCACCGGGCGAAGCGAAATCTGACTTATGGCAATTAGTGGAATTTTCTAAATACTTCACCACTGATGAAGTATGGCCAGCAGAGCTTTTAAATGCGAACCCAGAATTTAAAGGCAAAACCTTATACGAGGTGTTATACCGCAACGGTAATGTAGATAAATATTCTAACGCTGAACTCAATGATCGTCTTAACGATGAAGCTTACGATTTCGGCTTCTACATTCAAAAAGGCTTGTTTGAAGAATATGCGTCATTTGGTCGCGGCCACGGCCACGATTTAGCCGAATACGATCTTTACCACAAAGCGCGCGGTTTACGTTGGCCAGTGGTAGAGGGCAAAGAAACCCTATGGCGTTACCGTGAAGGTTACGATCCTTATGTGAAATCAGGCGAAGAAGTGTCTTTCTATGGTCAGCCAGATAAACGTGCGGTGATTTTAGCCGTGCCTTATGAGCCACCAGCAGAGGTGCCTGATGAAGAATATGATTTATGGTTATCTACTGGCCGTGTGTTAGAACACTGGCATACAGGAACAATGACTCGCCGCGTGCCTGAATTGCACCGTTCATTCCCGAACAATGTGGTTTGGATGCACCCGAACGATGCGAAAAAACGTGGTTTACGCCACGGTGATAAGATCAAAGTTTCATCACGCCGTGGGGAAATTATTTCCTATGTAGATACTCGTGGACGTAATAAATGTCCTGAAGGTTTAGTTTTCACCACCTTCTTTGATGCTGGCCAGTTGGTAAATAAATTAACCTTAGATGCCACTGACCCAATTTCAAAAGAAACGGACTTCAAAAAATGTGCCGTTAAAGTGGAAAAAGCCTAAAAACTTAGCAAAAAAGCACCGCACTTTCTTTCTAAACTAAGCAAAGTGCGGTGAAAAATAAAATGAAAAAATTAACCCAAACACCGGAACGCCGTAAATTTTTTAAGGACGCCGCTCGCACCGCGGGCGGATTAGCAGGTCTTGGCATTTTACTCGGTCTTCAACAAGAGCAAAGCCTTGCTCGTCAAGGCGTGGCATTACGTCCACCCTTTGCCATTGAAGATGAGAAAAAATTCGCCGCCGCCTGTATTCGTTGCGGACAATGTGTGCAAGCCTGCCCTTATGAAATGTTGCACCTTGCTTCCTTGCTTTCGCCAATGGAAGCTGGCACACCTTATTTCATCGCACGGGATAAACCTTGCGAAATGTGTGAAGATATTCCTTGTGCAAAAGCCTGTCCGAGCGGGGCGTTAGATTCCACACAGGATAATATTAACGATTCCCGAATGGGCTTATCGGTGCTGTTAGATCACGAGACTTGCCTAAACTGGCAGGGCCTACGTTGTGATGTGTGTTATCGCGTTTGTCCACTTATCGACAAAGCCATCACCTTAGAAATGCAGCGTAATGATCGTACGGGCAAGCACGCGGTGTTTATTCCAACGGTGCATTCGGACGCTTGCACGGGCTGCGGTAAATGCGAGGAAGCCTGCGTATTGGATGAAGCGGCAATCAAAGTGTTGCCTCTTTCCCTTGCGAAAGGAATGTTGGGTAAACATTATCGCCTTGGTTGGGAAGAAAAAGAAAAGGCAGGGCATTCCCTTGCGCCTGACGACATTATTTCTTTACCCGTACGCAAACCGGAGGGCTTTTAATGGCAAATTCACCGAAATATGCAGGTAGAGAAGCAAGAGAAAAGCTGGGCTTGTGGCGCGCTAATCGCTTTTTATTTTGGCGTCGTTTAACTCAGTTAAGCATTCTCGCAATGTTTCTGAGCGGCCCTTGGCTTGGTGTATGGATTCTGCGTGGTAATTATAGCGGGAGCTTATTTTTAGATTTAATTCCAATGAGCGATCCACTCATCACCGCAGAAAGCCTTGCCACGGGTCATTTGCCCAACTTCACCACCTTACTGGGTGCTGGCATTGTGATCACCCTTTATGCTTTATTGGGAAGCAAAGTGTTTTGCGGTTGGGTGTGTCCGTTAAATCTGGTTACCGACTGTGCGGCTTGGTTAAGACGTAAATTAGGTATTCGTCAAAATGCCAAAATTCCACGCGGCTTACGCTACGGCATTTTATTGATGATTCTCATCGGCAGTGCGTTAAGTGGCATTATGTTGTGGGAATGGATCAATCCTGTAAGTGCATTTGGACGCGCCTTAATTTATGGTTTCGGTGCAACCACTTGGTTAATTTTAGCGATATTTTTATTTGATTTATTGATTGCAGAGCACGGCTGGTGCGGGCATTTATGCCCTATCGGCACGACCTATGGCTTAATTGGCGCAAAAAGCATTGCGCGCATTAAAGTGATTGATCGCGCACGCTGTGATAATTGTATGGATTGCTACAACATTTGCCCTGAACCGCAAGTGTTACGCAGCCCACTGCACGGCAAAAAAGACGAAAGCCTGCTCGTGCTTTCTAAAGATTGTATCAGTTGCGGACGTTGCATTGATGTTTGTGCTGAAAATGTATTTACTTTTACCACTAGATTTAATCATTCGGGGGAATAAAATGATTAAAAAAACCTTATTAATTTTAACCGCACTTTTTGCCACCAGCGTAATGGCTGCGGAAGACAAAATTGACAACTATCTGCAAGGGGCGGCTGAAGATGTGAAACCAGCTTTTCACAATGTACCAAAACAAAGTGAGTTACCACCGCTTAACTATGTGAATCAACCACCAACGATTCCACATAGCGTAAAAAATTATCAAATCACCAAAAATGTGAACCAATGCTTGAATTGCCACAGCGTTGAGGCTTCTCGCATCACAGGGGCAACACGCATTAGCCCAACCCACTTTATGGATCGTAACGGAAACTTTGTCGGCGGCGAAACCGCTCCTCGCCGTTATTTCTGCTTACAGTGCCACGTTTCACAATCTGACGTTGAACCGATTGTGCCAAATGAATTTAAACCAATGAAAGGCTACGGAGAATAAAAATGTTGAAATTAATCAAAAAGTTTTGGCATTGGTTTCGTTCACCAAGTCGTATTGCTGTCGGCGTGCTAATCACCCTTTCTTTCATTGCTGGGATTATTTTCTGGGGCGGCTTTAATACTGCGCTGGAACACACCAATACGGAAGAATTTTGTTCTAGTTGCCATATGAACGACGTTGTGCCTGAATATCGTCAATCTGTGCATTATGTGAATCGTACTGGGGTAAAAGCCATTTGTGCGGATTGCCATTTGCCACACGAATTTATTCCTAAGTGGGTGCGTAAAATTAAAGCAGCAACAGAAGTTTATGCGCATATTACAGGTAAAGTGGATACCAAAGAAAAATTTGAAGCAGCACGTTTAGAAATGGCTGAGCGTGAATGGGCAAGAATGAAAGCCAATAATTCACAAGAATGTCGTAACTGTCATAATTTTGATGCAATGGATTTCACCTTGCAAAAAGGCGTAGCAGAAAAAATGCACACAATGGCAATCAAAGACGGCAAAACCTGTATTGATTGCCATAAAGGGATTGCTCACCACTTGCCAAATATGAAAGACGTGAAATCTGGCTTTTTACCACCAGAAAAAGCAGAATAATTAGGTAAGGTGAATAAACCTAAAATCAACGCATTTAGCGGTATCAATAAACACAAAAGCCCTGTATAATAGCGGGGCTTTTCTTTTCCCGTTGGCGTGCGGCTATCAAAAATACTCTTACGCAACCCGACAAAGTGCGGTGCTTTTTGAGAGAATTTTTGCTAGTCGCAATTGGGAAAACAACGTGAAATCAAACAGTTAATCTGTTATTTACCTAAAAGCATTGAGTGCGGAATGTTCCGCAGATTATTCCATTTTATTTGAAGGAAAATATTGTGAATCCAATTGTTAAACAATTTAAATATGGTCAGCACACGGTAACCTTAGAAACTGGTGCAATCGCCCGTCAAGCCACAGCGGCAGTGATGGCGAGTATGGACGACACTAGCGTGTTCGTAACAGTGGTAGCGAAAAAAGACGTTAAAGAAGGGCAAGATTTCTTCCCATTAACTGTAAACTACCAAGAGCGTACTTACGCAGCAGGACGTATCCCTGGTGGGTTCTTTAAACGTGAAGGCCGCCCTTCTGAGGGGGAAACCTTAGTGGCGCGTTTAATCGATCGTCCAATCCGTCCATTATTCCCTGAAGGCTTTTTCAACGAAATTCAAATTGTGGCAACCGTGGTTTCGGTAAACCCACAAATTAGCCCTGATTTAGTGGCGATGATCGGTGCTTCAGCAGCACTTACCCTTTCTGGCGTGCCATTTAACGGCCCGATCGGCGCAGCACGCGTTGGCTTTATTGATGGTCAATTCGTCTTAAACCCAACCACTAACGAACAAAAACAAAGTCGTTTAGACTTAGTGGTAGCGGGGACAGATAAAGCCGTATTAATGGTGGAATCTGAAGCGGACATTTTAACCGAAGAACAAATGTTGGCTGCGGTGGTATTTGGTCATCAGCAACAACAAGTGGTGATTGAAGCCATTAAAGAATTTGCCCAAGAAGCAGGAAAACCGCGTTGGGATTGGCAGCCACCAGCACCAGATACGGCATTAATTGATAAAGTTAAAGCCCTTGCGGAAAGCCGTTTAGGCGATGCTTATCGTATCACTGAAAAACAAGCGCGTTATGAACAAATTGATGCGATTAAAGCAGACGTAGTAGGCCAATTAACCACTGAAGATGAAACCCTTAGCGAAGGAAAAATTGTCGATATTCTTACCGCACTTGAAAGTGAAATCGTGCGTTCACGCATTCTAAACGGTGAGCCGCGTATTGACGGCCGTACCGTAGATACCGTGCGCGCATTAGACATTTGCACAGGCGTGTTACCGCGTACGCACGGCTCTGCGATTTTCACCCGTGGTGAAACACAGGCCTTAGCGGTGGCAACCTTAGGGACAGAACGTGATGCACAAATCATTGACGAATTAACCGGTGAAAAAACTGATCACTTCTTATTCCACTACAACTTCCCGCCATATTCAGTGGGTGAAACAGGTATGATTGGTTCGCCAAAACGCCGTGAAATTGGTCACGGTCGTTTAGCAAAACGCGGTGTGGCTGCAGTAATGCCAAGCTTGAGCGAATTCCCTTATGTGGTGCGTGTGGTGTCTGAAATCACTGAATCTAACGGTTCATCATCAATGGCATCGGTATGTGGCGCATCACTAGCCTTAATGGACGCAGGTGTACCAATTAAAGCCGCTGTTGCGGGTATCGCAATGGGCTTAGTAAAAGAAGATGAAAAATTTGTTGTGCTTTCTGACATTTTGGGTGATGAAGATCACTTAGGTGATATGGACTTCAAAGTAGCGGGTACACGCGAAGGGGTTACTGCATTACAAATGGACATCAAAATTGAAGGGATTACCCCTGAAATTATGCAAATCGCCCTTAACCAAGCAAAAGGTGCGAGAATGCACATTCTTGGCGTGATGGAACAAGCAATTCCTGCACCGCGTGCGGAAATTTCTGACTTCGCACCGCGTATTCACACAATGAAAATCGATCCGAAGAAAATCAAAGATGTGATCGGTAAAGGTGGTGCAGTAATTCGTGCCTTAACGGAAGAAACTGGCACCTCCATTGATATTGATGATGACGGTACAGTGAAAATCGCAGCGGTAGATAACAATGCGGTGAAAGAAGTGATGGCGCGCATTGAAGACATCACCGCGGAAGTGGAAGCTGGTGCAATCTATCAAGGTAAAGTGACTCGCCTTGCGGATTTCGGTGCGTTCGTTTCCTTAGTTGGCAATAAAGAAGGCTTGGTTCACATTTCACAAATCGCTGATGAACGCGTAGAAAAAGTCAGTGATTACTTAAGCGTGGGTCAAGAAGTTAGCGTGAAAGTAGTTGAAATTGATCGCCAAGGCCGTATCCGCTTAACAATGAAAGATATTGCTCCAAAACAAGAGGCAGCACCAACAGAAGAAGTTGTGGTTGCAGTGAGTGAGCAAGAATAAAAATACCGCTCCCTACTTGTTAGGGAGCAATTTTCCTTAGCGGGAAATGGGCTGGCATTGCCAGTCAGGCATACTTGAGCTAACACCTAAGGCTAAACAATGATGCAATGTAATTGGCGTATAAACTCTTTCAGATTGTTCTCAATCTGGTGTGTTGCCTTATTACTTGTAGGCTGTGTCAATTCGCAACCTTTTATGGCAAATAATAAATTGATTATTGCGGAGCAGACACCGAATAGCCATATTGAGCAAGAAATAATGGTTGCTCGTATTAGCCAAGTATTGCAAATTGGCAGAATTGATAAAAAAGAACGTGCTGCCTTACATTTTGAACGAGGCGTGTTGTATGACGCCCTTGGGCTTTGGGGGTTAGCGCGTTATGACTTTTTACAGTCTTTAATTTTTCAGCCAAAAAACGCCGCACTTTATAATTATTTGGGCGTCTATCAGCTTATCAATGAAGATTATGATGAAGCACTAGAAGCATTTAATGCGGCATTGGAATTAAACCCAAACGATGAATATAGCCTATTTAATCGAGGCTTAGGTTTTTATTATGTAGAACGTTATCCTCTTGCACAGAAAGATTTATCACAGTTTTATCAACAAGATAAAAGCGATGCTTACCGTGCATTATGGTTATATCTCAATGAATTAGAAACCAATCCTAAAAAGGCTAAACAGCAGTTAGCACAGCAAGCGCCTGCGCTCTCGCAAAAGCAGTGGGGCAATTATATTGTGCAATATTATTTAGGTCAGTTGTCGCTCACTGAGCTACAACAGCAAGGGGTGGAATTTGCTGAAAAGCAAAAAATGCCTTATGCCGAAGTATTGACCGAAACCTACTTTTATCTAGCAAAACAACAACTCAATTTGGGTCAAAGGGAAAAAGCAGAAACCCTGTTTAAATTGGCCATAGCGAATCAGGTGTATAACTTTGTTGAGTATCGTTTTGCAGTGCTTGAACTGGCGAAATTAAAACGCACAAAAGCACAATAAACTAGGCATTAGCCTAGATTTGGTGTTGTAAACGTAAAACTTTTCAACAATGTTATCCACAAAGCAGCGATTTTTCGCCACACCTAGGCTTTGTGCAACTGAAAGTAATTGAGCTTTCCTTTTTTATATTCGAGTATTTTAATGACTGAAACAAAAATCACCTTTAATGATTTAGGTTTACCTGAATTTATCCTTAATGCTGTAACAGATATGGGATTTGAATCCCCTTCGCCAATCCAACAAGCTTGTATTCCCTACCTTCTCGCAGGTGATGATGTGCTTGGAATGGCGCAAACCGGAAGTGGAAAAACCGCTGCGTTTTCTCTCCCTTTATTAGCCCAAATTGAGCCAAATAAAAAAATGCCACAAATGCTAGTTATGGCGCCTACTCGTGAGCTTGCCATTCAAGTGGCTGATGCGTGCGAACAATTTATGAAATATGCTAAAGGGATCAACATTGTTACCCTTTACGGCGGACAACGTTATGACATTCAGCTCAGAGCCTTAAAACAAGGTGCTCAAGTAGTTGTCGGCACACCGGGGCGTATTCTCGATCACCTTAGACGCAATACCCTCGATCTATCAGAATTAAAATTTATCGTGCTTGATGAAGCTGATGAAATGTTACGAATGGGCTTTATTGATGATGTTGAAACCGTAATGGCAGCACTGCCAGAACAGCATCAAACCGCACTTTTCTCCGCCACAATGCCAGAACCAATCCGCCGCATTACCAAACGCTTTATGAATAATCCTCAAGAGGTGAAAATTCAATCAAGCCAAAAAAATGCCCCAGATATTACCCAAAGTTGCTGGTATGTGCGTGGTTTCCGCAAAAATGAAGCTCTCTTGCGTTTCCTTGAAGTGGAAGAATTTGATGCGGCAATCATCTTTGCTCGCACCAAAACTGCTACCCTTGATATTACCGAATTATTGGAAAAACACGGCTTCCGTGCCGCCGCACTCAATGGGGATATGACCCAACAACTGCGTGAACAAACTCTCGATCGCCTACGCAACGGTAGCCTAGATATTTTAGTCGCCACTGATGTTGCCGCTCGTGGACTTGATGTGGAACGCATTAGTCTTGTGGTAAATTATGATATTCCACTTGATGCCGAAAGTTATGTGCACCGTATTGGGCGTACAGGGCGTGCTGGGCGCGCAGGACGTGCGTTATTGTTTGTCGAACCACGCGAAAATCGCCTACTGAAAAATATTGAACGTCTAACGAAAAAGCCGATTGAGGAAGTGGAAGTACCAAATCACGAAGCATTACAGGCTTGTCGTCGCAAAAAATTTGTCGCAAAAATCACCAAACAGCTGGAACATCACGATCTAGAGCAATATCGTAGCTTATTGGAAGATCTCTTCACCGCCGACCAAGATCAAGAAGACATTGCCGCCGCAATGCTAATGCTCTTACAAGGTAAACAAAAATTAATTTTACCGCCAGATCCAGCCATCGACAAACGCGCCCGCCGTGAACATGATGGACGCAGAGAAAATCCACGCTCCGCTGAACGCCGTGGCTACGGTAACCCGCAACCAATGGACTTATACCGTATTGAAGTGGGGCGCTTAGATGGCGTGGAAGTGCGTCATATTGTGGGAGCGATCGCTAATGAAGGCGATATCGATAGCCGTTATATCGGGCATATCAAACTTTACGATAATCATTCCACCATTGAATTACCACAAGGTATGCCAAAAGAATTGCTCAACCATTTCGCCAAAACGCGCGTAATGAACAAACAAATGCAAATGTCTTTCCTTGGTGAAACCAAAGGTGGTGAAGGCAAAGGAAAAGGCTTTGGCGGAAAAGTCAAAGGGGATCGCAAATTTAAAGAAAAAAACCACCGCTTTTTTGACGAGGGTGGCTTTAAATCGCGTTCAAGAAAAAGATCGTTCTCTTAGTTAAAAATAGCCCCAATGGGGCTATTTTTATAGGCTATTTTTCAGCATCAGGGTTTGTTGTATGCGTTGTTCAATTTCTTGCAACATCGCATAACGTTTACGGTACATTGAGCGTTTATTGCTAGATACCGTTGAGAGATTTTTCATTTCAATTTCCACTGGCAACTGCCAATAATCTTTTAATATCCCGCCACTTTCTTCAAACATCACATCATAATTTACTAAGTAACGCTTAGCTTGGATAAAGCGTGATTTATTTTGGTATTTTTGCGGAATACCTAACACTTGGCTATAACCCATTGCTTTAGCAAACATTTTGCAGATTTCGATCATTAAATAGGCAGGGCGTAAACCGTGGCATAATTTCGTTAATTGTTTGACGATTTCTTTTGAACCTTCGCAATTTGGCCCTTGAACCACAGCAATCAACACAGTGCCTTTTACTTTACCAAAGGTGAGTAAATAAATAAGTTCATTGCTTGGTTTATGGATAAGCTCAAAAGTCCAATAACCCTCCATTGGTTGGTGTGTCGTTAAGGCAAGCACCAGCTCAAAATCAGGAATGATTTCACCGAAGGAAATAGGTTGTTGCCAAATTGGGGTAATCCCAAGTTCTGCTAAATGCTCTGGTAAGAACTGCAAATTATCGCAAATAGTGTCAAAGCGTTCTTTGCGGTTCAAGCGTTTATCTAAAAAGCGATAAGCAATAGGATAGCTCCAATCTGGTCGTGTAGCCAGAAGCTCTGCTAGCCAAGGATATTGATTAACGAAACGCTCAAATTTTTTGATCAGATCGTAATTGAGCCAACTGCGTAAACGGTAACGAAAGCGTTTTAAACGGTAAGACTTTTTACCGCGATCAGGATATAAAGAAACGGCATCAGGCCATTTATAATAAGGGGTTGTCATAGAATTTTTATAGTTAAAAATAAGGCGCAGTATTCTCCCACAAAATAGGTATTTGTCCATAGATTTTTTATTTGAACGCCAAAATTTGACAAAAAATCCCCGCACTTTGTTATGTGAAATTTGTTGAGTAAAAGTGCGGGGATTTTCGTTAAATTATTTTTGGCTACATAAGGCAATAAAGCCGAGTTTTTTATCTGGATCATTGAAAACCTTGAACATTTTTTTGAATGTCGGACGGTTTTCTGCTTTTAACGCATTGCGGATAATTTTAGCTGTGCCTAATACGCCTTCGTCATAAATCATTCCTGCTGGGGAAAGTAGCGTCATCTCGCCTGAATAGGTTTCCACGTTGCGGAATCCCGCTTCTAAAAAGAGCGATTTCCAGTTTTGTTTTGTTAATGGAGTTACGGTAACGTTAATGGCTTCACGCAACTGTTGGATTACTTCTTCCGCATTGTCCGTGGTAAGCATTACATCGTGAGTGAGCAAGAAGCCGTTGGGTTTGAGAACGCGGTAATATTCGCGCACCGCTTTGATTTTCGCTTCCACAGGCAACATTGTGAGCATTGCTTCATTAATCACAATATCAAAGCTGTTATCGGCAAAAGGTAATTTCATTGCATTGGCACGTTGAACGTGAATTTTATCTTGTAGCCCTTTTTCGGCGATATTTTTTCTGGCTTTCTCTAAGGCATTTTCATCAAGATCCACGCCCTCGATATGGCAGCCGAATTTGCTCGCTAGCTCAATGGCGGTGGTTCCCATATTGCACGCCACTTCTAACACTTTTTTATTGGCGTTGAAATCGCTGTTTGCAATCAGCCATTCTGTGGCTTTGCGACCACCGGGGCGTAAGCGCGTTTTGCCTAATCGAGCAAGAAAATTATGTCCCATTTCTTCTTTTTTCATTTTGACTCCTTATTTCAATACTTGACTCAATATATCAGCTTTTATGATGAAATAAAATTGCTTTTTATGGCTAGACGAACCGATGTGTCCGCCCGTGTCGATAGCCCAATCGGACGCACACATAAGTGCGTCCTTACATTTGGAAACGTTGAGTGAAAAGTGCGGTGCAAAAATGGCGAATTTTATGCTTGTTCAATTTTTTCTTTGTAATGGCGGCGACATACGGAAACGTAGTGATTATTGCCGCCGATTTGAATTTGTGCGCCGTCTTTGACCACTTCGCCTTGATCGTTTAAACGTAGCACGAAATTAGCTTTGCGCCCACAATGGCAGATGGTTTTTAATTCTTCCAGCTGATCGGCCCACGCCAGTAAGTATTGGCTGCCTTCAAACAATTCTGCTTGGAAATCCGTGCGCAGGCCGTAGCACAGCACGGGAATGTGTAATTTATCCACCACATCACTGAGCTGATAAACTTGCTCTTTGGTGAGAAATTGTGCTTCGTCCACCAAAATACAATGCAGGCTTTCTTGTTCAAGATGCAGGGCGATTTCGGCAAACAGATCCGTTTCCTTATGAAATAATTTCGCCTGCTGGCTAATGCCAATGCGTGAAGTCACTTTGCCCACGCCAAAGCGATCATCAATCGCCGCGGTGTAAACTAGCGTATTCATTTGCCGTTCGCGGTAGTTGTAATCTGATTGCAGCAGGGTGGTGGATTTCCCCGCGTTCATCGTAGAATAGTAAAAATAAAGTTTAGCCATAGTAATTAGCCATAATAAAGTGCGGTTATTTTGTTAGCCATTTCCAAATCAAGTAAAACACCAGCCCCGTTAGTGGTGGCAGGGTAGCGAGCATTAAAATGCCAATGGTTGTGCCTTGTCCCACCCATTGGCCTGCAAGGGTAAGGTAATCCATCACCTGTGCGGTAGGGAGTTTAATCAAAGCAAAGGCGATAAGAAGAAGCATAAGAACGCAGCCGATCCCAGCTGCGCGCATTGCGTTAGATTGTTGATTTTGCATAAATTATCCTTGTTTAATTTCACTCAGCTTGTTTAATTTCACTCAGCTTGTTTAATTTCGCTTAGCTTATTTTATTTTATTTCGCTCAGCTCAGTCATTGCCCAGCGTGGTTTTACTTCAATTTCTAAAGAGGAATGTTCACCGTGTTTAAGACGTAAAAAGCCAGTGTAGGCAATCATTGCACCGTTGTCGGTACAAAATTGCGGCTGCGGATAAAACACTTCGCCGCTTAGTTGTGTCATTAATTCGCTCAAGGCTTGGCGCAACTGTTGATTCGCACTCACACCACCTGCGATCACTAGGCGTTTAAAGCCCGTTTCTTGCAAGGCGCGGCGACATTTGATCACTAAGGTTTCTACCACCGCTTGTTGGAAAGCATAAGCAATATCCGCTTTGGTTTGTTCAGTGAGCGTGCCTTCTTCTTTAATCGCTTGATTGATGGTATTTGCAGCAAAGGTTTTTAAGCCTGAAAAACTGAAATCTAGCCCAGGGCGATCAGTCATTGGACGCGGAAAGGTAAAGCGATTTGGCGTGCCTTTTTCCGCTAAGCGTGCTAAGGCTGCACCACCAGGGTAGTCTAAACCGAGCAATTTTGCGGTTTTATCAAAAGCTTCACCTGCCGCATCATCAATGCTTTCGCCTAGCACCTCATATTGCCCTACGCTATCTACGCGCACAAGCTGAGTATGTCCACCTGAAACAAGCAAGGCGACAAAAGGAAAGTGCGGTGCATTTTCTTCTAACATTGGCGCGAGCAAATGCCCTTCCATATGATGAACGCCAATGGCTGGCACATTCCACGCATAGGCGAGGGAACGTGCAATGGTTGAACCCACCAATAACGCGCCCACTAATCCCGGCCCGCAAGTGTAGGCAATGCCGTCAATGTCTTGCGCTGATAAATTGGCTTCTT
Source organism: Avibacterium endocarditidis (assembly GCF_965138825.1). NCBI lineage: Bacteria > Pseudomonadati > Pseudomonadota > Gammaproteobacteria > Pasteurellales > Pasteurellaceae > Avibacterium > Avibacterium endocarditidis. The sequence continues at coordinate 54,866 of NZ_CBCSDH010000012.1, forward strand.
GCAATGCCGCTTGGATAAGGGGGGCAGTTTTCCGAATGTGATCGCGCGAAGCTAATTCTGGCACAACGCCACCATAATCGGCATGCAACGCAATTTGGGTGTAAAGTTGGTTGGCGATAAGCCCATCATTTTCATCATAAATCGCCACACCTGTTTCATCACAAGATGTTTCAATGCCTAAAATTCGCATTTTTTCTCTCTTTTTATATGGGAAAAACTTGGCTGATTTTACCCTGTTTATTGTATTTTCACCAGTTGGCGATCATTTTTCCGTTTAGGGAAAGGCAGAATTTCAACAAAAATTGGATCTTTTCTTTGCTTTTGCGGTTAATTTGAATTAAAATTGCCACCCTTATTAATTTGAATAAGCCGTTTATCGAAACGAAACGGTCTAAATTTTGCAAAATATTAATCCATATTGAGGTGATGGCTTATGCCGGTAATTAAAGTTCGTGAAAATGAATCATTTGACGTAGCATTACGTCGTTTCAAACGCGCTTGTGAAAAAGCGGGAATCTTAGCGGAAGTTCGTAGCCGTGAATTTTACGAAAAACCAACAACAATTCGTAAACGTGAAAACGCAACTCGTGCTAAACGCCACGCAAAACGCGTTGCTCGTGAAAATGCACGTAACGTACGTTTATACTAATTAAAAATTTTTTAATTAAACTCGAGTTAAGCAGGCCGTGAAACCTTTTGGAATCACGGTTTTGTTGTTTTTAGCTGCGCCATTTCTTATTATCTTAGATCTATCTTGCTAAATTCTGTGTTGATTGAAAACGAGAGGAAATTATTGTGGCAGGCCATATTCCACGTTCATTTATTGATGATGTTCTTGCCAGAACTGACATTGTCGAATTGATTAATTCACGGGTTAAGCTGAAAAAAGCAGGGCGTGAATATCAGGCTTGTTGTCCTTTTCATCACGAGAAAACGCCTTCCTTTACCGTGAGTCCGAAAAAACAGTTTTACCATTGCTTTGGTTGCCACGCGCACGGTAATGCCATTAGTTTTTTAATGGAATATGAAAAACTGGAATTTATCGAAGCGGTGGAGGAGCTAGCGAATCATTTAGGCTTAGAAATTCCTTACGAAAAATCACCGCACTTTGATGGTAAGAATAAACCACAAGCCAATTATCGTACCAAGAAAGATCTTTACCAGCTAATGCAAGAGATCGCGGTGTTTTATCATCAGCAACTTCCACAAAATATTCCTGCGCAATCCTATGTGCAAAAACGCGGTTTATCCACCGAAGTGATTGAACGCTTTCAAATCGGTTTTTCGCCAAACCAATTTAGCGCCGTGTTAAATCAGTTTGGGCGTAATCAAGAAGATCGGCAAAAATTGTTTGATGTAGGAATGTTGTCGCGCAATGAAAAACAAGATGTTTACGATCGTTTTCGTAATCGTCTTATGTTTCCTATTCGTGATCGCCGTGGGCGAACCATTGCCTTTGGCGGACGAGTGTTGGGTGATGAAAAGCCGAAATATTTGAACTCGCCAGAAAGTATGACCTACCACAAAGGTAGTGAGCTTTATGGCTTGTTTGAAGCATTACAAGTGAATGACAGCCCTGAAATGTTGCTGGTGGTAGAGGGCTATATGGACGTGGTGGCATTGGCGCAATTTGGCGTGGATTATGCCGTGGCGTCATTAGGGACAGCCACTACAGCGGAGCAAATTCAGCTTGCATTTCGTTCCACCGAACAGCTTATTTGTTGTTACGATGCAGACCGTGCAGGGCGTGATGCTGCGTGGCGTGCGTTGGAAAATGCGCTGCCTTTTTTAGAAGACGGGCGGCAAATTAAGTTTATTTTTCTGCCCGATGGGGAAGATCCCGATACCTTTATTCGCCAATATGGCAAAGACGGCTTTGAGGACTATATTCGTCAGGCGCAACCATTGAGCGATTTTATGTTTTCTACCCTAAGTTCGCAGGTGGATTTTTCCAGTAAAGAAGGTAAGGGAAAACTTGCTGCCCTTGCTGTGCCATTGATTAGCCGAATTCCTGGCGAATTACTGCGTTTATCATTGCGTCAGCTTTTGGCGCAAAAATTGGGGATCTTTAATGAAGCGCAGATCGAGCATTTAATCCCGGCACAAAAAGAAAATCATTCATCATCGCCGAAACAAAATGCGGTGAAACGCACGCCAATGCGCGTGTTGATTGCATTACTGTTGCAAAATCCTGAATTGATCCAAATTGTGCCAGAAAATTTAAGTGTTCTATCGGTACTCAATGAAGCAGGGCTAGATTTGTTTGAAAAAATCACCGCACTTTGCCGTGAGCGTGTGGGGATTACCGCCGCACAAATTTTAGAACATTACCGTGATACGGAATATTTTCGCCCCCTTGAAATTCTTGCCGTGTGGGATCATTTAGTCGATGAGGATAAAATCGAAGAAACATTTCGTGAAACCCTACGTTATTTTTATTTGCAGTTGATGGATAAAAATATCGAAATGCTTATCGCAAAAGAGCGCACAGAAGGCTTAAATGAGCAAGAACGGCAGGCGCTCGCACAATTATTATTGAAAAAACAGCAAAATAAATAGTTAATCCAACATAAGGGTGATAAAATTAAAGCCATTTTATCTCCCACAATTACACATCGAGGCGGATATATAATATGGATATGGAGCAAAATCCACAATCTCAATTAAAACTGTTAATCGCACAAGGGAAAGAGCAAGGTTATCTTACTTATGCTGAAGTGAATGACCATTTGCCAGAAGAACTTGTCGATGCAGATCAAATTGAAGACATCATTCAAATGATCAATGATATGGGCATTCAAGTGTTAGAAACTGCACCTGATGCCGATGATTTGATGTTAAATGAAAATATCACTGATGAAGATGCGGTAGAAGAAGCCACTCAAGTGTTATCTAGCGTGGAAGCAGAGTTAGGGCGAACCACCGATCCCGTGCGTATGTATATGCGTGAAATGGGGAGCGTGGAGCTTTTAACCCGAGAAGGGGAAATTGATATCGCCAAACGCATTGAAGAAGGGATCAATGAAGTACAAACTGCTGTGGCTGCTTATCCAGAAGCCTTGAATGATCTCTTGCGTCAATATGCGTTAGTGGAAGAAGGCGGAATGCGTTTAGCGGATCTCATCACAGGTTTTGTTGATCCCAATGCAGGCGTTGAAGAAGCTGCATCAGATGAACACGAAATGCTTTCTGATGAAGATGATGAAGAAAGCGTTTCAACAGGTTCAATGGAAGATGATGAAAACGAAGATGAAGAAAGCGATGAGAGTAATTCCTCCGATGACAGTGATTCTGATAACAGCATTGATCCTGAAGTGGCGCGTGAAAAATTTGCAGCCCTAAAAGCGCAACACAAGAAAACCCTAGATACTATCGAAAAACACGGCCGTCATAAAAAACAAGCAAGAGATCAAATTCAAATTTTGGCAGAGATCTTCACACAATTCCGTCTAGTGCCAAAACAATTTGATATGTTGGTGTTATCTATGCGCGATATGATGAAACGCGTACGCCAGCAGGAACGCCATATCCAAAAAATGGCAGTAGATAACGCTAAAATGCCAAAAGGCACGTTCCAAAAAGAATTTATTGGACACGAAACCAAAGATGCGTGGCTAGAAAAAGCCTTAAATGCAGGAAAAAATTGGTCTGAAAAATTAGCTCAGTATGAAGAACCTATTCGTCAGGCTATTACTCAGTTAGGGCAGATCGAACAAGATACCGGTTTAACCATTAGCCAAATTCGTGATATTTGCGATGCGGTTTCACAAGGTGAATTAAAAGCACGCCGTGCGAAAAAAGAAATGGTTGAAGCGAACTTGCGTTTAGTGATTTCTATTGCGAAAAAATATACCAACCGTGGTTTACAATTCTTGGATCTTATTCAAGAAGGTAACATTGGCTTGATGAAAGCGGTGGATAAATTTGAATATCGCCGTGGTTATAAATTCTCAACTTATGCGACTTGGTGGATTCGTCAAGCAATTACGCGTTCGATCGCGGATCAAGCGAGAACCATTCGTATCCCAGTTCATATGATTGAAACCATCAACAAATTGAACCGCATTTCGCGTCAAATGTTGCAAGAAATGGGGCGTGAGGCTTCACCGGAAGAATTAGCAGAAAGAATGGGAATGCCGGAAGATAAAATCCGCAAAGTGCTAAAAATTGCCAAAGAGCCAATTTCAATGGAAACCCCTATCGGTGATGATGACGATTCCCACTTAGGTGATTTCATTGAAGATAGCACGTTAGAATTACCATTGGATTCTGCAACGGCACAGAGCTTGAAAGCTGCAACACACGAAGTGCTAGAGGGCTTGACGCCAAGAGAAGCTAAAGTGTTAAGAATGCGTTTTGGTATTGATATGAACACGGATCACACGCTTGAAGAAGTGGGTAAACAATTTGATGTAACCCGCGAACGTATCCGCCAAATTGAAGCTAAAGCGCTACGCAAATTACGCCATCCAAGCCGTTCAGAAACCTTGCGTAGTTTCTTAGATGAGTAAGCATAATTTATCTTAAATAAAAGCCTGATTTATTATCAGGCTTTTTTGTTCAAATTTAAGCCGCATAATTGGTGAATGATAGACTTTGCTAGGATATTTCACTATAATCAGCACACTCTTACCGCCCCCATAGCTCAGTCGGTTAGAGCAGTCGACTCATAATCGATTGGTCACAGGTTCAAGTCCTGTTGGGGGCACCATCATTTATCTTTCCCCTAAATTCCCAATAAATTATTCATTACATAGCTGCACAAAGAAAATTAAAGTGCGGTCAAATTTTGATGAATTTTTCTTAAAAAACAACCGCACTTAAAAATTAGGCAATAAAAAACCTCTATGTGTTATATAGAGGCTTTCTCATCATTATTTGCTAAGATTTTGGTTTATTTAATTCAAAGTCTTTCGGTTTTTCAACATCGCTGAATTTTTTATCTTTATTCGCCTGAATCAAGGTTTCCGTTTGTTTTGCCAATTCAGGAAGATTCATTTTTTCATAAGCTTCTTTCATTAATGGCAAGGCTTCAAGAGTGGCTTGGGTGTCAGGATATTGCTGTAACATTCCTACTACTCGGTTGGCAACGGCAACATAAGCATTGCGTTTCATATAGAATTTGGCAATGGCAAGTTCGTGGCGAGCCAAGGCGGCTTTAATATAAGCCATTCTTGCTAAGGCATCTTGCGCATAAGTGCTATTAGGGAAATTATCTACAAGGGTTTGGAAGTTTGCAAACGCCGCTTTCATTGCTGTGTTTTCACGGGTTGCGCGATCAACACCAAAGAAATCTTGGAAGAAGTTTTCACCTGAGGCAAAATTGGTTAGCCCTGCCATATAGATCACATAATCTACATTTGGACTATTCGGATATTGCTGTAAAAAACGCTCTGCGGCTACTAAGGTTTTGGTGTAATCTTGCGATTTATAATAAGCATAAATTAAATCTAACTGCGTTTGCTCACTGTAATTTGCGGCAGGAAAACGGTTTTTTACCGCTTCTAAATAGCGCACCGCTTGGGAATAATCACCGTCTTGTAAATAGGTTTGCCCTTTGGCATAAAGTTCTTGTTCAGAGCCTTGCTCTACCTCTTTTGATGAATTAGAACAAGCACTCACGGCAAGTGCAGCTAATGCAACGAATGTAAAAGATTTTAATTTACGCATTGATGATTCCTTTTTTACGAGCAATGATAAATAAGTTACAATGATCCGTATTTTATAGCACATTGCTAAATAAGCAAATTATTCACGGATTTATTTATGGCATATCTTACTTTATCGGCAGAAGTTCTGCCAAGCCAAATGGGACAACGTTTAGACCAAAGCTTAGCGGAAATGTTCCCAGACTATTCTCGTTCACGTTTAAAAACTTGGATCGAAAGCGATCTGGTGAAAGTAAACGGTGAAGTGGTGAATGTGCCACGCAGTAAAGTTTATGGCGGTGAACAGATTACCATCAATGTTGAAGTGGAAGATGAAACCCGTTTTGAGCCAGAAAATATTCCGCTCAATATTGTGTATGAAGATGATGATATTTTAGTCATCAATAAGCCAAAAGATATGGTGGTTCACCCTGGGGCAGGCAACCCGAATGGCACGGTACTCAATGCCTTGCTTTATCATTATCCGCCGATTGCAGAAGTGCCGAGAGCGGGCATTGTTCACCGCTTAGACAAAGACACCACAGGCTTAATGGTGGTGGCAAAGACCATTCCTGCACAAACTAAATTAGTGCGTGATCTGCAAAAACGCAAAATCACCCGTGAATATGAAGCCATTGCTTACGGCATTATGACCCAAGGCGGCACAGTGGACGAACCAATGGCGCGCCACCCAACCAAACGTACTCATATGGCGGTTCACCCAATGGGTAAGCCTGCGGTAACGCATTATCGCATTATGGAACGTTTCCGTAATTACACGCGCCTGCGCCTACGCCTTGAAACTGGGCGAACTCACCAAATTCGCGTGCATATGGCGCATATCGCTCACCCATTATTAGGCGATCAAACTTACGGCGGACGCCCACGTCCACCGAAAAATGCCAGTGAGGAATTACTCACCACTTTGCGAGATTTTAAACGTCAAGCGTTGCACGCCATAATGTTACGCTTGGAACACCCAATCACAGGGGAATTAATGGAATGGTATGCGCCATTACCAGAGGATTTCGTTGGCTTAGTGAATGCCTTAAAAGCCGATTATCTTGCTCATAAAGATGAATTGGATTACTAAAATGGACGCACTCAAACCAAACTGGGCAGCCCCAGCCAATATCCACGCTTTCACCACCTTACGTCAAGGTGGGGTTAGCCAAGCGCCTTATGATAGTTTTAATCTGGGCGATCACGTTGGCGATGATAAAAATTCAGTAAAAACCAACCGCACTTTATTGGTGGAACAATTTCATTTGCCGCAGTTTCCGCTTTTCTTAAATCAAACGCATAGCACAAGGGTGATCCGCTTGCCTTATGAGGGCAACAATTTAGACGCCGATGCGGTTTACACCAACCAACCGAACCAAGTTTGCCTTGTAATGACCGCAGATTGCCTGCCTGTCTTGTTTACCAATCAAAAAGGCACGGAAGTCGCCGCCGCACACGCAGGCTGGCGTGGCTTATGTGATGGCGTGTTAGAACAAACGGTACAACAATTCCATGCCGAACCACAAGAGATTATTGCGTGGCTCGGGCCGGCTATCGGGCCAAAATCTTTCCAAGTGGGGGAAGATGTTCGCCAACAATTTATCACGCAAGATCCCAATGCTGCACAAGCCTTTGTGCCAGATCCTATCGAGCAAGGCAAATACCTTGCGGATCTTTACCACATCGCCCGATTGCGCCTTAACAAATTAGGCATTTCGCAAATTAGCGGTGGCGAGCATTGCACCTATTTAGAACGGGAAAACTTCTTTTCTTTTAGACGAGAGAAACAAACGGGAAGAATGGCATCGTTGATTTGGTTTGAATAGCAAAATTGGGCATTACGCCCAATTTTCATTTTTATGATAAGTTGTAAGGCAATTCAATGAGGTTTAATGCTGTTTCAGTGCCAGACAGACGAAATGCCGTGCCTGCCTCAAACTGATTATTCATCACCACTTGCAGCCATAAAATGCCGTCAAAATGCACCGCACTTAGGATAAAACCTGTTTTTCGCCAGCCATTTTCCAGCTGCATTTCAATTTCTGAACCCAGCGAAACAGGCGTGTTGGTTTGTGCGTTAAACAGGAACATCGCGCGTTTGTTTATGCCACGATATTTCGCACGCGCCACGGTTTCTTGCCCGATATAACAGCCTTTTTGGAACGAAATAGCTTGTTCGATACATTGTAAATTCAAGGCTTGTGGGATAAATTCGTTTTGGCTTTCTGGTGATAAAATCGGGTAGCCCGCTTGCATTATGGCTTGCTCCCATTGTGCAATTTTACCAGTGAAATCAATCTGTTGTGCGGTTTTATTTAATAACATCGCGCACGCAGATTGTCCTATTTCAAGGCAAAAATCCGCCGAAATTGCACCGCACTTTTGTTTATCCAATAGTCCGATCACTTGCCAATCTTGCTCTGCAAAGGCAACTTTGGAAAAGACCGCATATTTTTTCAGATTATCCAGCGCAGAGGGCAATAAGGCGTGGCGGATAATCAAGTAAAACTGCTCGGCATTTTCACGCAACAGACGAAATACGCTGCTCATTTTGCCTTTTGGATCACAATGAGCGGTGAGGGTGGATTGCCCATCTGCCAGCCTATTCACATCACAAGTGAGCTGACCTTGCAGAAATTTTTCTGCGTCCACGCCTTGTACAGAAATAACACGATATTGTGAGAGATTGATGATTGCCATAAAGATTCCAAAAATTATTCCAAATTCTGAATTTGTTCACGCATTTGTTCGATAAGCACCTTTAATTCCACCGCAGAATTAGTGATTTCCGCGCTAATGGATTTTGACGCCAGCGTGTTACTTTCGCGGTTGAGTTCTTGCATCATAAAATCAAGTTTACGCCCTACCGCGCCGCCTTTTTGCAAAATGCGTTGGGTTTCTTTAACGTGCAGCTGTAAACGATCTAATTCTTCCGCCACATCAATACGTTGCGCTAATAGCACCATTTCTTGCTCGAGTCGTTGCTGATCCGCTTGTAATTGCAATTCGTCAAAACGTTGCTGTAAACGCTCCCGTTGCCATTGCAAAATCTCTGGCATTTTTGACCGCACTTTATCGCTTTCACTGGCGATGGCGGTTAAACGCTGTTGGATCAAGTCGTTTAATTTTTCTCCTTCACGCCCACGCATTGCGATAAATTCATCGAGCGCCGCTTCAAAGCCAGCTAACAATTCTTGACTAATGCGATCTAAATCCTGCTCTGGGGTTTCCACCACGCCGGGGTAGCGCAGAACATCGGTAAGATTGATTTCCCCTTCGCCAGCTTGTTGTTTGATCCATTGTAAGGATTGGATTACCTGCTGTGCCAAGGCTTGGTTTAAATTAAGGCTGGCTGTGGCTTGCTGTTTGCCTTCAAAACGCAGATTACATTCCACCTTACCGCGAGTTAAACGCTGGCGTAATTTTTCTCGCAAGGTGTTTTCCAAACCGCGAAATGGCTCGGGCAAGCGGAAGACGGTTTCCAAATAACGTTGATTAACGGAACGAATCTCCCAAACTGCATTGCCCCAATCTTGTTTGATTTCATAACGGGCAAAGGCCGTCATACTATAAATCATAATAAATCCTTAATTTGCGCTAAAAATTGCCGCCTATTCTACCGTTAAATTTCTCATCTGTCAGTTTGCGTGTTAGAATGAGCGCCATTTTATGAATGAGTAAGGAATTTCCAATGCGTCCGAATGATCGCCCATTAAATCAACCCCGCCCAATTAAAATCACCCGCCATTTCACCAAATATGCCGAAGGTTCGGTGCTGGTGGAATTTGGCGAAACCAAAGTGCTTTGCACCGCCAGCGTTGATGAAAGTGTGCCACGTTTCTTAAAAGGGCAAAATCAAGGTTGGGTAACGGCAGAATATGGAATGTTGCCACGTTCCACCCATAGCCGTATGCAACGCGAAGCGGCGAAAGGCAAGCAAGGTGGACGCACAATGGAAATTCAACGTTTAATCGCTCGCTCTTTACGTGCAATGGTGGATCTCACCGCCCTTGGTGAGCGTTCTATCACCTTGGATTGTGATGTGATCCAAGCCGATGGCGGCACGCGTACGGCTTCTATTACTGGGGCTTGCGTTGCCTTAATTGATGCCATCAACGGCTTAATGCAAAAAGGCGTGCTAAAAACCAATCCAATCAAAGGCTTAGTAGCAGCCATTTCGGTGGGCATTGTAGAGGGCGAAGCCGTGTGCGATTTGGAATATGTGGAAGATAGCAATGCCGAAACCGATATGAACGTGGTGATGACCGATGACGGGCGAATGATTGAAGTGCAAGGCACAGCAGAGGGTGAGCCATTCTCCCATGAAGAATTATTAACCCTGTTAGATCTTGCAAAACAAGGCTGTGAAGTGATCTTCAACGCGCAGCGTGAAGCCTTAGGGCAAGCATAATTGGGGGCACAAATGCAAGGCTACAAAATTGACTTTATCAAATTCGCGCTCAGCCGTGATGTGCTGAAATTTGGCGAATTCACCTTGAAATCTGGGCGCATTAGCCCTTATTTCTTTAATGCAGGTCTGTTTAACACGGGCGCGGATTTAGCACGTTTAGGCGAATTTTATGCCGCCGCCATTCAAGCAAGCGGCTTAGATTATGACGTGATTTTTGGCCCTGCTTACAAAGGCATTCCCATTGGCACCACGGTGTCGGTGGCGCTGTTTAAGCAATATGGCATTGATAAACCAGTGTGTTTTAACCGTAAAGAAGCCAAAGATCACGGCGAAGGCGGCAATTTAATTGGCAGCCCATTGCAAGGCAAGGTGCTATTGGTGGACGATGTAATCACCGCTGGCACGGCAATTCGCGAAGCAATGGATTTAATCGCACAAAATCAAGCGACATTAAGTGCAGTGGTGATTGCGTTAAATCGTAAAGAACGCGGCAAAGGCACGCTTTCTGCCATTCAAGAAGTGGAACGCGATTATCAATGCAACGTGCTTTCGATTATTGATTTTGACGATTTAATGCAATTTATTGAGCAAGAGGCGGAGTATCAACAATATCTGCCTGCGATGCGTGCTTATCGTGAGCAGTATGGCATCTAAAATACAGCGTATAAAAATCGCGAAAAACGCACCGCACTTTATTTTATGTATAACTCAAGATTTTATGCATAACTCAAGTTGGAGAACAGAATGAGTTTTATTGGAAAGTTATTAGGTTTTTTCATTGGCTACCGTTTTGGCGGCTTTTTTGGTGGGCTAGTTGGCGCTTATTTAGGGCATTTAGCCGACAAAAAATTATATGAACTAGGCAGCGTCAATTCGAGCTTTTTCAAACGCAAAGAAACCCGCCAATCCTTGTTTATGCAAACCACCTTTGCGGTGTTGGGGCATTTGTCTAAATCGAAAGGGCGGGTAACGCAAGATGACATCGCGCTTGCCAATAATCTAATGAACCAAATGAATTTGGACGACAAAGGGCGTAAATTGGCGCAAGAAGCCTTTAATCGTGGTAAAGATCCGAATTTCCCGCTACGCCAAGTGATCCGCGAATTTTGCCAAGCCTGCGGTCAGCGTAGTGATCTATTAAGAATGTTCTTGCGTGTTCAGCTACAAGCCGCTTTTGCCGATGATCACCTGCACGAAAATGAAAAAGAAGTGCTACAGGTAGTAGCGGAAGAATTGGGCTTATCTAGCTTCCAGTTCCAACAAATTTTAATGGCAGAAATCGCCGCTCGCCAATTTAGCCGTGGTGGGTTTTATTATGAATATAACGGCTCACAACAGGGCGATTATCAACAAGGCGGCTATCAAGGTGGTGGTTATCAAGCACACAGCGGCCCAACCTTGCAAGATGCTTACAACGTGCTTGGCGTGAGCGAAAATGACGACCGCGCCACAGTAAAACGCGCTTACCGCCGTTTAATGAACGAAAACCACCCCGATAAACTCGTCGCCAAAGGCTTACCAGAAGAAATGCTCGAAATGGCGAAAGAAAAAACCCAACAAATTCAAGCCGCTTACGATTTGATTTGTAAAGCGAAAGGGTGGAAGTAAACCTTCTTTATTGCTGAATTTTTTACCGTTTCTCTCAAATAACAAAGTGCGGTGAAAAATTCAGCTTTTTTATTTTTATCAAAAGAGTAATAGTAAATAAAATGCGTGTTTTCCTCGCGCCAATGCAGGGGGTGCTTGATCCCCTTGTGCGGCAGCTTTTGACTGAAATTAACGATTATGATCTGTGTGTATCGGAGTTTGTGCGTGTGGTGGATCAGCGTTTGCCAGTCAAAACCTTTTACCGTTTATGTCCAGAACTGCAGCGCGGTGGGCGAACGCCCGCGGGAACACCCATACGCGTACAACTTTTAGGGCAACACCCACAGTGGCTGGCGGAAAATGCGGTGTTGGCGGTGGAATTGGGATCGCACGGCATTGATTTTAACTGTGGTTGTCCGTCTAAAACGGTGAATGGTAGCCACGGTGGTGCGGCATTATTAAAGCAGCCCGAATTGATTTACCAAGCCACCAAAGCTTTACGCGAAGCCCTACCGAAAGGGCAAGTAGTAAGCGTGAAAGTGCGTTTGGGCTGGGATAGTGATAATCACGCCTTTGAAATTGCTGATGCGGTGCAACAAGGTGGCGGTACGGAAATCACCATTCACGGACGCACCAAAATCGATGGCTATCGTGCAGAAAAGATCAACTGGCAGAAAATTGGTGAAATTCGTCAACGCTTAACCATTCCTGTCATCGCAAATGGTGAAATTTGGCATTGGCAAGACGCGCAAGACTGCCTTGCCATAACAGGCTGCCAAGATGTAATGATTGGACGTGGTGCATTAACCATTCCCAACTTAAGCCTTGTGGTGAAGTGTAATCAGGAAAAATTAGATTGGACGCAAGGGGTAATGCCTTTACTGCACCGCTATGCGCATATTGAAAACTTGCAAGATACCGGCTTTTACCACATCGCCCGCACCAAACAATGGCTACAATATCTGAAAAAATCTTACCCACAAGCCACCGCACTTTTTGAGCATATTAAAACCTGCCAAACGGCAGAGGATTTACGTCAAAGGTTAGCTCAAATGAGATAAGCCTTATTAATGGGCTGACTAGAAAAATCATCAAAAATCCCACCGCACTTTTGTTTATTAAGCTTTTAAACTCGGTGAGTTTGATAAGGGAAAAATCCTCCGTATGTGGAGGATTTTTATTATAGCTAGACAAAGTCTAGCTATAAAAACCATACGCTATGCGTATGGAATCAAAGAGCTTAAGCGGTGAACAGAATAAAAAAGTCCTCCTATAATGAATAAGGCTGACAACCAAAATTCAGAATATAGGAGGATAAGTCATGGCAAGTAAATCCAATGACGATTGAAGTCTATCACATACAAGATGGAACTGTAAGTATCATATTGTCTTTATTCCGAAGTATA
>NZ_CBCSDH010000013.1:0-53095 GCF_965138825.1 Avibacterium endocarditidis
CAGCGTTCAATCTGAGCCATGATCAAACTCTTCAGTTTAATCTTTCTCAATTCGTACACTAACAAAGCTCTGTGATTTCATTTAAAATCACTATGAATTTCAGTTAAGCACTAATTGTTCTAAATCTTTTAAATTTTTCCAGAATCAACAAGTGCCCACACAGATTGTCTGATTGATTGTTAAAGAGCAAAAAAAACAACGACGCGAGGTGTATTTTCAACTTGTTTACAACGTCGCGTCGTTGTGTGCAGCGTATTATAGGGATTTTTGAAATCGATGCAACCCCTTTTTGCAAAAATTTTTAATTTTTTTGTTGTTTGGTTATTCTCTCAACGCCTTGAGGGTTTATCATCCAATTTTTGCTGAAGAAATGTAAAGTGCGGTCTAAATTTGGGGGGCTTTTTGTACCGCACTTTGTTTCTTTATTTTTCCATTGATAAGGTTTTTAATTCAATAAACTCAAATTGTTCAAACACATTAAGTAGCAAATGTTGTTCTTGCGTGCAATAAACCTTATTCGGTTTTGTGCTTTGCCCTGTTACTTCGCCCAAAAGATCTTTAACTCGCTTTGCTATCGCTTTACTCGGATCAAGAAAATATTTCACTTGGGGCAAACTTGCCATTAGCTCTGATTTCAGGAAAGGGAAATGGGTACACCCCAAAATAACCGTATCCAATGCCAGATCTTCTCGCCAATCTTTGATTTCTAACAAAAGCCGAATGGGATCAACCGGCTTACCTTGCAATTTTTCCTCTGCCATTTTGACTAATTCGGTACTGCCCAGTTTGCTTACTCGGCATTCACTCGCATAATCTTGAATTAACTTGTCCACATAAGGGCGTTTCACCGTGCCTTTCGTGGCAAGCAACCCGATGACACCGCTTTCGGTTTTTTGTGCGGCGGGTTTAATGGCAGGAACTGTTCCCACAATCGGGCAGGTAAAAGCATCACGCAATGAGGGCAACACGACCGTGCTTGCGGTGTTGCAAGCGATAACGATGAGATCCAGCGGGTAATCCTGTTCAATTTTTTTACAGATCGCGACACAACGTTCAATGATGGCTTGCTCTTCTTTTTCAGAATAAGGAAAAAATGCGTTATCGAGGCAATAAAGATAGTGGCAATTTGGTAGCAGCGTTTTCACTTCGCGATAGACACTTAAACCGCCGATGCCCGAGTCAAAAAAAAGAATGGTTGGTGAATTTGTCATTAATTATTGAAAATCAAATTGATGTTGCGTCGATCTTATACCTTCGCTCGCTATATCTCAAGCAAAAGGCTCGTGTTACGCATTGGAATAAATGGTTTTCTCATCAAGCCAACGCTGAATTAAAGCTTCAGAAAGTTGGGGATATTTCACGATCATTTCTCTGGCATAATGTTGTACAGTCGGGATCATTTTACGATCACGCATTAAATTCGCCACTTTAAATTCGGCCACGCCCGTTTGTTTTGTGCCTAACACTTCCCCCGGCCCACGAATTTCCAGATCTTTTTCCGAAATATAGAAGCCGTCTTGGCTTTCACGCAATACTTGCAAGCGTTTTTTCGACACCTTACCAAGCGGAGGCTTATACATTAAAACACAGAAAGATGCCGTACTTCCGCGCCCAACTCGACCACGCAACTGGTGAAGTTGAGATAGCCCAAGGCGTTCGGCATTTTCAATAATCATCAAGCTGGCATTAGGCACATCTACACCCACTTCAATCACGGTGGTTGCCACCAATACATCTAACTCGGCTGCTTTGAAACTTGCCATAATCTCTTGTTTTTCAGTGGGTTTCATTCGCCCGTGAACTAAACCGATGCGTAAATTTGGCAGCGCTTTGGTTAAATCTTCCCAAATGGCTTCCGCTGCTTGTGCTTCCAGCACTTCACTTTCATCAATGAGCGTACAAACCCAATAGGCTTGCCGTTTTTCATTCACGCAAGCCTGATATACGCGTGCGACAATTTCTGCACGGCGCTCTTCTGAAATTGCAACAGTGGTAATCGGCGTTCGCCCTGGAGGTAATTCATCAATAACTGATGTATCTAAATCCGCATACACCGTCATTGCTAAGGTACGCGGAATAGGGGTGGCGGTCATAATTAATTGATGAGGGTAATTGCCTGATTTTTCGCCTTTTTCCCGCAACATTAGCCGCTGATGAACGCCAAAGCGATGTTGTTCATCAATGATCACTAAGGCTAAATCGTGAAATTCCACATCTTGCTGAAATAGGGCGTGCGTGCCAACAATCATTTGCACCTCACCCGCTTTCATTTGTTCAAGTACCGCTTGGCGTGCCTTGCCTTTCACTTTGCCAGCCAGCCAACCTACCTTGATACCAAGCGGTTCAAACCACGCTTGGAAATTGGCAAAATGCTGTTCCGCCAAAATTTCTGTCGGCGCCATAAGTGCCACTTGCTTTTGATTATCGATCGCCACCAAGGCTGCCAACGCAGCAACAAGGGTTTTTCCTGAGCCAACATCGCCTTGCACCAATCGCATCATTGGGTAGGTATTTTGCAAATCCTGCTCAATATTCTGCACCACGCGGCATTGTGCATTAGTGGGGCTGAAGGGCAAACGCTGTAAAAAGCGAGATTTGAGATCCGTTTGATATTGCAAGGGCAGAGCAAAAAACTGCTGAATATTTGACCGCACTTTTTGCATTGCTAAATTATGCGCTAATAATTCTTCAAAAATTAACCGCACTTGTGCGGGGTGTTGCCCTTTTTCCAACATTTCTAAAGAAACATCAGGCGGTGGGCAGTGCAAAAATCGGATCGCCTCTTTCAAACTGTATGGATAAGGATTAAATTCATCAGGCAAAATTTCGGGCAACTGAATTTTATCAAGCAAAGCCAGCGCTTGATCCGTTAATTTGCGTAAAGAATTTTGTTTTAAGCCTTCTGTGGTAGGATAAATTGGCGTCAGGGTTTCAGCCATTACCAAAGGGGCATCATCACGAATAATTTGATATTCAGGGTGATGAATTTCTGCCATAAAGCGACCTCGTTTGATCTCGCCAAAGGCTTTCACTTTCGTTCCCACTTGAAAGCTGTTTCGCATTGCGGCATTGAAATTGAAAAAACGTAAGGTTAATTTTGATGTGCCGTCCGACACTACTACAGTTAAAATTGGGCGGCGTCCAAATTGCACTTCGCAAAGCTGAACCGTGGCGCTAATTGTGGCATATTGTTCAGGGCGAAGATCGATTATGGGCGTAATTCTTGTGCGGTCTTCATAACGGCTAGGCAGATGAAAAAGCAAATCTTGCAGATTATTAATGCCAATTCGGCTCAATTTTGCCGAAACTGCTGCGCCTACACCAGAAAGTGTAGTCAGCGGAACTGCACCAAGAATTTCCGTAGCCATTAGCGATTTATATTACGTTCAATGCTGACAAAACCTGGTAAGGTTTTGATTTTACGCATAATTTGACTTAAATGATGGGTATCTTTTGCCGTGAGCAACACCACGATTTGATATAAACGGCCGTCTTGTTCTTCCGTCCAAATGCTGTGAATATTGCTATCCATCGCGGAAATATTAGAGGTTAAATTCGGCAGCGCCCCTTGCTGATTAATCATTTCAATGCGTAATTCGGTTTCAAATTCCACTTTGTTATCGCTTTTCTCCCAAGTAACTGGGGTGAAATGTTCAGGATTTTCTTTTCGATTACGCAAATTTGCACAAGCCTCGTGATGCACCACTAGGCCTTTCCCTGGGCTTGCGTATGCCACAATTGGATCACCCGGAATTGGGTGGCAACATTGCGCAAAGGTGGTAAGCAGGCTTTCATTGCCATTAATGGCAAAAATATTTTTATTGTTGCTAAGATCGCCGTCTGTATCAATTTCAATGCTTTCACCTAATAAACGATAGGCAATCACCGCACTCATTTGGTTACCTAAACCGATTTCCGCCAATAAATCTTCAAAACGATTAAGTTTTAGATCGCTTAATAATTCATCAATACGTTGCTCAGGGATTTGTTCTAATTTATGTGGTAACAACGCATTAGTAAGTTGGCGTTTGCCAAGAACGATCGCCGTATCTGAACGCAGATTTTTCAAGGCGTGGCGAATATTAGAACGGGCTTTTGCGGTTACCACAAAATTCAGCCAGCCCACATCAGGTTGTGCTGTCGGTGCGGTAATAATTTCAATAGTTTGCCCTGATTGCAGTGGCTGTGAAAGGGGATAAGGTTTGCGATCCACATTGGCTGCGATACAGGCATTGCCAATGCCAGAATGCACCGCATAAGCGAAATCTACTGGGGTGGCACCCACTGGCAATTCCACAATACGCCCTTTCGGGGTAAACACATAAATCTCTTTCGGGAAAAATTCTGATTTGACACTTTCAATAAATTCAAAAGAATTACCCGCACTTTGCTGCAACTCAATCAGACTTTGCAACCAGCGCTGCGCGCGAATTTGTGCGGTGGTGCTATCATTCTTACCACCTTGTTTATACGCCCAATGCGCCGCCACGCCCATTTCCGCGGTTTGATCCATTTCTTCCGTGCGAATTTGCACTTCCACCGGAACGCCGTGTGGGCCGATCATCGAAGTATGCAGGGATTGATAGCCATTTGCTTTCGGCACGGCGATATAATCTTTCACTCGCCCCGGACGTGGCTTATACAAACCGTGCATTTGCCCTAGCACTCGGTAGCAAGTGTCCACATCTTTCACCACTGCACGGAACGCATAAATATCCATAATGGAATGAAATTGCTGATCTTTTAAGCGCATTTTTTGATAAATGGCATAAAGATGTTTTTCTCGCCCAAATACGCGCGCTTCAATGCCCACATCTGCTAAACGCCCTTTGATTTCATCAGAAATCCGTTCGATCATATCTTTGCGGTTACCGCGTGCAATTTGAATGACTTTTTGTAAGACGGCATAACGCTGTGGGTGCATTGCTTCAAAGCCGAGATCTTCCAGTTCATTTTTGATATGTTCGATCCCTAAACGATGGGCAAGTGGGGCGTAAATTTCCAAGGTTTCTTTCGCAATTCTACGCCTTTTGTCAGGGCGTAATGCGCCAAGGGTACGCATATTGTGGGTGCGGTCAGCCAGTTTGATCAGAACAACGCGAATGTCTTTGGTCATCGCCAAAATCATTTTGCGGAAATTTTCCACTTGGGCTTCTTGGCGGGTACGGAATTTGAGCTTATCTAATTTAGATACGCCTTCCACAATTTCAGCAACACTCGCGCCAAATTCTTCTTTGAGTTGTTCTTCGGTGTAAGGGGTGTCTTCAATCACATCGTGCAACAATGCGCCCATCACGGCTTCATGATCTAAACGCATTTCTGCAATAATTGATGCCACCGCAACAGGGTGAGTAATGTACGGCTCGCCACTGGAGCGAGATTGTCCTTCGTGTGCATCTCGTGCGATAACGTATGCACGTCTTACTAATTCAATTTGTTCAGGCGGTAAATAGCCTCGGATAATATGCTCTAAACGTTCAAATAAGTACAAAGGACACCTAACTTTTTATTCAAATTTTATTGCCAATGATAAAAATGGAACAAAAAACAACCGCACTTTTATCGCTTATGAAGATAATAAAGACACTGCGTGATGCTCTGTTGCTTCTTGCTCTAAAGCATCTTGACGCTCGTGCGCATTCATAATTTCGTTGTTAATCAAGCCTTTTTCAATTTCACGCAAGGCGATTACCGTTGGTTTATCGTTATCTTCTGGAACTAAAGGTTCACGCAAATGTAATTGTAATTCTCTTGCACGGCGTGCTGCGGTTAAAATTAAATCAAAACGGTTACCAATTTGCTCTACCGCATCTTGCACTGTTACACGAGCCATAAATTTACTCCAATCAGTTAAAATTCTTCAATAAATAAAAGGGATCTAATGATACTAAAATGTCAATTATTTTGCCAGTAATTGATGAATTAAAGCGATATTTTGCGCTTGTTGATAACTTCTAGTTAAACATTCCGCACGCAAAATGTGTTGTAAATCCGCCACGGCTTGCTCGAAATTATCATTAATAATCACATAATCATATTCGTCATAGTGGGACATTTCACTGGTGGCTTTTGCCATACGATCAGCAATGACTTCTGCGCTATCCTGCCCGCGTCCAATTAAACGGCGTTCCAATTCTTCAACCGAAGGGGGCAAAATAAAAATACTTTTAACCTGCGGTAATTTAGCGCGAATTTGTTGCGCCCCTTGCCAATCAATATCTAAAAAAACATCAATGCCCTGCGCCAAACTTTTTTCAATAGTCGGCAAGGACGTACCATAATAATTGCCGCCAAACACTTTGGCATATTCCAAGAACAAATCTTGTTCGATTAGACGTTCAAATTCGTCTTTACTGACAAAATGATAATGCACACCGTCCACTTCACCGGGGCGCGGCGCACGCGTGGTATGGGAAACAGAAACCATCATTTCACGCCCATTGTCTTTCGCCAATAAGGCGGCGATTAAAGACGATTTCCCCGCGCCACTTGGGGCTGAAATAATATAAAGGTTACCTTGGCTCATTGTTTATCCTTACATTTTCATCAAATTTCGTTCATTATGCCGATAAATCGGAAAAAAATCATTAGAAGTGCGGTATTTTTTCATTTAATTTTAACAAAATAAAAACAAGCTAACTGGCTGATCCGCAAAGTTTTGATGTAGATCACAAATGTTTTACGGTTTTCTTGCGAGTTAGTTTCACCCTACCTAAAAAGCGTGCTATAATCCACCGCGAACGGAAAATAGAATGCTTTCTATGCACCGTAACCCTTTTGTTTAACTTAAATTATAGGTGAAAAACTTATGGCTATTAAAATTGGTATCAATGGTTTCGGCCGTATCGGTCGTATCGTATTCCGTGCAGCACAACAACGTGATGACATCGAAGTTGTAGGTATCAACGACTTAATTGACGTTGAATATATGGCTTATATGTTGAAATATGATTCAACGCACGGTCGTTTCGATGGCACTGTTGAAGTGAAAGACGGTCATTTAGTGGTGAACGGTAAAACAATCCGTGTAACTTCTGAGCGTGATCCTGCAAACCTTAAATGGAACGAAATCGGTGTTGATATCGCAGTTGAAGCAACAGGTATCTTCTTAACAGATGAAACTGCTCGCAAACACATTGAAGCTGGCGCGAAAAAAGTTGTTTTAACTGGTCCTTCTAAAGATGCGACGCCAATGTTCGTAAACGGCGTAAACTTTGATACTTATGCTGGTCAAGACATCGTTTCAAACGCATCTTGTACAACAAACTGTTTAGCACCATTAGCGAAAGTAATTAACGACAAATGGGGTATCAAAGACGGTTTAATGACAACTGTTCACGCAACAACTGCAACGCAAAAAACCGTTGATGGTCCTTCAGCGAAAGACTGGCGTGGCGGTCGTGGTGCTTCTCAAAACATCATTCCATCTTCAACAGGTGCAGCGAAAGCAGTAGGTAAAGTAATTCCTGAATTAAATGGTAAATTAACTGGTATGGCATTCCGTGTTCCTACACCAAACGTGTCTGTAGTTGATTTAACTGTAAACCTTGAAAAACCAGCAACTTACGCTGAAATCTGTGCAGAAATCAAACGTGCTTCTGAAAACGAATTGAAAGGCGTTTTAGGCTACACTGAAGATGCAGTAGTATCAACAGACTTCAACGGCTGCGCATTAACTTCTGTATTCGATGCTGAAGCAGGTATCGCATTAACTGATACTTTCGTTAAATTAGTATCTTGGTACGACAACGAAACAGGTTATTCAAACAAAGTATTAGACTTAGTAGCTCACATTCACAACTACAAAGGCTAATTAAAAACCCTTTAAAATTAAGCCGCACTTTTAAAGTGCGGTTTTTTTTCGCCACATTTTTATTGCTGTAATTGATTATCTCTGATTTCCCTGCCTACTTTTCGCTAAGAATATCCTGTCTTTTCTAGATAAAAATGAACAGCTGTTCGCTCGCTAAAACTGTTATATTGCTCACAAAATCACTGGTTATCCGTAGTTTTCAACGGATTTTTCTCGCTTTTTCTTTCATTAACGATTATATTTAGCCTTACAGCTGTACGCTAAAACTCAGCGATTTGTTAAAAACGATTTGTTAAATAGGAAAAGAAGAATGACAAATACCCTTGATTTTCATTTTGTTAGCCGCTTTCAACAGCAGGCAAAAACATTAAAAAATAACACCGCACTTCGTTATTTTGAAAATCAACAATGGCACGATATTTCTTGGGCAGACTTTCAACAGCAAGTAAACGCCCTTTCTCTTGCGTTGCTTGCTCATCATATTGATGTACAAGATAAAATTGGTATTTTTGCACACAATATGCCGCGCTGGACAGTCGCTGATATTGCCACTTTGCAAATTCGCGCTGTTACCGTGCCTATTTACGCCACGAACACCGCACAACAAGCAGCATTTATCATTAATGATGCCGATATTAAAATTCTGTTTGTTGGCGATCAAGAACAGTATGATCAGGCGCTACAAATCGTTGCAGATTGCCCGCAGTTACAACATATTGTCGCGATGAAAGACAGCATTCAACTACACGATCACCCACTGGCTTGCCATTGGGCAGACTTTATCGCAACAGGCTCGCACACGAATTCCGCAGAATTACAACAGCGTCTTGATGAAAAACAACTCAATGATCTATTTACCCTGATTTATACTTCTGGCACTACAGGTGAGCCAAAAGGCGTAATGTTGGATTATGCCAACCTTGCTCATCAGCTAAAAGCTCACGATCAAGCATTGAAACCGATTACAGAACAGGACGTTTCTCTTTCTTTCCTGCCGTTCTCTCATATTTTTGAACGTGCGTGGGTGGCCTATGTGCTACACCGTGGCGCGGTGAACTGTTATCTTGAAAACACCGATCAAGTGCGTGCAGCGTTAAGTGAAATCCGTCCTACATTAATGTGCGCCGTACCACGTTTTTATGAGAAAATTTACACCGCGATCCACGATAAAGTGCAGCAAGCGCCAAAGCTTCGCCGTGCCTTATTTAACTGGGCAATGAGCGTGGGACATCGTTATTTTGATCGTAAAAGCCAAAAACAACCCATTCCATTTTGGCTTAAACAGCAATTTTTCTTAGCGGATAAATTGGTGCTGAGCAAATTACGCAACCTACTCGGTGGACGTATTCGTATGATGCCCTGTGGCGGAGCAAAATTAGAACCTACCATTGGGCTATTTTTCCACAGCATTGGCATTAACATTAAGCTAGGCTATGGTATGACGGAAACCACCGCCACTGTTTCGTGCTGGGAAGATGATCATTTCGAGCCAAATTCTATCGGCAAGCTAATGCCGGGTGCGGAAGTGAAAATTGGCGAAAATGATGAAATCTTAGTGCGTGGTGAAATGGTAATGCGTGGTTATTACAAAAAACCAGAAGAAACAGCTGCCGCTTTTACTGCTGATGGTTTCTTAAAAACTGGTGATGCAGGTCAATTAGATGAACAAGGCCATCTTTACATCACTGATCGCATCAAAGAGCTGATGAAAACCTCAAACGGCAAATATATTGCGCCACAGCACATTGAAGGCAAAATCGGTAAAGATAAATTTATTGAGCAAATTGCCGTGATCGCTGATGCGAAAAAATATGTTTCCGCCTTGATCGTGCCTTGTTTTGCTTCCTTGGAAGAATATGCAAAAAAGCTCAATATCAAATATCAAGATCGTATGGAGTTAATCAAACATTCCGAAATTATTCAGCTTTTTGAAAAACGCTTAAATGAATTACAGAAAGAGCTAGCGAGCTTTGAACAAGTGAAGAAATTCACCCTGCTACCACAGGCTTTCACTACCGCAATGAACGAAATTACGCCGACCTTAAAACTACGCCGCAAGGTGATTTTAGAGCGTTATAAAGCACAAATTGAAAAAATGTATAAGTAATAAAGTGCGGTGATTTTTCACCGCATTTTTATTATCAATTTTTTCCCTAACCGCAAAAATTGCTGAATTTTCCACCGCACTTTTATTTTTATAAACTTTGATCTAAATCAATAAAACAAAACATTTATTGAGAACAATTCTCATCAACAAAGATAAAAATAGCCCAGTAAAATCAACTCATTCACTCCATTTCGTTCAAAAAACAAGCTACAAAACCCTAATTTTTGTCTGTTGAATTTAGCAAAATATCTATATATAGTGCTTTCAGAATTATAAAGACACAAGATATAGGGGTTTTACAATGAGTTCGTTTTTTGTGATTAAACGCGATGGTTCACGCGCACAATTTGATATTCAGCGCATCATCAATGCTATTCGTAAAGCGGCATTGGCGGTTGGCATTGAGCAGGACGATTATTGGCAAAAAATGGGGCAACAGGTTGCCAATGGCATTTTTGCTAAGTATCAGCAGGAAATTGACATCCACGACATTCAGCTACTGGTTGAAAATCAGTTAATGGCGAGCGATTATCCGCAAGTCGCACGAGCTTATATTGAGTATCGCCACGATCGTGATTTAGCACGGGAAAAACGTAGCCAGCTCACGCGTGAAATTGAAGGGCTGATTGAGCAAAGCAACGTGGAATTGCTCAATGAAAATGCCAACAAAGACGCGAAAGTGATCCCAACGCAGCGGGATTTACTGGCAGGCATTGTGGCGAAACATTATGCCAAGCGTTACATTCTGCCGCGTGATGTGGTGGAAGCCCACGAAAAAGGGGAAATTCATTATCACGATTTGGACTACGCGCCATTCTTCCCAATGTTTAATTGTATGTTGGTGGATCTTAAAGGAATGCTCACCCAAGGTTTTAAAATGGGTAATGCAGAAATTGAACCACCGAAATCTATCGGTACGGCAACGGCAGTTACCGCGCAGATTATTGCCCAAGTCGCGAGCCATATTTACGGCGGCACAACCATTAATCGCATTGATGAAGTGCTTGTACCCTATGTACAACTGAGTTATGAAAAGCATTTAAAAACCGCCCAGCAATGGAATGTACCTGAGCCTGAAAATTATGCCAAGGCGTTGATTGAAAAGGATTGTTTTGACGCGTTCCAATCCTTGGAATATGAAGTGAATACGCTTCACACGTCCAACGGGCAAACCCCTTTTGTTACCTTTGGTTTTGGTTTAGGCACGAGCTGGCAAGCGCGTTTAATTCAGCAAGCCATTTTACGCAACCGCATTCGTGGCTTAGGCAAAAATCACAAAACGCCCGTCTTCCCGAAATTGGTTTTTACTATTAAAAAAGGCGTAAACCAACAAGCTAGCGATCCTAATTACGACATCAAACAACTGGCGTTGGAATGTGCTTCTAAACGAATGTATCCCGATATTCTCAATTATGAACAAGTGGTCAAAGTAACTGGCTCTTTCAAAGCACCAATGGGTTGCCGCAGTTTTTTAGGCGCGTATGAACAAGACGGTGAATTACAGCACGATGGACGCAATAACCTTGGCGTAGTTAGCCTGAATTTACCGCGTATCGCACTTGAAGCCAAAGGCGATGAGCAGCGTTTTTATGCCTTACTTGATGAACGCCTTGCTATCGCGAAAAAAGCCTTAATGACGCGCATTGCTCGCCTTGAAAATACCAAAGCACGAGTTGCCCCTATTTTATATATGGAGGGGGCGTGTGGCGTGCGATTGAAAGCTGATGACAACGTGGCAGAGATCTTCAAAAATGGCCGTGCTTCCATTTCCCTTGGCTATATTGGCATTCACGAAACCATTAATGCGCTTTATCCGCAACATCATATTTATGATGATGAACAATTGCGACAAAAAGGCATTGCGATTGTGGAGTATTTAGCCCAAACCACCAAACAATGGCGACAAGAAACTGGCTACGCGTTTAGCCTTTATTCCACCCCAAGCGAAAATTTATGCGACCGCTTCTGTCGTTTAGACACCAAACAATTTGGCGTGATAACTGGCGTAACCGACAAAGGCTACTACACTAACAGCTATCATTTAGATGTGGAGAAAAAGGTCAATCCTTACGACAAACTGGATTTTGAAATGCCTTACCCACCATTGGCGAACGGCGGATTTATTTGCTACGGCGAATACCCTAATATTCAGCACAATCTCAAAGCCTTAGAAGATGTGTGGGATTACAGCTACGACCGCGTGCCTTACTACGGCACCAACACACCGATTGATGAATGTTATGAATGCGGTTTCACCGGCGAATTTCACTGCACCAGCAAAGGCTTCACCTGTCCTAAGTGCGGCAACCACGACAGCGAAAAAGTTTCCGTCACCCGCCGAGTCTGCGGCTACCTAGGCAGCCCAGACGCCAGACCGTTTAATGCAGGGAAGCAGGAAGAGGTGAAAAGACGCGTGAAGCATTTGTAGGTGGGGAATGGCGTTTTATTTTGGGGTTAAATTTTGTTTTATCGTCAAATCGCTTTTTTCTTTGTAATTAAGAACGAGTTTAGCTCGTTGAGCGACCTACTTTCTTTTGCTTGCTCAAAAGAAAGTAGGCAAAGAAAAAGGCACCCGACTAAATTGCTTATCTTCATTTTTAACAAATTTTCTTAACGAAAAGTAAGTCCATACTCGCTGCACTGCGTTCAGGCGTTACTTTTCTAAAAATTTGTTAAAAATGAAGGCAATTTACACGGGAGATTAATTCATTATTTTTTCCAGATCATAGAGGGGGATTTTAAAGCCCTTCTGAAATAAGTGGGGAGATACTGTATTCAACCCCAGATTTTATAAAGCGGGAACTTTCAAGCCCCTCTTTAGTAAAGAGGGGTTGGGGAGATTTGTTCTGGAAAGTACTTCGCCACCTACGAGCCGTAGGTAGTTAGATAACACAGCCACACCGTGGCTGGGGCGAGAAAATTTTCTTTGTACTTTCTAACTTCTAACAAATTCAAAGAATTTCCACCGCACTTTAAATTTGCCCTAACTGAATTTCCCCGTCCAAACCGCCCGAATGGAGATAAATTTTTAGAAAAATCACACCGAGCGAGAGCGTAGCGAACATCAGGCTGATTTTTCGTTAAGAAAATTTTATTGGAATGAGGAAAAGCGGTTTGATCGGGGTTCCCTTTTCTTTGCTTCCTTTCTTTTGGGGAAGCAAAAGAAAGGAAGTCGCTCAACGGCGAAACCCGTTATTAATCACAAAGAAATAAGAAATTAACCTGAATAAAAAACAAACACTATGAACTACCTCCAATATTACCCCGTTGACATCGTAAACGGCGAAGGCACGCGTTGCACTTTATTTGTGAGTGGCTGCGAACACGCTTGCAAAGGCTGTTACAACCAAAAAAGCTGGTCATTCAGTGCAGGGGTTCCCTTTGATAAAGCGATGGAAGATCAAATTATTCGCGATCTACAAGATCAACGCATTAAACGGCAAGGTCTTAGCTTATCAGGCGGTGATCCCTTACACCCTAGAAACGTGCCAACCTTGCTCGCCTTAGTCAAACGCGTCAAAAGGGAATGCCCAGAGAAAGACATTTGGCTTTGGACAGGCTACAAACTCGCCGAACTTAACGATCTTCAACGCCAAATGCTGCCTTATATTGATGTTCTCATTGACGGCAAATTTATCAAAGAACAAGCCGATCCTTCACTTATTTGGCGTGGATCGGCAAATCAGGTGATTTATCGGTTTAAGGTGGAGTGAGATTTTGAGTAACTGAAAGACATTTTGCGGAAGTATGGCGAAGAAATGCCCAGCTTTAAAAAAGCCAAGCTTATTTAAACTTGGTTTCATACTTTTTACATCACTTCCAATCTGCCTGAATAGCTTCCCCTATACTCTCCCTCAGCCCCTCTACCACCGCTTTAATCTTCGGCTGTAAATTCATTTTCTTCTGCCACAGCACATAAATCGGCACGGGTGGTAAGGCGGTTTCGGGCAGAATCACCGTTAGCTGTTCCGTTTGCAGATACGGGGCAATCAGCCAGTTGGGCAGGTAGGCGATGCCCAGATGGTTGAGTGCCAGTTTGAGCATGGCATCACCGTCATTGCTTTGGTGCTGCAGGGCGATGGGGTAATCCGTGGGGATTTTTTCGGCGTTGTATAGCCGCCATGCTTTGCCGCTGCCTGATATGCAGGGAAATTGGCGCAGGTCGGCGGGCGATGTCGGGCAGCCGTTGCCACGTAAAAATTCGGGGCTAGCACACAGCAGATTTTGTGTTTCGCCAATGGGCTGGGCGATGATGTCGCTTAAATCGCCCAGTTCGCCAAACCGCACGGCAATGTCCACTTGTTCGCCAATCATGTCCACTTTGCGGTCTTGAAAACTCAGGTGCAGATGCAGTTTGGGGTAACGTTTCGCCAAAGTCATGAGCTTGGGCAGCAGGCATTCCCGTCCAAAGACGGTGGGCATATCGATGCGGACGGTGCCAATGGGCTGGCTTTGTTCGCGCGAAAGCAGGGCTTCTGCTTGTGTCAATTCTTCCATCACACGCAAACAGCTTTGCCGATATAACTCGCCTTCGGCGGTGAGGGTGATTTTTCGGGTGGTGCGGTGAAAAAGCTGGGTGTTGAGCCGCTGTTCCAAGCGGGCAATGCTTTTGCCGACCGCTGACCCCGTGAGGTTGAGCCTGTCGGCCGCGGCGGTGAAACTGCCTGCTTCTGCTGCGGCTAAAAATTCTCGGATACCTGAAAACCGTTCGTCCATTTTCGCTCCATTGTGGAATTTTATTCTATAGTCTTTGGAATTTTATCATCTTTATCAACCAAAAAGAATCAATATAATGATTCCATCTTTTTTTGATGGAGTAATTCGATGAATCCGAAGTATCAACCCCTTTTTCAGCCTTACACCTTAAACAATGGCGTGACCATTAAAAACCGTTTTACCGTTGCCCCTTTGACCATTTATGACTCAGGGCCAGACGGTGAGATGACGGACGCTGGCCGCCGTTTTTGGCACGACCGTTTTGAAGGTTTTGGCTTATACATCATGCCGTTTACCAATGTTCACCCCAGTGGGATTGGCTTTGAATCGCCCAATGCCTTTGACGAACGCCATTTGCCGACTTTGCGCGAATACGCCGACATGGCACACGCACGGGGGCGAAAGCGGTGGTGCAAATAGCCCACAGCGGTTTCCGTGCCGACCCCAGCATGACGCAGGGGCATGAGGTGATTGCCCCCACCGGTGATGTATTTGGCCGAATCCGCACCATGACGGCACAAGAAATCACAGACATGGTGGGGCATTATGCCTATGCCGCCGAATTGGTGCGGCGGGCAGGTTTTGACGGTGTGGAAATTCACGGAGCCAATGGCTGGCAGATTCAGCAATTTTTTTCCGCCGCCACCAATTTACGCCAAGACGAATGGGGCGGCAGTTTAGAAAAAAGAATGCGTTTTCCCCTTGCCATTGTCGATGCCATTGATGCCATGCGGCAAAAACATCAGCGTCCTGATTTCATCATTGGCTACCGTTTTTCGCCTGAAGAACCAGGGGCAGACGGCATTACCATGAAAGAAACCTTGGCACTGGTGGATGCCTTATTAGCAAAACCGCTGCAATACCTGCACATCTCTCTATGGGATTTTTACAAAAAAGTCCGCCGCGGTGCCGCCCCGCGTTTCACCCGAATGCAAGTGGTGCATGACCGCATCAACGGCCGTCTGCCCTTTTTCGGTTCGGGCAACCTTTACACCGCTGACGACATGCTCAAAGCCTATCAAACAGGCTGGGTGGAAAGCGTTTCCATTGGCAAAAGCATCATGCTCAATCCGCAGCTCATCAAGCTGATTGAAAACGGCCGTGAAGATGAAATTGAAACCGCCTTTGATTGGGAACAAGCCAAGAAATACCGCTACACCCCTGCCATGTTGCACGGCACACAAATGGGAACGGATTTCTATCCGCCGTCAAAACAAAACGGCGTGCGTTACATCAGCAACCACTTTTAAAAACCCATAAAAAAAGCACCGCACTTTCAGGCAGCCTGAAAGACGGTGCGATATAAGAGAGAAAACCCCATGAAAACACTCAATATTCCAACCAAAACAGGCACGGTATTACACGGTGCCTTATTCTCCGAACGCCCTGCCGATACTGTCGTCATCGCCATCACAGGCATACACGGCAACTGCTACTCCAACCTCTTTTATTACACCATTGGCGACACCCTCAGCCAGCACGGCATTGACTTTATCTACGCCCAAACCCGAAATGCCTTTGGCAAAATAGACATCATCAACCAAAAAAACGGCCAAAAAGAAACCATCGGTTCATTTAACGAAAACTTCGCCGACACCCTTGATGACGTGCAAGCCTATATCGATTACGCCGAACAGGCAGGCTATCAGCGCATCATCTTGGCAGGACATTCCCTCGGTGCGAACAAAGTCATCTACTACCTCTCACAAACCCAAGACAGCCGCATCGACTGCTTTATCCTATTAAGCCCCGCCAATGTGCCCCATTTAACCAACGCCATCAGCGAAAACGAACGCCAATACATCCGCCAGCAAATCCAAAACGGACAAGGACAGCGTCTCCTGCCCTTTGAACTCTTTGGCTGGCTGCCTGCACTGGCCGACACCGCCTACCAATGGCTCTATTCCGACCTGCTCAACAACGTTCACGTTGAAACAGACGGCGACTTTTCCCAAATCCGTTCCATACAACACCGCGGTGCATTGCTCATTGGCACGCTGGACAGATTTACCTACGGCGACCCCAAACATTTCCTGCAAAACATCAATATCCACTTTCCCCATAGCGAGGAAAACACCCTGATATTTATCGAAAAAACAGGGCATACCTATCAACAAAAAGAACAAGAATTGGCCGACCGACTATTGCACCTCATTCAAACATGGCAGGCGGACTGGGCGTGTCCTGAATTGGATGCTGCCCTACCTCCAGCAGTTTTTTGCCCAAAACATCATTAGAAAAATAAACGTCCCCAATGGGTGGTTTGTGGAGAAGGTGACATAAAAAAGCTGCCTGAAAGACGGTTAAGTTTTCAGGCAGCCAAAAAGAAAAACCCGAGTTCACTATTCAAACTCGGGTTTTATTCATTCATTAAAACGATTACGCCGCCTTACCAAAAACCGCCGCCAAATGCTTGCGGTAATTCTCAATATACAGCGGCACATTCGGTGATTTAATCACGTCATTGCAGATAAACGTTGGCAGCGCTGTTGTACCAATAAATTCGTTGGCTTTGTGGAAGTGGTTGTACACACCGTCCACGCCCACGCCGTCAAAGAAATCGCCTTTACGGGTGAAGGCTTCAATCGGCGCGTTCCAAGTGAGCGAAAGCATATGTTTACGCCCTTGCAATAATCCGCCTGTGCCGTAGCCTTCGGTAGGGTTCACGCGGTGGCGGCCATCGCTTTGGTAGATTTTGCCGTGTCCAAAGGTGAACACTTCGTCAATGTATTTTTTCACGATCCAAGGCTCGCCCATCCACCAACCTGGCATTTGGTAAATCACCACGTCCATCCAAAGGTATTTTTCGATTTCCGCTTCAATGTCATAGCCTGCGTCAATGTGGGTTTCTTGAATGCTATGTCCGAGTTCGGTGAGTAGTTTCTTCGCTTCTTCGTGTAATGTCGCGTTAAGTTCACCGTGAGAATGACCAAAAGATTTTCCGCCGTTAAGTAATAAAATGTTCATAATTTATCCTTGATTATTGATAACTGTTGTTTGATATGAGAATTATAAGATTAAGATTATTTAAGAAAAAGCACTTAATCTGCAAATTATTTTTGCGAAATTAGCAAAAATTTGTGCTATTGCACTTCTTTTCACTTATCTCTAAGAAAAAGTGCGGAAAAAAACACCGCACTTTTCTTTGCTAAAACAACTTAAAAATTCAGACGGCGTTGGGTTTAGTCGTCCCATTCCGCAGCCAAGCCTTCAGGGCTAACTTCACGGCTACCGCGGTCTAGCGCGTTGATCATTTCAATTTCTTGATCGCTAAGTTTGAGTTCTAGCGCTTTTAAGTTAGAAATTAAATTTTCTCGTTTGGTTGATGAAGGAATCACCGCAAAACCGCGTGCCAATGCCCAAGCCAGTGCCACTTGTGCGGTGGTTGCGCCATGTGCTTCGGCAATTTGTGTCAATACAGGATCCTTTAACACTTTGCCATAAGCCAACGTCATATACGATGTAATGGCAATGCCTTCTTTTTGCAGAAAATTCACTAAGTTCGGGTTTTGCAAATAAGGACTAAGCTCAATTTGATTAGTGGCGATATGCTCTTTGCCCACTGTTTCAATCGCTTGTTGCGTTAAAGCGATGTTGAAGTTAGACACGCCGATTTGCTTAGTTAAGCCCGCTTGTTTTGCTTCTAATAACGCATTCATATAATCAGGCAATGCCACGCCATTGCCCGGCGCTGGCCAATGGATTAAGGTTAAATCCACTACATCAGTACGCAATTTACGCAAGCTGTCTTTTAGGCTTTCCGCCAATTTTTCTGGGCTGTAATTGTCCACCCAAATTTTGGTGGTTAAGAATAAATCTTCACGCGGCACACCGCTTTCCGCAATGGCTTGCCCCACTTCCGCTTCATTGCCGTAAATCTGGGCAGTGTCAATGGCACGATAGCCAACCTCTAACGCATTTTTTACTGAATCAATCACGGTTTGACCTTGTAAACGGAAAGTCCCCACACCGAATTTTGGAATTGTCATCATAAGTTCTCCATTATGTAAATTAAGTAAATTTCGCACCTTGTGTGCTTGATGTAGGGCATTATACGGCATAGATTTTTGTGAAAAAGAGCCTAAATCGCAAATTATATTTGCTTATTTTGCGAAAATGACTTGTCTATTCTATGGCTTGGCGCTAATCTGTAAGGAAATTTTTTAAGGAAGTATTCAATGAAACTGAACCTAGACGCCTTACATACTTTCGTACAAATTGTAGATAAAGGCTCAATTAGCGCAGCGGCACAAAGCCTGAATTTGCCAGTTTCCGCGGTCAGTCGCAGCCTATCAAAATTAGAAAATGACTTAGACACGGTTTTACTGCAACGCAGCACAAGGCGAATGTATCTGACCGCTGAAGGCGAATTATTATTACAACAAGCACGGCAAATCCTAGACAGCGTACAAATCGCCGAAGAAAAATTGTTGGCACGCAAAACCGATGCCAGCGGGTTATTGCGCATTAACACCGCCGCTCCCGTAATGCGGCACGTTTTAATCCCTGCCTTAGCGGAATTTTTACAGCGTTATTCTCGCATTGAATTAGAACTGAACAGCAATGATAACTTAATTGATTTGTTGGAAGAACGCACCGATGTCGCCATTCGGATAGGTGCGTTGCAAGATTCCAGTATGCACGCAAGACTATTGGGCAAAACAGCGATCCGCATTTTGGCTAGTCCCGAATATTTAAAACAGCACGGCGAAATTCATAATGTCGAACAATTATTACAACATCGTTTATTAGGCTTCTCTCAACCCGCCCACTTAAACCAATGGCCGATATTAGACGCCAGCGGGCAAATGCTCACCATTCACCCTAGCGTTACCGCTTCCAGCGGCGAAAGCTTGCTTGCGTTGGCACTCAATCATACTGGCGTGGTTTGTCTATCGGATATGATGACGGAAACCGCACGGCAAAATGGTGAACTAGTTGAAGTTTTACCCGATCTACGCCAAACGGTTTTACAGCCCATCTACGCCGTTTATTACCGCCACTGCCAACTCACCGCCCGAGTCGCCTTGCTGATTGATTTTTTGAGCGAGTATTTGCCAAAGCAGGCGTGGTGCGTGCGATAGCCTGTTCAGGCAACCTAAAAAGAAAAACCCAAGTCCACTATTCAAACTCGGGTTTTTATCAAGACGGTTTTTCCTCACCCCACCTGCACCCTTTGCGCAATGTCTTTTAAATTACTGTAGTTTTCCACCAAACGCGGCGCATCATCCAGCGCCATGGCGAACATCCACAAATAAGTCGTTATCGAATAAACATGCCCAGCGCTTTGATAGCCGTGCAGGCTTAAATAAACAAAGCTAAAGCCAAACAGCACACTCATCGCCGTCCCAATCAGAAAATAGCCCAAAGCCTCACGATTAGAAATCAGCACGCGCAAACGCGCCACCAAACGATAATGCCGCCAAAGACGGTTGGCATCACTTTGGCGGATATGGTGATTATCCTGCTCCAGACGGTTATTCAGACGGCCATAAAGCCCCTCACTCATTCGGGAAAACCACGGCAGCAGCGACAGAAACAGCAATAAAATCAACAAAGAAAACAGACCAATCGGCCATTCCAACACCATTAACATCAGACACGCCCCCGCAATCGACAAAATAGAGGTGATGGACTGCGGCAAATGTTCCTCAAAGAAATTCAACAAACTCCCGCGACAAAGCCACTCTTGCGGTAATGGCAGAAACAGAAACCGCCTGCGCCCGCTGTTTTAAAATCACGGGGACGGCGATTTGCGTATAAATATGAGTAAATGCACGGGTATCGACCGAACGGCGCAATCCGCCAATGCCCCACATCAACAGCACCAACAGGCCATAAGTCAGCGACTGCCACACTTGCCCATTCATCACCGCATTGACGGCAAAACCGCCAAATAAGGGATAGCAAAGAAACAGCAAATTTTCCGCACCGACCAAGGCAAAAGTGGCCAGTAATAAGCGGAAATGGTTCTGACCGATATTTTTCAGGCTTTGCCACATGATGCCTGCTCCACATGCTGGGCAAATACTTGCTCAAACTGCTGTAATAGCTGACACAGCTGGCGCGTATTTTCCGCACCAAACTGCTCAAAAACCGTCTGGCTTAATTGCTCAAAGGCCTGCACCAAACCGTCCGCCTGTGCTTGGCCTTTTTCGGTTAAAACCAACCATTTTTCCCGTCTGTCCTTTTCGCTGTCCTGAATGGCAATCAAGCCCTGTTCCTGCAATTGTTTGCACAGACTAAACACCGTCTGCTTGGACAATTGCCATGCCTCGCTGATGTTTTTCTGCGTCAAACGCTGCTCTTCTGACACCGCAATGCCATACAGCACGGCAAAACGGTTGTAGGGAATGCCCTGCTTTTGCAGCCAGCGGTCATATAAATGTTCGATACTGCCCATTTGCTGAGCAAGCTGTTCCAGATGATTGCGCATAAAAAAGTCCGAAAATTGACTAAAAAGCCATTATAGTCAATTTTCAGACTAAATCAAGAGTAAAAAGATAGACAGTGGGGTTGAGAAGATATTTTCAGACGGCCTTTAATACCGAAAACCGCCCTGATTGCCTACCACTTCAGCCTTAACCTTCAGCATTTCTTTTTCTTCCACCATCTCCGCCGTCTTGGTCAAATATTCCTGAAAATGCGGAGTTTGGCGGTGTTGTTCATAGGCCTTGGCATCGGCATAGATTTCAAAAAATAGCCAATGATTCGGGGCATTTTTCTCCGTGCCTGCCGCCATCAGCCAAACGCCGTTTTCTTTGTCCATCGCGATTTGCATTTCATTTTTCACTATTTGGGCAAACTCGCTTTGATACTCGGGTTTGACGCGGACTTTCACCAAATTGGTCTGCATGGTTTCTCTGGGCGTAAAGGCTTTCTCTGCCCAAAATTGCAGGGTTAATGGGGTGAATTTTTTATGGTCGGTAAGAATTTTCGGCGATGCTTGCAA
This sequence comes from Avibacterium endocarditidis, assembly GCF_965138825.1. Taxonomy (NCBI): domain Bacteria; kingdom Pseudomonadati; phylum Pseudomonadota; class Gammaproteobacteria; order Pasteurellales; family Pasteurellaceae; genus Avibacterium; species Avibacterium endocarditidis. Next base: position 21,589 of record NZ_CBCSDH010000013.1, read on the forward strand.
AAAATACTGGTATTGCAGTGAGTTTTTATGGGTTTGGTAAGCGGCTTCATCGGCGTATAACTCCAGCATATAGCCGAGTTGCGGATTCTCTTGGGATTGTAAGGCAATCATCGCCAACGTGCCTTTTTCGTTTTTGAGGGAGGTTTGGATATTGTGCTGTGCCACTTGTTGATAGGCGGCATTTTGGCCTTCGGCAATGCCAAGTTCAAAGAAGTTCATGATGGGGGCTGCCTGAACGCTGAGGCTGGCTGAAAGGGCAAGTGCGGTCATGATTTTTTTCATGGTTTTTCCTCAAAAAAACTGCCCTAAAACCATTCACTCCCCGAAACCGCCATTCACTACGATGGCTTATACCTCTACTACCCCCACCGCCGCCAGCATTCACCGCTATTTAAAGCGTTGGTGGAGGTGTTGCAGGAGGAAGAATAGGGCTATTTCCCCAAAAATAAGGTGTTTCGTATATAATAAACGTATTGCCCTGAATGAGAAGGGATTCCCCTTCTACAATTTGATTATCCTCCCTGAAGGAACAACTTAAGGAATTCTTATGACATCAGAAGATCTTCAACACCTACAAAATCAATACAATCAACTGGTTGATTTAATCGACGTTTTTCAAAAAGACATCGCCAAATGGCAACAAGCCGCCCATCTTGCCAAAACGCTTCAAACCTTTTATTCCTCTCAACAATGGCTCGCATTACACGAAAAAATGGCGGACTTTCCCATTGAAACGAATAATCACTATCACGTTTTATCTGAAGACGGTATTTATGACACTTTCACCGAATTGAGCCAATTAGCCAATAAAATGAAAGTTATTTTAGAAGATCTCAATCATTTTTAAACATAAATAATTGCAGGATGGATTACAAAATCCAAGCATATCGCTCTATCTTTATTTGCTCTTCTGTATTGAATAATGGCTAAAAATCTTGTGGAAAATACCTATTTTCAGGCAGCCACCTATCTCGCCGTCCAACTCACCCCGCCTTGATTGCCAAGATACAGCGGTTGAACGGTTCGATAATCTTTGCTTTCCAGCATTGCCGCGGTGTCTTTGAGGTAAGCTTGGAAATGGGGTGTTTGGCGGTGGGCTTGGTAGGCGGCATCATCGGCGTAGATTTCAAAAAACAGCCATTTGTTGGGTTGATTTTGATAGGTGGCGGCATACATTGCCAGTACGCCGTTTTCGGTTTCGAGTGATTGTGCCATTTCTTGGCTGACGATGCGTTTAAAGTCGGCGTTGTGTTGCGGTTTCACTTCCACCATCACCAAATTGGTGCGATAGGGCGCGGTGGCTTGCACTTTTTTGTCGCCTAAAAATTGTGGCACAAGCGGGGTGAACACTTTGTGGTCGGTCAAAATGGTGGGCGACTGGGCTAAAAAGGCTTGGTATTGTGGCGATTCGCGGTGGGTTTGGTATGCCGCATCATCGGCATAGATTTCGATCATATATGCCATATCGGGCTGTTCGCTCGGCTGCACGGCATACATCGCCAGTGTGCCTTTTTCGTTTTTGAGGGAGGTTTGGATATTGTATTCGGCGACTTTTTCATAATCGGCGTTTTGGCCTTCGGCAATGCCAAGTTCAAAGAAGTTCATGATGGGGGCTGCCTGAACGCTGAGGCTGGCTGAAAGGGCAAATGCGGTCATGATTTTTTTCATGGTTTTTCCTCAAAAAGACGGCGGAAAACGCATGCTTTCCGCCGTCTTTCGTGCGATTGATTGAATTACCAAGGCTGGGTGGTTGGGCCAATGGTGATTTCGCTGATGTCGGTGTCTTCTGGCTGGCTTAGAGCAAACAGCACGGCATTGGCGACACGGTCGGCAGGGATTTCGTACGTGTCGTACAGTTCACGATAGCCTTTGGAAACCTGTTCGTTGGTGATGCCTGCGACCAATTCTGACTGCACGGCGGCAGGATAGAGGGTGGTGGTGCGGATATGGGTGCCCGCTTGGGCGGATTCCATCCGCAAGGCTTCCATGATGGCTTTTACTGCCCATTTGGTGCCGCAATATACCGCCGCGCCTGCATAGACTTTCAGCCCTGCCACTGATGAGGTGCTGAGAATATGCCCTGATTTTTGTGCCTCAAAAGTGGGCAAGACGGCGGCAATGCCGTTCAATACGCCTTTGATGTTCACGTCCACCATGGCATTCCAATTGCCGGTTTCCAATGCGGAAAGCGGCGAGCTGGGCATGAGGCCTGCGTTGAGGAAGATGGCATCGACTTTGCCGAAACGGTCTTTGGCAAGCTGTACAAGGGCTTGATTGTCTTCGGCTTTGACTACGTCCGTCACGCGGTAAGCGGCTTCACCGCCGTTTTGCGCGATTTTGTCGGCAATGGCTTTGAGCTTGTCTTCACGGCGCGCGCCCAAGACGATTTTTGCGCCTGCTGCTGCCAGTTTATAGGCGGTGGCTTCGCCAATACCTGATGATGCGCCTGTGATGATGACGACTTTATCTTGAATATTTTGCATTTTTTGCTCCTATTTTGCGAGAGAGAAAGATTTGACCAAATGTTAAGTGCGGGCAAATTTTATGAGATTTTTATTTCTTTTTTTCAGACGGCATAAGCATTTGATAAGGCCGTCTGAAAGCTTGTTTGGCGTGATTTCGCTTAATTTGCCATTTCTATTAAATCATTTGCGATAAATTTGGCAGCAAACTCACGAACCTGATAATCCGCTAACTGTTTATGGAAATACACGTCTTCCGCCAGAATCGCTTGCAAAGCGGCTTCATTTTCCACTTGGACGATAATCAAACCGCCTTTGTGATCTGCGTATGGGCCAAATAGCAGGAATACGCCCGCTTCCGCATACTTTTTCAGCCAAGCTCGATGCTCTTCTAACAAGGCATTCACGGTGTTATTTGTGGGATCTAATGAAATTTGTACTAAAAACATACCGCACTTTCCTTAATCTTGAATGGTTTTAACTAAGCGTGTTGCGTGATCAAGGGCTTTCTCACGCACTGCTGCAAGCTGTTCCGCAGTGCTGACATTCGGAATTATCATCATTCCATTGGAATACACAGGCGGTAGCCACTGCATTTGGCAAAGGTTCGCAAGCTGTTGAAATGCGGGTAAAAATTGTTCTACTGTGTGATGCATTGCACCGTCAGGCTGATATTGCTCCGCCGCTGCGCCCGTGGTGAAAGAGATAAGCAATTTTTTGCCCGCCAATTTGCCGCCCGTGCTGCCGTGCGCAAAGCCATACACAAACACATCGTCCACCCATTTTTTCAACAGTGCAGGATAGCTATACCAATAAAAAGGGAACTGCAACACGATTGTGTCCGCATTGAGCAAGCGGTTCTGCTCCGCCGCCACATCAATTTGGTAATTTGGATAAACCAAGTCCAAACGCACTATTTCGGCTTGTGGCAAGGCTTTTTCGAGTTGAGCGAGAATTTCACGATTCGCCACAGAATGCTCTAAATCGGGGTGTCCTGAAATAATTAATACTGAGTTCATTTTTGTTCCTTATTGCGTTCTGAATGAATTTGATGCGTAGTATAGACTTGCGCCATTGATTAAACTAGACTAACAATAACTAAAACAGAATTAGGTAAAAACTAACAATGGATAGCTCAACCTACCAACAACTGCGTATTTTCCACGCCATTGCCCGTGCTGGCAGCATCAGCGAAGCGGCTCGCACATTGGGAATGACCACACCTTCTGCTAGTCAGGCATTGAAATTGCTGGAACAAAAAATGGATATGCCACTGTTTTGGCGAAACACTCGGCGTGTGGTGCTAACGGATGCGGGACAACGATTGTTGAACCAAACGGGTTCATTAATGGCACAGCTGGAACACAGCTTTGACGCGCTGATCATCGAAGAACACGAACCCGCAGGCTTGGTGAAAATCACCCTTTCGCGTTTTGCGTACCGTTTGATTATTCAGCCTTATTTAGCCGAATTTAACCAGCGTTATCCGCATATTTGCTTGGACATTTCCGTCTATGACGGTACGGTGGATTTGGTACAAGCAGGCTATGATTTGGGCATTCGCTTTGGCGATAAAATTGATGAAAATATGGTAGCGCGTCAATTACTGCCATCTTTCCAAGAGGGGCTATATGTTTCCAAAAATTACCTGCAACAATATGGCGAACCGCAAAGAGATAACCTGCATCAACACCGACTGATCGGCTATCGCTTCATCACCACAGGACAAATCCTGCCGCTGATTTTGGAACAAGGCGGCGAAAGCGCAAGCGTGGAAATGCCTACGCCAATCATCTGCAACGACATCGACACCATCGCAGACGGCGTGCGCGCTGGCTTGGGCATCGGGCGTTTATTCACGTCCATTCATCAGCAATTGCCCGATAAAAACGACTTTATCCCTGTATTAACCGACTATTGGCGCAATTATCCACCTGTTTATTTGTATTACCCACAAGCCAGCCAAAAGATTAAACGCGTAGCGGCGGTGATTGATTTTTTGGTGGGGAAAATGGTGTGTAAGGGGACATGAAGAAGATTTTTGATACCAAAATATCAAATATAATGGGAGATTAATCTCCCATTATAAATAGATTTTCCTTTCAGTTTTCGGCAAGATTGCATAGAATAAAACCATCTTTTCATTCAATAAAAGGAAATAAAATGACAAAAATTATTCATACCGAAAAAGCGCCAGTGGCGATTGGGCCCTATGTACAAGCGGTGGATTTAGGCAATTTAGTGCTAACTTCTGGGCAAATTCCGGTAAATCCTGCAACAGGTGAAGTGCCGGTGGATATTGTGGCTCAAGCACGCCAATCTTTAGAAAATGTGAAAGCTATTATTGAACAAGCGGGTTTAACTGTGGCTGATATTGTGAAAACGACAGTTTTTGTTAAAGACTTGAATGATTTTGCTACAGTAAATGCAGAATATGAACGTTTCTTTAAAGAAAATAATCACCCTAATTTCCCTGCGCGTTCTTGCGTAGAAGTGGCTCGATTGCCAAAAGATGTGGGTTTAGAGATTGAAGCGATTGCCGTAAGAAAATAATCCCTCCCAAATAAGGGCGAATGCTATCGCCCTTTTTCATTATAGCTAGACAAAGTCTAGCTATAAAACCATACGCTATGCGTATGGAATCAAAAAGCTTAAGCGGTGAACAGAATAAAAAAGTCCTCCTATAATGAATAAGGCAGACAACCAAAATTCAGAATATAGGAGGATAAGTCATGGCAAGTAAATCCAATGACGATTGAAGTCTATCACATACAAGATGGAACTGTAAGTATCATATTGTCTTTATTCCGAAGTATAGAAGAAAGGCAATTTATGGAAAATTACGAGTAGATATAGGCGGTATTTTAAGGCAGTTATGTACTTACAAAAATGTAGAAATCCTAGAAGCACATGCGATGAAAGNTCATATTCATATGTTAGTCANGATCCCCCCGAAATTGGCAGTATCGAGTTTTATGGGTTATCTGAAAGGGAAGTCATCGCTAATGATATTCGAAAGACATGCGAATTTAAAATATAAGTATGGAAGTCGGAATTTTTGGGCGAAAGGGTATTATTAAGTACAGTGGGTCTAAATACGAAGGTAGTAGAAGAATATATCAGGAATCAAGAGAAGGAAGATATGATTTCAGATAGTTTATCGAAGAAAGAATATGTAGACCCCTTTAAGGGGTAATCCATAGAGTTATTGTGCGGTTGTCAGTTTTTCACATGCCCCTTGAGGGGCATGTGAAGTCCTAGGCCCTTATAGGGTAGCCTAAAAACCGCACGTTTTACGTGCGGATTGTTATTTTTGTTCTTTCTATTTTATGCCAAAGCATATTTAATCAAGCTAAAGGCAATAAACCACATAATGATCCCAGTTGAGCAATCCAACAAACGCCAAGTGATTGCTTTTTGGAAAAAGGGGATCAGCAATCTTGCGCCATAGCCCACACTGAAAAACCATAATCCTGACGCGGAAATCGTGCCGATTAGAAACGCGGTTTTATGCTCAATACTTAAGGTGCCAGCAATACCGCCTACGATAACAATGGTATCCAAGTAAACGTGTGGATTAAGAAAAGTGAGTGCGAGGGCGATCGCCACCGTTCTTTTAAGGGATAAGCTTGCCCCTTGTTCTAAGGCGAGCGCGGTGTTGTTGCGATAAGCGGAAAGGAAAGCGCGGCCACCATAAACCAGCAAAAATAATCCCCCCACTAAGGCTAATACCACACTGGCGATTTTTTCTTGGCTGATGAAATGCCCTAAACCAAACACGCCAAGGGAAAATAACAAGCAATCACAGAGAAAAAATAGTACACAAAGCACGAAAACGTGCTGTTTGAGCAAGCCTTGTTTAAGTAAAAATGTGTTTTGTGCGCCAATGGTGGCGATAAGCCCAAAGCACATTAAAAAGCCTTGTAGATAAAATTCCATTGCTTTCCCTTTGTGATCCCCTAATGATTCAAAATGGCGATTATAAAAGCCACAGGTGAAAATAATCAATCGCAAAGGGCAAATTTCCTTAAACTTTGCCTTATTAAGTAGTACACTATCGACACTTATTTTCAGCCTATTTAGAGGGATAAAATGAAACCTTTTTTAATTGCGCCATCTATTTTATCAGCGGATTTAGCCCGCTTGGGCGAAGACGTGGAAAACGTGCTAAAGTGCGGTGCAGATTTAATTCATTTTGATGTAATGGATAATCATTATGTGCCGAATTTAACCTTTGGCCCTGCGGTATGCAAAGCCCTGCGTGATTATGGCATTAACGCGCCCATTGATGTGCATTTAATGGTGAAACCGGTGGATCGTTTAATCCCTGATTTTGCCAAAGCTGGGGCGAATTACATCACTTTCCACCCTGAAACCACAGAGCATATTGATCGCTCATTGCAACTTATTCGTGATAATGGCTGTAAAGCAGGCTTAGTGTTTAATCCCGCTACGCCACTGAGCTATTTGGATTATGTGATGGATAAAGTGGATATGATCTTGCTGATGTCGGTAAACCCAGGATTTGGCGGTCAGTCTTTTATTCCTGCGACGTTGGAAAAATTAAAACAAGCTCGCCAACGCATTGATGAAAGCGGTTTGGATATTCGTTTGGAAGTCGATGGTGGGGTGAAAGTAAACAATATTGCGGAAATTGCACGCGCAGGGGCGGATACCTTTGTGGCTGGATCAGCAATTTTCGATCAACCAGATTATCAAAAAGTGATTGACGAAATGCGTCAAGAATTAAGTAAGGTAAGCAAATAATGGCATCACAATTTAAACTGATTGGTTTCGATTTAGACGGCACGCTAGTAAACAGCCTGCCTGATTTAGCGCTTTCCGTGAATTCTGCATTAAGTGAAGTGGATTTACCACCAGCCCCTGAAGAATTGGTGCTAACTTGGATCGGCAATGGCGCGGGCGTATTGATTGGACGCGCATTGGAATGGGCTGCTGCACAAACAGGCAAAACATTAAGTGCGGTAGAAATTGAGCAAGTAAAAACCCGCTTTAATTTTTATTATGGCGAAAATCTGTGTAATCTCAGCCGTTTATATCCTAATGTGAAAGAAACGCTGACTGAGTTAAAAGCGCGTGGCTTTATTTTAGCCGTGGTAACCAATAAGCCAACGCAACACGTTCTCCCTGTGCTAAAAGCCTTTGGTATTGATCATTTATTTAGCGAAACCTTGGGCGGGCAATCCTTACCGCAAATCAAACCACACCCTGCGCCATTGTATTACTTATGCGGTAAATTCGGCTTATACCCAAAACAAATTTTATTTGTGGGTGATTCAAGAAATGACATCATTGCCGCCACTTCCGCAGGCTGCCCTGTGGTGGGATTAACCTACGGCTACAACTATAATATTCCTATTGCAGAAGCGCACCCTGATTGGGTTTTTGATGATTTCGCGCAAATTCTGCAAATTGTTTAATATGAATTAAAAAGGATATAACAATGACCAAACCTATCGTATTTAGTGGCGTTCAGCCTTCTGGTGAATTGACTATTGGTAACTACCTTGGCGCGTTACGCCAATGGGTGAAAATGCAAGATGATTATGAATGCCTGTTTTGTATCGTGGATCAACACGCCATCACAGTGCGTCAAGATCCGCAAAAATTACATTCTGCTACCCTTGATGTGCTAGCGTTGTATTTAGCTTGCGGCATTGATCCTGAAAAAAGCACGATTTTTATTCAATCGCACGTTCCAGAACACGCTCAGCTTGCGTGGGTGCTAAATTGTTACACCTATTTTGGCGAAATGGGGCGTATGACCCAATTTAAGGATAAATCCGCACGCCACGCCGAAAATGTGAATGTTGGATTATTTACCTATCCTGTTTTAATGGCAGCAGATATTTTGCTTTACCAAACCAATCAAGTGCCAGTGGGGGAAGATCAAAAACAACATTTAGAAATCACCCGTGATATTGCACAGCGCTTCAACGCGCTTTATGGCGAACATTTTGCCATTCCAGAAGTATTTATTCCGAAAGCGGGCGCACGCGTGATGTCATTACTTGAGCCAGAGAAAAAAATGTCGAAATCAGACGAAAATCGCAACAACGTGATTGGTCTATTAGAAGATCCAAAATCTGTGGTGAAAAAAATTAAACGTGCGGTAACGGATTCTGATGAGCCACCTGTAATTCGTTATGACGTAAAAAATAAAGCGGGCGTGTCTAACTTGTTAGATATTTTGGCGGGGATTACTGGCAAAAGCATTGCCGAATTAGAAGCAGAATTTGAAGGCAAAATGTACGGTCATTTAAAAACCGCCGTTGCCGATGAAGTGTCTGCAATGCTCACCCAGTTGCAGGAACGCTACCACCATTTCCGTAATGATGAAGCTTTATTGCATAAAATCGCTGCCGAAGGGGCGAAAAAAGCACAAGCACGCGCGAAAGCCACATTAGATGCGGTGTACAAAGCTATCGGTTTTGTTGCCCTTTAATACTTATCGCGATTTTATTTTAATCATAAATTAGGCGAAAAATTCGCCTAATTTTCACCGCACTTTCTTTTGTAATGAACTATTGTTTCGCAATGCAATCTAAATAAACACTTCATTTAATTAGTATTAGAAGGAATTTTAATGAAACGATTCAAAGTGCTTTTGCTTAGCTTGTTTGCTTTGCCTAATGCGTGGGCAAATTTAGATACCAATATCAAATACAGCTCAAATTATTTAATGCCTGCTTATGTGCATTTTAACGCCAACGGATCGCAATATCGCGTTGATGCTAAGATCAATATTCCGCTGTATAACATTGAATTTAAATCCGTTGGGACACAAAGCAAAACGGATTTTAAAATGACCAATTACCAAGATGTGCGTAATGGTAAGCCTTATGCCAAAACGATCATAAAAGGTAATGAAATTGCTTATGGTAAAGTGAAAAACGGTTTGAAAAGCGAGCCACTTGAAATGCCAACCTTTGATTTATTCACTGTGGCGTTCCAGCTTAGCTATTACGATAAATTGCCACAAAATTTCCAAATTACTAACGGCAAAAAATTGTATCCAATGAAAAATGTATTGGTGAAAAAAAGCGAACGAAAAGTAACGCGAGATAATCAATCGCACACCGAAATCACCTATCAATTCCGCACGGGTGAAAAATCTTTTGTAGTGAAAAAATACGCAGGCGAACAATTCCCGCGCTATATTTCCTACGATAAAGATGGGGATCACTATGAATTGACCTTTAGTGAGTTTGTGAAATAAGGCTTAATATATTTCGTACTAAAAAGGCAACGTTCAAGTAAATATTAATACGTTGCCTTTTCTCTTATATGCGGTTTAAAAATTTAATAAAAAAGCACCGCACTTTTATTTTTAGCTCATTACCATTGATAGCTATACCCCAAATTTAGCTGTACATTCTCTCTATAACGGCTTCCCATTTGATTTTTCACTGATACATCGAAAGAACCCAATGTGGTTTGCAGTGCTGTACCTAATTCAAACTGAGCGCGGTTGCCGAATGATTGAATATCGGCTTTATGTTGATTGATAACAATATCGCTTGAGCCAAAATCATTTAGCCAATAAATTCCGGCATAAGGTTTTAGGCTAAGCGATGAAAATGCAATATTTCCCATAAATTGAGCGCCCAATTTGCTGCGATAAGTTGTGTTACCATTGAATTTGGTTGCCGATATGCTCGCTTGTGGCACAACACTCCAATTAGCAGACATTGGCAATTTAATGCCTGTACCAAGGCGTAAGCTATGCGCATTGAAGCTTTGTTTATCAACTTCATCACCACTTAAGCGTAAGCGGTTGTAGCTGTAATCAGCATCAAGGAATAAGCCATTTTGCCACTGCATTCCGCCATAAATACCGATATGGTTGCCTTTGATTTTCGCGCTGCCATAATCTTTGTCGAAATCAATTTTGCCTTGGCCAAGCCCCGTATAAAGCCCTGCATAGTAATAGGTATCTTGATTGACAAAATGCGTATCATAACCAACGCTCAGCAAATGATTACGCTGTTTAAAGCCAGATGTGTTGGCTAAGAGTGTTTGATAAGAATCCACTTCGCTCCAATTATTGCTATTTTGCACCCAGAATCCGGTTAAGCGTTCCGTGTTATGCAAGAATCCAACGCGTTCGCTTACTGTTTCCCCTTGTGTATATAAATAAGCGCGCGCCGCCTGTTGGATTGAAATCACATTATTGGCATATTGACTAAATGTTCTCGCCCCCTCATCATCGCCTTGCGGTTGCGGTTCTTCAGTATCGGCTGATTTTCCTTTATGTGCCAATACCCAGTTATTATTATCTTTCGCTAATTCATAGCGATAAATTCCTGCATCGACATAAGGTTTATCTTTTAAGCTGAATGTTCCATCACCTGAATTGGTTTTCACTAAAATGACTTTGCCATTTTCTTTTTTCGGTTCGTTGCGAGAGTTTCGTACTTGTAAACGATGATCACCTGTTACGCTACCTTTGACAATAATTTGATCAGCTTTTTCAGAAGCGAGATCGGAATTTAGAATAAATTCACCGTTGCCCGATAAATCTTGGTTAATTGTTAAGGTGTGGAATGCAGAATCTGGCTCAAACTCAACGGTTGAATTATTGACGCTGAGATTATCTAAGGTGCTATCTCCTTTAAATTTCCAATGGCTATTGCCATTTAAGGTTAAATCCACCGTGCCGTGTTCGTAATTAGGGTTAATATAGCTAACACCTTGCAATTTTGCGCCTTGATCGGCTTGGATTTTTAGGGATAGGTTGTTGGTGATTTCAGGAGCATCAGGTTCTTCTTCTCTAATCATATCAATGATATGCTGATCATTAATATTAATTAATCGATCTGCTTTAATTTCACCACCATTAATTTGAAGATCAATGGCATCTTTTCTTGCATTCTCAGTAATATAATGAAAGAAAGTACCAGCTGAAATACGGTTATCTTTAAAGGTCATTTTAGAAACTAATAGCTTAGTTTCATCCCCCCGTGTTGGACCTTCTAAATCAAGAACTTTGCTTTTATTATTTAAAGAAATTTGGCTATTCGTTAAATTCAAAGTAATTTGATCTTCAACTTCTTTGGAAAGACTAAACGCAAATTGCCCATCTTGATTTCCTGTTATTGATAAATTATTCCCTTTAAAATTTATCCCTCCAAAATTTGATATTGCATTTGCTCTATCTGCATTCATCAAAATAGATAAATTATCTAGCTGAATATTGGAATTATAGGCATTGATCCCCTCGCTGCCATAACCATTTAAAATAATTTTTCCCCCTTTTGCGATTAAATCTCCTCGATGCAGATTAATTGCTATACCGCCGTACTCATCTTCTCCATTAATTTGCTCAATGCTTGAACCAACTGTCAATGTTACGCCTTGTTCAATCACTCCCGTATCACCTTGCCCAAGCCCAAGAATAGCACTGCCCTCACTAGGATAACGATCTAAAGTGGCGAATACCCCCTCTTTTAAAGTAATACGATTTTTCTTAGAAATATCCATTACCATAAATAGTGAACCACCAACCTTCTCTCCATCTTTATTTATTCCATTAGAAGTTACAGCTCTATTTTTATAATTTCCTTTTAGAACGGTAATATTGAAGGCTTTATCATCAGAAGGAAATTCTCCTTCTAATAAAAGACGCGTATTTTCTCTTGAAAATTGAGGTTCGTAAATTTGATAAGCACTAGATTTAGAAATATGAGTCGTAAAATTACAACCATACCCATTAGAACAAGTCAAATCAATCGCATTCGCTTGTGAATAGCAGGCAACTAATATTGCCCCTAAAGTAAGTTTTGGTGAAAATTTTTTCATTGGTTTATCCTTAGCTTATGATAAAAAATAATCGTGTTTGCATAAATAAGCCTGCTTATAGTACCACAAAAGATAGGGCTATATAAAAATTCCATTGCGTAAAAGAGCCATATAAAAAGTGCGGTGATTTTTCACCGCACTTTTTCTAACAAGGAATATTAATCTTCATCTTTTTCCCATTCTAATGCACGTTTCACGGCTTTTTTCCAGCCTTTGTAACGTTTAATGCGTTTGGCTTCATCGTCATCAGGCAGAAAAGTGCGTTCAACATCGGCTTTATCACGCAATTCGTCTAAATCTTTCCAGAATCCTGTGGCAAGCCCTGCAAGATAAGCGGCGCCTAGTGCGGTAACTTCTTTCACCACGGGGCGTTCAACTGGGGTATTGAGAATATCAGCTTGGAATTGCATTAGGAAATTATTAGCGGTTGCGCCGCCGTCCACACGTAAGGATTTAAGTTTTTCCCCTGAATCGGATTGCATTGCCTCTAACACATCACGAGTTTGATAGGCGATAGATTCAAGGGTAGCGCGCACAATGTGGTTGCGGTTTGCGCCACGAGATAGGCCTAAAATTGCACCTCGGGCGTAAGGATCCCAATAAGGCGCGCCTAAACCAGTAAAGGCGGGAACAACATAAACACCGTTACAATCAGGCACTTTCTGTGCGAAATATTCGCTGTCGAAACTATCGTGAACAATTTTAAGTTCATCACGCAACCACTGAATTGATGCACCACCCATAAAAATTGAGCCTTCTAAAGCATATTCAGGCTCGCCTTTGGCATTACAAGCAATGGTGGTGAGCAAGCCATTTTGCGATTGTACGGCTTTATCGCCCGTGTGCATTAACATAAAGCAGCCTGTACCATAGGTATTTTTAGCTTGCCCTGCGTGAACGCAAAGATGTCCATAAAGAGCGGCTTGCTGGTCGCCTGCAATACCCGCCACTGGAATACGCACTCCGCCTTTTCCGCCGATATTGGTTTGTCCGTAGATTTCCGAAGAATTACGCACTTCAGGTAGCATTGATTTTGGAATGTCCAAAATTTCGAGCATTTTGTCATCCCATTGTTTGGTATGAATGTTAAATAACATTGTGCGAGAAGCATTGGTGTAATCCGTAACGTGTACGCGTCCCTGGGTGAGTTTCCACACAAGCCAAGTATCCACCGTACCAAAAAGCAATTCGCCACGTTCAGCTTTTTCTCTTGCTCCTTCTACATTATCCAAAATCCATTTCACTTTAGTACCAGAAAAGTAAGGATCTACCACCAATCCTGTGGTTTTACGAATATAATCTTCGTGGCCGTCTGCTTTGAGTTTATCGGTAATATCCGCAGTACGGCGACATTGCCACACAATGGCATTGTAAACAGGTTTGCCGCTTTCTTTTTCCCATACGATAGTAGTTTCACGTTGATTCGTGATCCCTATCGCGGCAATGCTATCAGAAGAAATGCCGGCTTTCGCCACCACTTCGTTTAAGGTGGAACTTTGTGTTGCCCAAATTTCCATTGGATTATGCTCTACCCAGCCTGCTTGTGGGTAAATTTGGGTAAATTCACGCTGCGCAATTTCAACAACATTGGCATTATGATCGAGCAATACCGCTCTGGAACTGGTTGTGCCTTGATCTAAAGCGATAATATATTTTTTCTCTGTCATAATCGATCCTCTTTTGTCTGTTAGATAAGTAAAATGTTGCACCTTTTTACTCACGAGAACATTAGTTTTGAGCTAAAACGAAAGAATTACCTGAAAGAAAATAATCGAAAACGCTCAAGTTTAAAATGGGAAATATTCAAATTTTTGATCCACTTCACAAAATATTTTTACCACTCCCTATGATGAGTTATTTGCTAGATTTCAATAGTAATCAATAAATTAAAAATGTGATCCAGATAGCAAATTGGATAAAAAGTAGATAAATCCTTACAAAAAGTATTGCTTTATAGGATTTTCTATTAATAATGGAATACGCACCAATAATATTCAAAAGAACACTTTTTGGATCTAAACGAAAGAAAATTACAGATCTCATAAAATAGATTAAAAAGGAGTGCATTATGAATGCTTATCTGGCTGAATTTATTGGTACGGCATTACTGATTTTAATGGGAAATGGTGTCGTTGCAAATGTCTGTTTAAATAAAACCAAAGGGCAAAATGCGGGCTGGATTGTGATTACTGCCGCTTGGGCATTTGCAGTTTATGTGGCCGTGGTCGTAACAGGGCCTTATAGTGGCGCACATCTTAACCCTGCAGTAACGCTTGGCTTAGCGGTCATTGGCAGTTTCGCGCCTTCAATGATTTTAGGCTATGTAGCCGCGCAAATTGCCGGGGGAATGTTCGGCGCGCTACTTGTATATATTTTTTATAAAGATCATTTCTCCGCCACTGAAGATCAAGGCACAAAACGCGCGTGTTTCTGTACAGAGCCAGCTATTCGCAACTATGCTAGCAATTTTATTAGTGAAGTGATTGGCACTTTTGTTTTATTATTTGTGATTTTCTACATCACTGGCGCAAGCCTGAATTTTCCAGAAGGAAACCCAACGCCAATTGGTTTAGGTTCGCTTGGTGCCTTACCGGTAGCGATCTTAGTGTGGGCAATCGGCTTGAGCTTAGGCGGTACAACAGGTTATGCCATCAATCCTGCCCGTGATCTTGGGCCTCGTCTAACCCTTGGCTTACTAGGTAAAACCTTAAACACGTCTGCGGATTGGCAATACAGCTGGGTACCTGTCTTAGGCCCAGTTACAGGGGCTGTGTTGGCAGGTTTACTGTACAACGCCTTAATGTAAACACGAATAGGAAAAAGGAAAGCGTTCAAATTGGGGATATTTGGACGCTTTTTTATGTGAGGCTAGCCTTATTCTTCTGCAATCTCAATCACCTCCACCCACTCATCATCTCTCACCCACCACCGAACATTAAAATCATACAATTTCATTCCATAAATACGATCAGAGGTTTTTCCTTGTTGATAAGCGGGGCGGGGATCTTGTTGTAGCACTTCTGTGATAAAACGCTGAAAATGTGGATATTTTGCACCGCACTTTATTAATTGCCCTTGAGCCTGTGGGGAAAAGCGTACTTGTAGCTTTGCTTCGGGTGGCTGTTGGGCAAAGCCTGAGTTGGCATTGGGTTCGCTGTCGGCATAGGCAATATAGGGTTTAATGTCAAAAATAGGGGTGCCGTCCACCAAATCGACCGAGCCTAAATGCAACAACACTTCGCCTTGATTGATTTCAATGCGTTTCAATTCCACTTTGGAAAGCCCTAAAGGATTGGGGCGATGTGTGGCGCGTGAAGCAAATACGCCAATGCGTTGATTACCGCCAAGACGTGGTGGACGAACGGTGGGCTGCCATTTTCCTGTAGGGATTTTATCAAACTGGAAAATAAGCCATAAGTGAGAAAATTGATCCAAGCCACGCACAGCTTCAGGTTGGTTATAAGGGGCGAGTAAGCGGATTGTGCCAATGCCGTCTTGCACTAAATTGGGCTGGCGTGGCACGGAAAATTTCTCTTTATAAGGCGTGTGAATAATCCCGATAGGGGAAAGGGTTAAATTAAGTTGCGACATATTTTCCTTAAACAGTTAAAATGGCGAAAATAAATGAGTACAATAGCCCATTCTGTGGGATATTTTACGCCAAAATCAGGATTTAGAAAGATAAGTGAAAAATATGGATAAACAAGTTGTTAAAATGTGGGTGGAAACCGCAAGACCAAAAACCCTGCCTTTAGCCGCCGCTTCAATTGTTATGGGGGCAGCACTTGCCTATTGGGATCATAAATTTAGCTGGCAAATCAGTCTGTTATGCTTGATTACCACCTTGTTGCTACAAATTCTTTCTAACTTTGCCAATGATTATGGCGATCACCAAAAAGGCAGTGATACCGCAGAGCGTATCGGCCCGTTGCGCGGTATTCAGCACGGTGTGATTAGTGCGCAGCAGCTGAAAAAAGGGCTTATTGCGGTGATCTTAGCAAGTTTATTTTTCGGTTTTCTGTTAATTGGCATTGCGTATCAAAGTTATGCGGATCTCTTGGCATTTTCTCTTTTAGGTGGGCTTACCATTATTGCCGCGATTACTTATACCGTAGGCGCAAAGCCCTATGGTTATATGGGGTTGGGCGATATTTCCGTGCTGCTGTTTTTTGGTATTTTGGGCGTATGTGGCACTTATTATTTACAAGCGCATCAATTAAATTTAATGATTTTTTTACCCGCACTTGCAACGGGGTTTTTTGCTACTGCAGTATTAAATATCAATAATTTACGCGATATTGAGCAAGATCGCAAAGTAGGTAAAAATACGCTTGCGGTGCGTCTTGGGGCAAAAAATGGGCGTATTTATCATTGTATATTGCTCGGCGTAGGCGCATTGTGCTATGTGATTTTTGCGTTGGCAAATTTCCATCATTTATTCAGTTTTATTTTCCTTTTGGTGTATCCTTTACTGGTAAAGCACGCCCTGTATGTTTATCGTAGCCAAGATCCCCTATTATTGCGTCCAATGCTTGGGCAAATGTCGATGTTAGCGCTTTTAACCAACTTACTTTTTAGTTTCGGCTTGCTAGTGGGCTAGCAATAGGCATATACTAGAACAATCATTTTCAGCGTAAAAAGGTGAACTTATGTGTATTGATACTTCCACATTGTGCGATGTTTATTTAGATCAAGTTGATGTTGTTGAACCGATCTTTTCTAATTTTGGCGGATTAACCTCATTTTACGGCAAGGTTACCACGGTAAAATGCTTTGAAAGCAATGGCTTAATTGCCGAGATTTTAGAAGAAAACGGTGAAGGTCGCGTATTATTAATTGATGGTGGTGGTGCAGTGCGCCAAGCCTTGATTGATGCGGATCTTGCTCAGCTTGCCCTAGATAATGGCTGGGAAGGAATTATTGTTTACGGTGCGGTTCGCCAACTTCAACAATTAGAAAATTTAGATATTGGTATTCAAGCCCTTGCGCCAATTCCAGTGGGCGCAAGTGATGATACGCAAGGGGAAGTCGATGTGCCAGTGAATTTTGGTGGTGTTACTTTCTACCCGGAAGACTATGTGTATGCAGATTTAACTGGCATTATTCTTTCGCAAGAGCCGTTAGAGTTAGAAGATACCGAAGAAGAATAATTTGATTAAGGATTAACATAATGGCAAGTTTTTCTTGCCATTATTTTTTTGTCCTTATTTTTCCTTTTCTTATCCCTTTGTACGATTTCCCCAATTATTTTTCTGACCTGCCTCACAAAACCACAAATTTTTTGTTGCTTTTTATTAACAAGTTGATAACGTTAGCTTGTCTTTATGGCTAACCCAAAAAAGTTAGCACAAATAACAACCATAAAGAGGAATTACTATGAATGCAACATCAACTCAAACCACCTCACATCGCAATGGAATTATTCTTATTGCCGATATGGTGCTTTTCTTTATTTTATTGAATTTTCTGCCTTTCGATCCCAAAGCGAACAAAGGCTTAGCAATGCTGGCATTTATCGCCGTGTTATGGCTTACCGAAGCCTTGCACGTTACCATCACTGCGCTTTTAGTGCCGCTATTGGCCATTGTGTTGGATTTGGTTACCACCAAGCAGGCGCTGGTTGCCTTTGCTGATCCAAATATCTTCCTATTCTTTGGGGGATTTGCGCTTGCCACAGCCTTACACCAACAAAATATTGACCGTATGATTGCCAACAAAATTATGGCATTAGCAGGCGGACGTTTATTGGTGGCGGTGCTTTATCTCTTTACCATTACCGCATTTTTATCAATGTGGATGAGTAACACCGCAACCGCGGCAATGATGTTACCACTGGCAATGGGGATTTTAAGCCAAATGGATAAAGAACGTGAGCATAATACCTATGTTTTCGTACTATTAGGGATTGCTTATAGTGCAAGTATCGGCGGTATGGGAACACTCGTGGGTAGCCCACCGAATAATATTGTAGCCACCCAACTTAAACTGACATTCTCTGATTGGTTAGGTTATGGTTTACCTGTAATGATCCTGTTATTGCCAATAATGATCGGCACATTATATATGGTATTCCGACCAAAACTTAATCTTCACTTCAAACAAGAGTTTGAGAAAATTGAGTTTAATCCAAAACGCATTATCACCCTTGCGATTTTCGTTTTGATCGCACTATGCTGGGTATTCAGCAGCAAAATCAACCCAATGCTTTCTTCCTTACTAGGGCTTGAGAAAAAAATTGCCAGCTTTGATAGTGTGATTGCGCTCTTCGCTGCGGTGGTGATTTGTGCCACAGGAGTTGCTTCTTGGAAACAATTACAAAACAACACGGACTGGGGTGTGTTAATGCTGTTTGGTGGTGGTTTAACCCTAAGTTCCGTATTGCGTGATTCAGGCGCGAGCCGCATTTTGGCTGATGGTATCGTATTCTTAATTGAAGGCGGACATTTCTATCTCATCGGCTTATTGGTGGCAGCATTTATCATCTTCTTAACGGAATTTACGTCTAACACCGCAAGTGCGGCCTTATTAGTACCGATTTTTATCTCCATTGCACAATCTTTAGGAATGCCAGAGCTTGGCCTTGCGTTAATCATCGGCTTAGGGGCATCTTGTGCCTTTATGTTACCAGTCGCCACACCGCCAAACGCGATTGTATTTGGTACTGGCGAAGTGAAACAACGTGAAATGATCCGAGCTGGTATCTTGCTCAATCTCATTAGCGTATTTGTGATTGGTACAGTGGCTTATTTATTGTGGTTCTAAAATGATAAGGGCGAAAGCAACCTTTCGCCCTTATTTTCTTTTTCACATCGAATAAAAATAGCGGAGAAATCCGCTATTTTTTGTTATCCTAAGTAGCATTCAGATTATTTTCGGACAAGGTTATGACTTCCCACAACAATACCCACAAAAAACAGCAAGAAAATGCACCGCACTTTGCGCAAACTGATGTAGAACAGCTTAACGTAGATCCTATTGATAACGAGCAAGAAACCACCCATTTTGGCTTCCAAACTGTGGCGAAAGCAGAAAAACAAAAGCTCGTAGCTAACGTGTTTCATTCGGTGGCGGGCAAATACGATTTAATGAATGACTTGCTTTCTTTTGGCATTCACCGTGTTTGGAAACGCTTTACCATTGATTGCAGCGGCGTACGCAAAGGGCAGAAAGTGCTTGATCTGGCAGGGGGAACGGGGGATTTCAGTGCCAAGTTTTCTCGCATTGTGGGGGAAACTGGGCAAGTAATTTTGGCGGATATTAATTCCTCAATGCTCAATGTAGGGCGAGAAAAGTTGCGTAACCTTGGCGTGATTGGCAACATCAATTATGTGCAAGCCAATGCGGAAACCTTGCCTTTTGCTGATAACACCTTTGATTGCGTGATTATCAGTTTCGGGTTGCGTAATGTTACAGACAAAGACAAAGCATTGCGTTCAATGTTTCGCGTGCTGAAACCCGGTGGACGTTTGTTGGTGTTGGAATTTTCCAAACCGATTTTAGATCCACTCAGCAAAATATATAATTTTTATTCTTTCAATATTTTGCCGAAAATCGGTGAAGTGGTGGTGAATGACGGCGATAGTTACCGTTATTTAGCCGAATCAATCCGAATGCACCCGAAACAAGAAGATCTTAAAACAATGATGGAGCAAGCGGGGTTCGAGCAAGTGAGTTACTACAATCTCAGCGCGGGCATTGTGGCGTTGCACCGTGGCTATAAATTTTAAGCGAGCAAAAAATGAACTTCCTGCAACAATTAATGCTGCCACAATGGCTCAACGGTGCGTTGGAATCCTTACTCAATTATTTGTTAAAACGCACCACACATAGCGAAATTTATTTACGCAAACTTAACGGCAAGGTGCTGAAAATCCAGCCGCAACAGTTTGATTTTTCGATATATTTTTTATTTTCACCGCAACGTATCGACCTGCTCAATCGCTATGAGGGCGAGGTAGATTGTGCGGTCAGCCTGAACGCTCAATTATTATTCAAAATGCCGAGCAAACAGCAATTATCCCGCTATCTGAATGATCAATCTATTCAGCTTCAAGGGGATCTGCAAGTGTTGCAAGACTTCACCGCTCTGCTAGAATTTTTAGAAAAAGATCCTGCCGAACTGCTTTCTCCTTTTGTCGGCGATGTGATCGCACAAAGTGCGGTGGATTTTTTGCGTGGTTTTTGTCAAATCGCAAAACGCAAATTGAGCGAAAGCCAACAATATTGCGGCGAG
Organism: Avibacterium endocarditidis; assembly: GCF_965138825.1. NCBI lineage: Bacteria > Pseudomonadati > Pseudomonadota > Gammaproteobacteria > Pasteurellales > Pasteurellaceae > Avibacterium > Avibacterium endocarditidis. Next base: position 42,106 of record NZ_CBCSDH010000013.1, read on the forward strand.
CGTTTAACGGAAGAATGGGCGGTGATCTCGCCAAGCCTTGCCATTGCAGATTTTTGCGAGCAAGTAAAAACACTGGAAAAACAGACCGCACTTGTGGAACAAAAATTAGCTCAACTTGAAAAGAACCGAATTTAATCTGATGACTTTTAAAGATTTCAAACGTTTATACAAAATTATCCGCACTTTTTTAATTTACGGCATTGATGAAGCCTTGCCCCACAACGCCTATACGCGACCTTTGCGCTGTTGGCGAAAAACCTTATTTTGGCTACGCAATCAGCATAAAGATCTCGCCTTTGGTTTGCGTTTACGCCTTGCGTTACAAGAGCTTGGGCCAGTTTGGATCAAGCTCGGACAAATGCTTTCCACAAGACGAGATTTATTCCCCCCTGATATTGCTGATGAATTGGCATTATTGCAAGATCAAGTTGAGCCATTTGACGGCAAAATCGCTCGCGAACAAATTGAACAAGCCTTTGGCGGAAAATTAGAAACTTGGTTTGAAGATTTTGATGAAATCGCGCTCGCGTCCGCATCCATTGCACAGGTGCATACCGCTCGCTTTAATGCCGAACAACCCCTTGCGGGCAAAGAAGTGGTGCTGAAAGTGCTACGCCCAAATATTCAGCCACAAATTGATGCGGATTTGAGCTGGATGTACAAGCTGGCGAGTTGGATTCCCCGTTTATCAAGCGAAGGCTATCGGTTGCGGGCGGTGGAGGTGATCCGCGAATATGAAAAAACCTTGCGTGATGAACTGGATTTACGCACCGAAATGGCGAACGCCATTAAGCTCAAAGCCAACTTTGCCGATAGCCCGATGTTGTATATTCCTGAAATGTATCAAGAATTTTGCTATCGCAATGTGATCACAATGGAGCGTATTTACGGCATTCCCGTTTCTGATGTGGAAACCCTAAAAGCCAACGGCACGGATATGAAATTGCTGGCAGAACGTGGCGTGCAAGTGTTTTTTACCCAAGTGTTCCGTGATAGCTTTTTCCACGCCGATATGCACCCAGGCAATATTTTTGTTAATCCAAATCACCCTGAAAATCCACAATACATCGGCATTGATTGCGGGATTGTTGGACGTTTGAACGATAACGATAAACGCTATTTAGCAGAAAGTTTTGTCGCCTTTTTTAACCGTGATTATCGCCGCGTAGCACAAATGCACGTTGATGCAGGCTGGACGCCGCAAGATACTAATATTGATGAATTTGAACAGGCTTTCCGTGAAGTGTGCGAGCCAATTTTCGCCAAGCCCTTATCGGAAATTTCTTTCGGGCAGGTATTGCTCAATTTATTCAATGTGGCACGCGAATTTAATATGCAGGTGCAACCGCAACTGGTGTTGTTGCAAAAAACCTTGCTTTATATTGAGGGTTTGGGACGACAACTTTATCCGCAGTTGGATTTATGGGATACAGCAAAACCTTTTTTACAAAATTGGTTAGATGAGCAAATGGGCATTAAAGCGTTCGCCAAAAATTTAAAAGCCAGTTTGCCTTATATTACCGAGCATTTACCCCAATTCCCCGCGACATTAATGGACGCCTTGAAACAGCAAACACAAATTCGCCAACAGTTACACGAAATCAATAAAAAGTTGGCAAGACAGCAACGCTGGCAGAAAAAAGCCCTTGCGCTGATAATGGGAACGGTGCTGTTTTTGGGAACATTATGGCAATTTTCCGCTTTACCTTTATGGGAAAATATCGGTTTATTAACAGGCGGTGGAGTGCTTTGGCTTATAGCTCTGATAATGCCATAGCCTTTATCTATAGGCAAAATGTGGCGATAAATCAATAAAATGTGAAATAATGCAAATTGTCTATTGTTCAAGATGAATAAAAAAGTTATATTTTGGCACGATTTCATTAAGTTAGTTATAGGAGTAAAAAAATGGGTTTAGGTGGCGTAAGTATTTGGCAATTACTCATTGTTTTGTTAATTGTATTAGTTTTCTTCGGCACAAAAAAATTGCGTAATGTGGGTTCAGATTTAGGGACTGCAGTGAAAGGCTTTAAAAACGCAATGAAAGATGATGAAACAGCTGCAGAGCCGAAAAAAATTGTCGATGACGCACAACAAGCGAAAGCGGAAACTGTAAAAGACAAAGAACAGGCATAATCCGTGTTTGATATTGGTTTTTCTGAATTACTGTTAATTTCTATTGTGGGCTTAGTGGTGCTAGGCCCTAAACGCTTGCCCGTGGCGATTCGTACCGTGATGGGCTGGGTTCGCACCATTCGTGGCTTAGCGGCGAATGTTCAAAATGAATTGAGCCAAGAATTAAAATTGCAGGAATTACAGGAAAGCATCAAAAAAGCCGAACACCTTAATTTACAGCAGCTTTCTCCTGAATTGAGCCAAACGGTGGAAGAATTAAAGGCTTCTGCGGAAAAAATTAAAGCCAATTTAGAAGAAAAAGCGGCAAGCACGCAAACGTCCTTTGAGCATCAAGTGCAAGAATTAAAAAGTGCGGTGCAAAATTCTGAACAAATTGCACAGCAAGAAACCGCACATCACGACAGCACTCAAAGTGATACATCAGCAGAAAACGCACTTTCCCCTGCGGATATGGCAGAGCTTGCCGAGCAAGATGAATCTCAATTGGAGCTAACCAGTGCATACTATCCTGAAGATGATACCCTTGCTGATGTTGCCCCTTCAACAAAATCCCAATCAGAAAAAGCATAAAGGCATTTTATGACTGTTGAAGAAACCCAACCTTTAATTAGCCATTTACTTGAACTGCGTGATCGTCTATTACGTTGCGTGTTCGTGGTGGCGCTGGTCTTTTTAGGCTTGGTTTATTTTGCCAACGATATTTATAATTTTGTCGCCTCGCCATTACTCAGCGTAATGCCGTCAGGGGCGAGTATGATCGCAACCAATATCGCGACGCCTTTCTTTACCCCATTGAAATTAACGGGTGTTGTCGCGGTGTTTATTTCTGTGCCATTCTTGCTTTACCAAGTGTGGGCATTTATCGCGCCAGCATTGTATCAGCACGAAAAACGCTTAATTTATCCGCTGTTATTTTCTAGCACTGTGCTGTTTTATTTAGGCGTGGCGTTCGCCTATTATGTGGTGTTTCCGCTCGTGTTTGGTTTTCTTACCAAAACCGCGCCAGAAGGGGTTGCCATTGCCACGGATATTAGTAGCTACTTAGATTTCGTTCTCACCTTATTTCTTGCTTTTGGCGTGTGTTTTGAAGTTCCAGTGGCGATTATTTTGCTTTGTTGGTCTGGGGTTACCACTATTGACGATTTGAAGAAAAAACGTCCTTACATTATCGTTGCCGCCTTTGTGGTGGGAATGTTGCTTACACCGCCGGATATTTTTTCACAAACCTTGCTTGCTATTCCAATGTGCCTATTATTTGAAGTGGGGTTATTATTTGCGCGTTTTTATCGCCCGAAAGAAGATAATGACGACACGGGCAGCGACACCGACAGCAACGAGAGTGAAGCACAACAAAACAAAGAATAATTTCTTTCCAACCAGTTTTAGGGCAAACCAATGTGTTCGCCCCTTATCCTTATAACGAAAAGATTTTGGAGAATAATGATGACTCAACAAATTTTTACAGGCTTTCCTGCACGCCGTTTACGCCGTATGCGTAAGCACGATTTCAGCCGCCGCTTAATGGCAGAAAACAAGCTCACAGCAGATGATTTAATTTATCCGGTGTTTATTATTGAAGGTGAAAATTATCGCGAACCTGTGCCGTCAATGCCTAACGTGGAGCGTTTAACCTTAGATCAGTTACTTATTGAAGCGGGATTGTTAGTCAAATATGGCGTGCCAGTGATCGCCTTGTTCCCTGTGATTGATCAAAGTAAAAAATCCCTGATGGCGGAAGAAGCCTACAATCCTAATGGCTTAGTACAACGTGCGGTCAAAGCGTTAAAAGCAACTTATCCAGAATTGGGCGTGCTAACAGACGTGGCACTCGATCCTTACACGGTACACGGACAAGACGGCATTATTGATGATGACGGCTATGTTCTCAATGACATCACCACGGAAGTGTTGGTGAAACAGGCCCTTTCCCACGCCGAAGCAGGGGCTGATATTGTCGCACCAAGTGATATGATGGACGGAAGAATTGGCAAAATTCGCACCGCACTTGAAGAAAAAGGCTTTATCAACACGCAAATTATGGCGTATTCTGCCAAATATGCCTCGAATTATTATGGCCCATTCCGCGATGCGGTGGGATCTTCAGCCAATCTGAAAGGTGGCGATAAGAAAACCTACCAGCTCGATCCTGCCAACAGCGATGAAGGCCTGCAAGAAGTGGCATTAGACATTCAAGAGGGTGCGGATATGGTGATGGTAAAACCGGGAATGCCTTATTTGGATATGGTGTACCGCGTGAAACAACACTTTGGCGTGCCAACTTTTGCTTACCAAGTATCGGGTGAATACGCAATGCATATGGCGGCTATTCAAAACGGCTGGTTGAAAGAAAAAGAATGTATTATGGAAAGTCTGCTGTGCTTTAAACGCGCAGGCGCAGACGGCATTCTCACCTATTTCGCCAAACAAGTGGCAGAGTGGATTTACTTAGAAAATCAAGCTAAATAGAAGTCTAAGCAAATAAAAACATAAAAATTCCCCCCATTCTTTTCGGTTTTAATTCTGAGTGGATAATTTTTATCATAATAGCTACATGCTATTGATAACGCATATAAAATGCAAATACGATTTAATTTTGCTTGACAAACTTATCCGTTATATAGAAAAATTTTGTCTTACTTGCTTAAATATGTTAATTACATACGCAAAGCATACAATTGTTGTATCTAGACAAAATCCAGAATGGCACTATTCAAAGTGCCATTTCTCTATTTAGATTTAAAAATTTACTTAGACCAATATTTATCAATTTCATTTCGGATAGCTTGCGCTGTAGCTTGACCTTTTTCTCCCACTAACGCACGCCCAGCAATAAAGGCTTTGGCGTTTTTGATATCTTTGAATAAATGAATATCCTCAGGCACAATCCCGCCTGTAATGGAAAGTTGTAACCCTAAAGATTCTAGTGCTTTCATTTTTTCAATATCTTCCGCTGTCCAACCTTTACCTGCTAATTCGGCATCACGAGAACGGTGATAAATCGCTTGAGTGACACCAAGATCAACCCACTGTTTAGCGTCTTCAAGTGTCCAGTTGCCGTAAATCTCAATTTGAATTTCTTTTTTCACTTTGAGCTCTGGATGAGCTTGGTTAAATTCATCTGCTACTTTTTTACAAGCTGCTTTAGTTGCAGGATGCGCGGCAGCAGAAACTGTTAGCCAATCAGCCCCGGCTTCAAAAGACATTTTTGCTAAAATCGCGCCACCATCTGTTGTTTTAAGATCACAGACTAGAATGTGATTGGGATGTAAGGCGCGTAGTGTGCTAACAGCTTTCATTCCCTCAGCACAAGCGAGAATTGTGCCAATTTCAATAATATCCACTAAAGCTTCAGCTTGTTTAGCATCTGCAACAGCTTTTTCTAATGAAAGAGAATCTAACGCAATTTGTAGTAAAGGTTTTGACATAATTTCTTCCTTCTAATTAACAATTAATTTGATAATGCTTGATCAATAACGAGATGGACATCTTCGGCACGCTGACACTGAAGTATTTTTTCTAAATCAACACCTGTTTCACTATTTGGATCATCGTCTTCTAATACTTGAGTTATTTCCATAATCCCTTGCATATGCTGATCAGAGTCGCTTCCTGCGAGAGTAATTAATACACTAATCGGTTCTTCTTCTCCTTCAAATTGCACAGGCGTGTCCAATGTAACTAAAGCAAAGGCTGTGCGATTTACACCATCTTCGGGTCTTGCGTGCGGCATAGCTAAACCAGGTGATAAAATAATATAAGGCCCCATTTGTTTGATCATATTGATGATGGAATCATAGTAACGAGGCTCTATTGCGCCTGAAGCAACAAGCATATCTGTTCCAAGTTTAATCGCCTCTTCCCAATTTTCCGCTTTCTGATGTAACTTGATTGAATTATTTTCAATTAATGATTGCTTTAACATATAAAAATCTCCAAAATTCCTACCGCACTTAGATAAAATGCGGCAGGATACACAAATTACTGATACTTCTTAATTAACGCTTTTAATTCATCGCCAAAGGAATTTGGGTTTAGCATATTTTGTACGCCTAGTACAGAAACGCGCTCTCCACCATTAATTTCATCGGCAAGGTGTTTAGAGCACACAATGATATCCACGCCATCTAATTTTCCTTTGTAATCAGTCACAGCGCAAGAATCCATAATATTGGCAATTCCTTGTTTATCTAAATAACCTTTAATTTTCATTTTCATCATCATTGATGAACCTTGTCCTGAGCCACATACCGCCAAAATGCGTACTGGATTTTCTCCCATTGGGCTTTCTGCTTGCACTTCTGCACCTAACTCTTGCTCAACCACATCATCATTGCCGTAGCCATCCATTTGTTCCAATGTTTTCCCTGCCGCAGCCGCTGCTGCTTCATCAGCTCGCAATTTACGAGAAGCAAAGAACATATAGACCATAGCAAGCGCAAGAATAACAAAGAAGAATCCCGGCACACTTACAATACCTTGTAAAATTGGTGGGAAAAATAATGCCCAGTCAGCCATTCCCATCCAACCATTAAACTCTGCACCTTGCGTAGCCAAAAGTTGGATTACCCACGCTGACCCCATTACCTCGACAATCCCCATCACAAAACAAATTTTCATCACTGCTTTCCAGCCACCAAATTGGTTCGCAAATACACCAATAGTCGCATTAGAGAAAAACATTGGAATAAAACCAGGAATAATTAAGATCGGAGAATTAAACCCAAGTAACAATCCGACTGCAACAAATTGACCAATCGCCCCCCAAATAAAACCAAATACCATCGCATTTGGCGAGAAGGCATAAATGGCAGCACAGTCAATCGCTAACACAGAATTAGGAATAAGACGTTCAGAAATTCCTTTGAAAGCCTCAGACAATTCAGCCACGAACATACGAACACCAGTTACAATAATTTGGATTGCAACAGCAAATTTTAGTCCCATTTCTAAAATATACATAGACCAATGGGTTTTGCCCGCCATTGCTTGCAAATTATCTAAACCAAAAGAGAGCAAGATAATCCCAAAGAATATCGTCATAACTAATGCTGTTGCAGAAATACTATCGTGGAAAATATGTAGCCATTTTGGCAACTTCATATTATCAACACTGTCAGTCTTATCCCCCAGTTTTGGCGCAACTTTGGTTGCGATCCAAGAAGCAATTTGTTGTTGATGTCCAATGGAAAAACCTGCTCCACCAGTAACTGCTTGAGTTGGTTTATACATAATATTTGACGAAATCCCCCAATATAACGCCATTAATACCGAAGTATAAATGACTGTCTCCCACATTGAAGCGCCAATGATCATATAAAATACCGCAACTAAACCAGCTTGTTGGAACATAATGTGTCCAGTTAGCATAATAGTGCGAATGCCCGTGAAACGTCTAAATACAACTAATAAGATGTTTAAAAATAATGCGCCAATAACAGCATAACCAACCCAACCATAATTGTCCGCCATAGTTTGGATGGTTGCCTGCATACTGGTATAAGGATCGATAACAGCCCCTGTCAGATTATGAAATTTAGAAAGCCCTTCAATTACAGGTTTGAAGTTTGTAACTAAGAACCCTGACCCTGCCTGCACGATCATAAAACCCACAATGGTTTTGATCGTACCTTTAATAACCGTAGTTGTATCTTTCTTTAAAAGAATATATCCCAAACACGCAACAATACCTAACAAGAAAGGTGCCTTAGATAAGACTTGCGTATTAAAAATACCGAAATAGTGCATTATTGTATCCATATTTATCCCCTTGAATAAACAATGATTATGAAAAGATGTTTTTATCTAACGCGACAAAAATCGTGACTATAATACTCAATTACAATCAGATAAAAAGATTATTTTTGACAATATGTGAGCAAAGTCACAAAAATAATCATATAAAATAAAATCACAACTAATAAAAATAAGGAAAGATATCCGTAAACAGAAGGATGCAATCAGATAAAACGTGATCTATGTCACAATTCGATGAAAATCATCTTTATTTACCCTTAATGATTATTTATGATTAAAAAAGATTAAAGAAGATAACAAACCTTATAGGAGTCGATTATGCCAAATGTAAATGAAATCACCCGCGAAAGCTGGATCTTATCTACCTTTCCTGAATGGGGAACTTGGTTAAATGAAGAAATAGAGCAAGAAGTTGTCCCAGAAGGTAACTTTGCTATGTGGTGGCTAGGCTGCGTTGGCGTCTGGATTAAAACACCCGGTGGAGCAAATTTATGTATGGATTTATGGTGTAGCCGCGGTAAATCAACCAAAAAAGTAAAAGATATGGTTCGAGGTCACCAAATGGCAAATATGGCTGGCGTGCGTAAATTACAGCCCAATTTACGCGCAGCACCAATGGTTATTGATCCTTTTGCTATTAATGAAGTGGATTTTATTCTCGCCTCCCACTACCACAGCGATCATATTGATGTAAATGTGGCCGCCGCTATTGTGAACAATCCTAAATTAGACCATGTAAAATTTGTAGGCCCGTGGCATTGCACAGAATTATGGAAAAAATGGGGCGTACCAGAAGATCGTCTAATTACAGTAAAACCGGGAGACGTAGTGAAAATTAAGGATGTTGAAATTCACGCCTTAGATTCTTTTGATAGAACTTGCCTTGTTACCCTTCCAGTGGAAGGGGCAGAAGAACAAGGTGGAGAATTGAAAGGGCTATGTCCGAGTGATGAAGAAATGGGACGCAAAGCGGTTAACTATGTATTCAAAACTCCTGGTGGCACAATTTATCACGGTGCGGACTCCCACTTCTCTATCCAATTTGCTAAACATGGAAAAGAATTTGATATTGACGTTGCATTAAATAACTATGGCGAAAATCCTGTCGGTATTGCCGATAAAATGACATCCATTGATCTACTTAGAATGGCAGAAAGTCTTCGCTGTAAAGTCATCATCCCTGTCCATCATGATATCTGGACGAACTTTATGGCAAGCACAGATGAGATCATTGCCTTATGGAAAATGCGCAAAGAACGTTTACAATATAAATTCCATCCGTTCATTTGGGAAGTTGGCGGAAAATATGTTTATCCAAGGGATAAAGACCTCATTGAATACCATCATCCTAGAGGTTTTGATGACTGCTTTGAGCAAGAGCCGAATATCCAATTTAAAGCCATGCTTTAAAATTGGTCATCCCCTGTGAAAGCAGGGGATTTCGCTCATTATTGCAGTAACTTCTAGTGATCATTAAGGAAATATAATGAACGAAAACTATCGACATAAAGCATTGCTCAATTTACTTGAAGAACGAAATGTACTGTCTACTGTTGAAATTATGCAATTATTAAATATCTCTCCAGCAACAGCGCGTAGAGATATTAGCAAACTCGATCAACAAGGCAAACTAAAAAAAATTCGTAATGGGGCAGAAGCAATCAAAGGAACCATTCCCCTTATTGAAAAAACAACCATCAATCACTTTGATGAAAAACAACGTATTGCGAAAGCAGCCGCGCAGCTATGTAAGAACGGGGAAAGTGTTATTTTAACCTGTGGTTCAACAGTGCAATTATTAGGTAAGCAACTAAGCAGAAAAGATGTCCAAATCATAACGAACTACATTCCTCTGGCTAATTACCTAATTGAATGTCGACACTCTGATCTAGTGATTATGGGAGGACAATATAATAAGGAAAAAGCAATAACACTCTCTCTTAACCAACAAAATGAAACCAATTACTCTGCACATATTATGTTTACTAGCGGTAAAGGTTTTACGCGTGATGGTCTATTCAAAACAGATATGATTATTGCCAACTCAGAGCAACAACTTTCCTCAAAAGCAGAAAAATACGTTGTACTACTAGATAGCTCGAAATTAGGCAAACAAGTAGGGATGCTATTTACCCAATTACAAGATATAGATTTACTCATTACGGGTAAAGAAGCCGATCCACAAATTATTGAACAGCTAACCTTATTAGGCCTTGAAGTTATTCTTGCGTAATAAACATAAGTGCGGTCAAAATTTCACTAATTTTATTAGGAAAACAAAATGAGAAAACACAAATTAGGCATTTATGAAAAAGCCTTACCTAAACATATCAGCTGGCAAGATAGACTTTCCATCGCCAAAGCCTGTGGCTTTGATTTTGTGGAAATCTCCATTGATGAAAGCGATGAGCGCCTCAGCCGCTTAGATTGGACAAAAGCACAGCGCCTTGAACTGGTGCAAACTATCATCAATACCGGCGTGACGATTCCCTCTATGTGCCTTTCAGGGCATCGCCGCTTTCCTTTTGGCAGCCACGATGAAACTACACGCCAAAAAGCCTATGAAATCATGGAAAAAGCCATTCAGCTGGCGGTAGATGTTGGTATTCGCACTATTCAACTGGCAGGCTATGATGTGTATTACGAAGAGCAAGATGAAGGTACGCTTGAGCGCTTTCATCAAGGGATGGAATGGGCGGTTGAGTTAGCAGCAAGTAATCAAGTAACCCTCTCTATGGAAATTATGGATACGCAATTTATGAGCTCCATTACGCGTTGGAAAAAATGGGATGACATTATCCGTTCCCCTTGGTTTACCGTGTATCCAGACCTCGGCAACCTGTCTGCCTGGAATGACAATGTGGTAGAGGAATTGAAATTAGGCATCGACAAGATTTCTGCGATTCATTTGAAAGATACTTATAAAGTCACAGAAACCTGCGCAGGGCAATTCCGTGATGTGCCATTTGGTAAGGGCTGTGTGGATTTTGTGACCTGCTTTAAAACCCTTGCTGAACTCAATTACCGAGGTGCTTTCTTGATTGAAATGTGGACAGAAAAAGCCCAAGAGCCGATTGAAGAAATCATCAAAGCACGCCGT